>NZ_JBEPJY010000005.1:0-236119 GCF_040327975.1 Geobacillus sp. G4
TTATCCCGGTCTTGCGGGCAGGTTGCCCACGTGTTACTCACCCGTCCGCCGCTGACCAAATCAGAGCAAGCTCCGATTTGGTCCGCTCGACTTGCATGTATTAGGCACGCCGCCAGCGTTCGTCCTGAGCCAGGATCAAACTCTCCAAAGAAAGTTGATTGGCTTTTTGCTTCAACCGCAGCACCAAAGGCGCTAAACGGCCTCAGCTTTTCTTTCGCGCTTCGTTTCGTTCAGTTTTCAAGGAACAAGCTTTCGACTGTTTTGTCTCTCTCAAACAGCTCTTTTATGTTAGCATAACATCTTTTTGGATGTCAACTGCTTTTTTGCTTCGCATCGCTGTCAAACAACCTCTTTGATCAGCGACGTTTTCTAATATACCACCTTAACTCGAAAAAAGCAATACCTTTTTTAAAAAAATTTTAGGACGCGCTGATCCATCCCCGTTCCCTCTTCTCCATCCCACAGGAAAGCGTTCTTTTCCTAAAAAAGGGGAATGAACACCGGCGCGAGTGCATACATTTCTTCTATGGCATCGCTATATAGATGCGATTGGACGCCTTCACATCGACGGCTTTTGCAGAGCGACTGGATGGACTGTCAGGCGACCGAACAACGCCGCTTCCAGCCCCACGCCTGGGTCTGTGAAGCAGGTAGTCGTTCCGTCTTCCGCCACGCCAAGGTGCGGCGAAGAAGACGGCTGTTTGCCTCGGGCGGTCGAAATAGGCAAGCGACTTTTTTCGTCAAGGACGTGGAGAACTTTTCCGTTTTGCATCTATATCGTTGTTGCGATCCTTTCATCAAGGAGGCTTCTTCACTTTGATTCGCGTGTTATCACCAATCAACTTTGACGTTTCTAGTTCGTTTTCGCTTCCGGCCAGCGAACAACGAATCTTAGATGCCCTTGTTTCCTCGCCTAAGTTGTATACGTATGCAAATAAACACCAGCTTCGATTTGAAATCGCCTTGCGCGACCGCATTGTTCGGGCGGCGGGCGAGTTGGCGAAAAGCCGGGCGCGGTTTGCCATTTTCCGTTTTTCGCGCTGCAACAGCGATTTTTGGACGCGGGACGAGCGCGGCGGCTTCCGTCTTCGCCCAGATGTCACGGCTTCCGAAGCGATTCAGGACATTTTTGTCCATAGCGAGCGATACGCGTTTGAATGCGCGACCGCGATCGTCATCGTGTTTTACAAGGCCGTGCTTGACGTAATCGATCCAGCGGCATTCAACCGGCTGTTTGCGGATTTGCTGCTGTATGACTGGCATACCGACCGGGATCTTGGCATTCAAACAAAAAAAGATGAACACTTTCTCCCCGGAGATTGCCTCTATTTTAAAAACCCGGAATTCGATCCGTTGACGCCGCAATGGCAAGGGGAAAATGCCATTTACTTAGGCGACGGCTTCTTTTACGGGCATGGCATCGGCATTCAAACAAAGGAGGGCATCATCGCCGCGCTCAATCGAAAACGAAAGCGGGGAGCCACGAAATCCGCTTACCTGCTTCCCGATATCACGCAAGTCGATTTCGCTTATTTGTCCCAATTCGCCCGCGGCTTCGATGAATTCCGCCTGCCGATCCGCCGCTCTTCCTTTATCTTTGGAACGCTAGGGTCCGCTGCGTTCTTGCACCGTTAGCGGACCTTTTTCGTTTTTCTCCCACAAATACAGGGCGATTCCTGTTAAAATAAAAATACCGCCGATCCATTGAAACGGACGGATCGGTTCGCCAAACAGCCAGTAGGCCAAGGCGGAAGCGCCGATCGGTTCAAATAAAATCGCCATCGACACCGTCGAGGCGCTGACCCATTTGACCGCCCAGTTCATCACCGAATGGCCGAGCAGCGTTGGAATGACGGCGAGGGCGAGAAAACAAAGCCAATCCGTCAGCTGATACGCCGTCAGCGAAAGGCGAAACAGCATCGCGTACAGCCACAACACCGCCGCGCTGATGCTATAGACGATATAGGTATACGTCATCAATGACAACCGTTGTCGCACCTCTTGGCCGAACAGCCAATACGCCGTTACAAACGCGCACGCAAGCAGCGCCAATCCATCGCCGTACAGCGCTTCCCCGCTGACGCGGAAGTCTCCCCAGCTGATGAGGATGCTGCCGATAATGGCCAACACCGCGCTCCCGACCGCGCCGACGGTCAACCGTTCGCGGAAAAACAACGCGCCGCCTGCGAAGGCAAACAGCGGCTGCAGCGTCACAAGCACGACCGAACTGGCGACGGATGTATAGTCGAGCGATTCAAACCAAAGGATAAAATGAAAGGCAAGCAAAACCCCAGAACAAAGCGAAAACAGCCAATCGCGCCGGGAGACGCCTCGGAGTTCGCTTCGATGCCGGAGGAACAACGGCGTCATGATGGCGACGGCCAAAAAGAGCCGATAAAAGGCGATCACCGCGGACGGCGCCTGCGACCATTTGACGAAAATGGCCGATGTTGACACGGCAAGCGCGCCGATGAATAGAGCGGCATAAGCCTTTGCTGTGCTTGGCGGCTTCATGTTTCTGCCAACTCACTTTCTACGAAAAGGAGTGTGCGCCCTGATCTACCACTTTCATGCGGAAGGGCGGACAAAAATGGTTCACGAACGTTTTCTTACATTATACCATGAACGAGGTGAGAAACGATGATGTTTGATCCGTTCCTCAAACTAGGGATTTCCGCCATTCTCGGGCTGATCATTGGGCTGGAACGGGAATTGAAGCGAAAACCGGTCGGTTTGAAAACGTGTCTTGTGATTTCCATTTCCAGCTGCTTGCTTACAATCGTTTCGATCGAATCGGCGTACGTCTTTCCGCTCAAAGACCATATTACGATGGACCCGCTTCGACTGGCGGCGCAAATTGTGTCCGGGGTCGGTTTTTTAGGAGCAGGCGTCATTTTGCGCCGCGGCAACGACAGCATCACCGGGCTGACGACCGCCGCGATCATTTGGGGGGCGGCAGGGATTGGAGTAGCGGTCGGCGCAGGCTTCTATTGGGAATCGGCGTTCGGCGTCGCGCTTCTCATTGTCAGTGTGGAACTCATTCCGTTTTTGATCAATTTTTTTGGACCAAAGCAGCTGCGCGAAAAAGAGGTGCTGTTGCAAATCACCGTGGCGGACGCCAAAAACATTACAAAGGTCATCGACCATTTAAAACAACAGGACATCAACATTAAAACGATGCGCATTAAAGACGTTGAAGAGAATGAACATTTGCTGAAACTAAGAGCCGTCATTGACCAAAAGCGCTCGACCGCCGAACTTTACTACGTCATCCGCTCCATTGACGATGTCGTGCACGTTGATATTGAAAGCGGGTGATCAAAAAAGGATTGCAATTGTCCGCATCCATATATATAATGGGACATGGACAGATCATCCATATCCTTTTTTGGGGCATTAGCTCAGTTGGGAGAGCGTCGTGCTGGCAGCGCGAAGGTCACCGGTTCGAGCCCGGTATGCTCCATTTGCCCAACCCTTGCCGTGCAAGGGTTTTTTATTTTCGTTTCGGGAGATGGCGATGAGCCATCCCCCTGTGAACAAATTCCCAAAAGAAGCCTCCCACCATCTAAACGTGAAGGGGCGCCAGCACCAGTGAACGACCTGACTGAACCTCAAATCGTGGGGCACACAAGAAATCGCTCGGTTCACGTCCCGTCATGAGATGAGACTCCTCGGACTCTTACGCCCTTCGGCTTCATCCGTCCGGGTTGGTTTTGTATTTTTTCAGACGTTCCTCCAACTCACGGCGCGCCTGCTCGATGTCAAAGTCGTCGTCTTCCGGCTGGCTGTAATCCATCTTCAGCCAATCCGGCACGATCTCGGTGCGGATCGGTTTCCGCATCGTTCTGCCGCCATCGGATGAAGGCGGGGCGGATCGTTGCTTCATCCGCTCTTTTCGAAACGCCAACCGCGCGGCGCGCACTTCGTCCACGGTGCGATACCCTTTTTCCGTCCAGTCGCGCA
This sequence comes from Geobacillus sp. G4, assembly GCF_040327975.1. Taxonomy (NCBI): domain Bacteria; kingdom Bacillati; phylum Bacillota; class Bacilli; order Caryophanales; family Anoxybacillaceae; genus Geobacillus; species Geobacillus sp. G4. The sequence continues at coordinate 3,964 of NZ_JBEPJY010000005.1, forward strand.
AAATCGTTTCCACGTACACCCACCGTTTGGCGCCGTTTTCCACCGCGATTTTCAATGCTTCCAACACCAATTCCTCGGACGCATCGTCCACCCATGCATTGATCTTTTCCCGCAAATAATCGCCGATCACGCCAAACCCGTTTTCCTCACAGAAGCGAACGATCTCCTTGTATGTGCGCACGCGCGCGTCTTCTTCGTCTTCTCTTTTGATCTCTGATGTCATCTCTGTTGTCGTCTCTGGTATTGGTCTTGTCAAATTGAGCACCTCGACCGCCCAGTTTGACCAGCTGGATGGTTCATTTTGTGCAAATGGACGGACTGTTTCGCCCATCGTCTGCTCATTTTGGCCGATCGAAACGCCATCGTAAACGGCCGAAATCTGATCTTGTTGAATCGTCGAAACGCTGCTTTGCCTCATCGACCCCCCATCTTCAGTGGGCAAAACCCTATTTTGAACCGTCAAAATGCCATCTTGAGCCGTCAACATCCCCCCTTGAACCACAGAAGCGCCGCCTTGAACGGCCGAGATGCCATCTTGCACAATCGAATCCCCATCGTGCGTCGTCAAACCCTCATCGTGAACGAACGAAACCCCGTTTTGAGTGAACGAAACCGCACCTTGAACGATCGAAACACCATTGTGCGCGGTCATCACGCCATCATCTGCCGCCTGCCCATGTTGTCCGTCCGACATTTCTGATATTTCTTTCGTTATTTCGGCCAGTTTGTCATAGTCGATCCGATACCATTTCGTTTTATCGATCTTGGAGCGGTTGAAATTCGCCGCGACGATGATCCCCATTTTTTCCAGTTTAAGAATGATCCGGCGAATCGTGCTTTCCGACCAGAACGGGAATTGTCGCTGCCAGTCTGCATACGTGTTGTACACCCACTTATAGCCGTCATGGACGTTTTCGCTTTTCTTGAGCCAATAATGCAGCTGCTGAACAACGATGCTTTCGTTCAACCCGATCGCCAAAGCGAGTTGCGGCAAAATGACCAACGGTTGATCATCGAAAAGCAAGTTGGACATGTCATCCTCTCCCCCTCAGACGAGATGTTTCCTCATCGTTCCACTTTTTTGATAAACTTTATCGTGAACGAACGCAAACCGCCTAACAGCGCGATAACGGCCATATTGGCTTGATTTTTCGCTGAAAAACGGAAAAAACCGGCATAACATGTGCGATCGTGTGCTGAAACCCATCCATTGCGGACATCCGGTTTTTGTTCAAGAGGAAGAAATGTTTTTCGAGTGGAGGGATCGTTTTTGAAACGAATGGTCATATTCTTGTTTTGTTTCCTGTTGATGTTCCCGATTTCCGCTTTTGCCCACCCTGGCGAGCTTGATGAGTTGGGCGGGCACTTCCGCGGCAGCGACTGCGTGTATTTGCTCCATGAGCCGACTGCGCTGGCGAAGCAGGCGAAAACGAAACAAGAGCTTGTCCAGCTTATTCAAACATACAACGGCAATGAACGATGCAAGCGGCATCTCACCCCAGAGCGAATCGACCTGGACGGCCATACACTGGGGAAGAAAGAAGATCGTTCTACGTTGCGCCTTGGCCGCACCTACCCGGCTGAATTGGTCGAGTGCATCGACGGCGATACGGCGAAATTCCGCGTCAACGGCCATGTATACACGACGAGGTTTTTGTTCATTGATACGCCGGAGAGCACGATCCAAGTCGAACCGTATGGGAAAGAAGCAAGCCGATTTACATGTTCCCGCTTGCATCAAGGGAACATTTTGCTTGAGACCGACGGAGACGCGCTGTTTGACAAATACCAGCGGCTGCTCGCCTGGGTGTGGGTCGGCAAGCGCCTGCTGCAAGAAGACCTCGCCAAAGCCGGACTTGTCGAAGACTTTTATGACTATGGCGATTACAAATACGAAGCGCGCGTCCGCAAGGCGTACGAGGAGGCGAAACGAACCGGAGCGGGCATGTACGGCAAGCACGCCGCTGGAGAGAGGGAGGGGGCAGGGACGGAAACGCGGCCGCAGACCGGGGAAAAGACGGCCAAGACCGTTCACCCGCCGGCTTTGGAGAACAAAACGCCGCTCGAACGATCCGGCCGTCCGGTTCTTTATACGCTGCTTGGCCTAGCGGCGGCCGCCGCGCTCTATTGGCTCATCCGCCGGTTGACATGATCAACGGCCGGTGATGGAACGAATATCAGGCTTTGCAACAATGTTTTTCAAATTGAAAAAACCTTGCAGCGCCGCAGTTTCATCCCTTGAGCTTTCTCACGAACGGATCGAGCGAATCCGTTGGGTTTCGCCGGCCTTCTGGGGAAAAGAAAAAGCCTGTCCCCAGCGGGCAGGCCTTTTCTTCAACGTTTTCACCTCGTTTTCTTTCTCCCTCATTGCCTCGGCAGCAGCTCTTCAATGCCGTCCGGGCCGCTTTCCATCCGCGCCGGCGACTCGCCGAGCCGCCGAAATCCGTATTTCTCAAGGCGCATGATTTGTTCGTCGGTCAAATCGGTGTACGCGATGACAGACGGCGTGCCGGACGATTTGTAAATCAAATTGCCGGTCACCGGGCATTGAAACGCGTCAGCGACAAATCCTTCCCCATCTTGGATCGTAAACAGCCGAATCGGCATGACGTTCATATCCTTCCCTCTTTCCGTTCATCCTCATTACTTATGACTTCCCCGCCTCCCCCCATTCTATACAAGCCGTTTGCCGACAATAACCAAATCGCGTTCCACGCCGTCCAATTCCGCCACGCGCGGAAAATATCCCCATCGTTCAAATCCGAAGCGGGAGAAAAGCCGCAAACTTGGTTCATTATGCGCAAAAATAAAGCCGAGCAGCGTCTTGATCCCAAGTTCGGGCGCCCGTTCGACCGCCCGCTCGAGCAGCTTCGTCCCAAGCCCCCGGCCGCGGTGCGTTTCGGCGATATAAATGCTTACCTCCGCCGTATGGCGGTACGCCGGGCGGCCGTAAAACGACTGAAAGCTGAGCCAGGCGCAAACCGCGCCGTCGTCCTCGACGACCCAAAGCGGACGATTGTGCGGGTCATGGGCCTCAAACCACGCCCGCCGGCTTTCGACCGACACCGGCTCCAAGTCCGCGGTCACCATCCGACTTGGGATCGTTTCATTATAAATGCGGACGATGTGCGGCAAATCCGCCGCGGCCGCATCGCGGATCAAACATGATTCCATCTTTCCATCTCCCCTTTTGCAAACAGTCATTTTATTTCCATCAGTGAAAAAAGCGAGAGTATAATGATACATATGTACAAACAAAGAAAGGGGAAAGAGATGAAACGCCAGCTTGTCGTCTATCTTGTGTCGCTCGCCGCGTTTCTCGGCCCGTTTACGCAAACGATTTACACTCCTATTTTACCAGAAGTGCGGGAGGCGTTTGCGACTTCTTCGTTTTTGATCAACTTGACGATTTCCATTTTCACTTTCTTCCTGGCGATGATGCAAATCGTCTATGGCCCGCTCACCGACCGGAAAGGACGGAGGACGGTGCTGCTTGGCGGCATCGTACTTGACCGTGCTGTCCATTTTCTTTTTCTTGATCGCGGCCCAACGATCGCTTTCGCTGCTTGTTTTGGCCATCGCCTTGTTCGGCTTGTTTTTAGGCCTTTCGCTCCCAGTGCAGACGACCGTACTGACGAACGTTTTTCAAGCGAACCGCTCGACAGCGATCGGCGTGTACAACTTTTTCCGCTATATGGGCATGGCGTTCGGACCAATGATCGGCAGCGCGCTGTTTGCCGCTGGAGGGTATCATCTCGTCTACGGAATCGATGATATTCTCTTTTTCGCCTGCGCCTTGCTGTTGACGGTGCGCGTTGCCCGGACGCGCCGCCAATCCGCTGTCTGACAAAACGAAGCCGCTTGCCCGACATGTCGTTCGGCAAGCGGCGGATTTCCCCGTCTTTCGCTCCATCAACGTTTCATCCGATGTCTACGTCCTTGCACCGACTCCCTCTGATTGTCGTCTGAAAAGCCGTCTTGTTCACGAAACAGACGGCGAACAACAACCGTTTTCTTGCGGGCCGCCCGGACGCTTCATGCCGGAAAACGCCTTTACTCGAACCAAGCAACGCAAGAAGGCTCCCGCACTGTCAGCCAGCCTCCCCTTTTCACTCCCGCTCTTCCGTCAATTCCGAAACCGGCACATCCCGGTGCTCATGAAGCCGGCCATCGCGCAAATGGACGGTCGCCGTCTGTTTTTCTTCATCATACCCGTCAATCCATACCGACACGCCGTTGTAATATACCGGGATATCGGCAGGGGAAGAAACGATTTGTTTGACACGGTTCATATCCATGACCACTGTCCCCTTTCTGTGATGTTCCGTTTCCTAGTATGGGAAAAAACAGGAATGTTTATGCAAAAACGGCTCACACTAAAAAAGACAAAAGCAAAAGAGGGGTGGACGATGAGAACAAGGAACGTGCTGTTATCGTATTGGCGCTGGCCGCCCGTGCTTCGTCTGTTTGTCTCGGCAAGCGCGTTGATCGTGCTGTTTGGCGCGCTGATGCGCTTCATTGAACCAGAGACGTTCCGCACGGTGTTCGACGGCGTGTGGTGGGCGATCGTGACGTCCGCGACAATCGGCTACGGCGACATCGTCCCGAAAACGGCCGCCGGAAAACTCGCGGCCATTGGGCTTATCATCCTTGGCACCGGCATCCTCACCGCTTATTTCGCTTCCGTCTCCGCCGCGGCCGCCGCCCGGGAAACCGCCTTTACAAGCGGACAGCTCCGGTATACAGAGCGCGGCCATGCGGTGATCGTCGGCTGGAACGAGCGGGCGCGCGAGGTGCTGCTCCGCCTCGCGCGGCACGACGCCTCCATGCGCTTCGTTCTCATCGACGCCACTGTTCCGTCCCACCCGCTTCTGAACGCGCCGGTTCATTTCATTAAAGGAACGGCAAGCGACGATGCGGTGCTGGAGAAGGCCAATATTCAAGAAGCGCGTTTTTTGCTCATCACCGCCGATCCGCATAAAGCGGAAGCGGAAGCCGATAAAGATACGATTGTCACGCTGCTTGCCGCCAAAAGCCTCAACCCGTCGGTGTACGCCATCGTGGAAATCCTAACGGGCCGAAACGTCCAGAACGCCTTCCGCGCCGGGGCGGATGAGGTGATTCAGACAAACTTGCTGGCGAGTTTCGCCATGGCCGCCAGCCTTCGCTCGCCGGGCGCCGCCAGCGTGTGGGAGACGGCGCTTTACCGCCTGGACGGACAGACGCTCTGCCTTCTCGAGCCAGACGAACAGCAAATCGGCCAGCCATTCGCCGCCGTTCAACAGCAGCTGCTCAAGCAAAACGTGACGCTGCTTGGCGTCATCCATGGAGATCACGGAGCGATTTCCGTTGCACCGGACCGCCCGATTCAACAAAGCGACCGCCTGTTCGCGCTTGCCCCTTAATCGAGCAGGCGGCGCTCCAGTTCTTGGACAAGCGCCTTTCCGACGGAAATGTATCGCTCGGGTACGGTCGCATCCGGGTCTTGCGGCTCGGCAAACTGATTGAATGAGGCGCTGATGTTGCCGACATCGGCGAAATCATCGATGCCCCGTTGGTATTTATGCGCAAGCAAAAACGGCCGCCCAAGCTCCACCGTCGTTCCGTGCGAATCAAGCTGCCCGTCGACCGCCCGAAACGGCACGCGCAAAAACTGATAGCCCGCGTCATCGGCGATTTTGTAGTCGAAATAGCCGTGATCGTAGTCCCACCCGCCGCCGATTGTATATCCCATTGGTTTTAATTGCTCTTCCAAATGGTACAGTTGAAATTGTTTTCCTTCCAAACGCGATGGCATTTCAATCATGCACAATCCCTCCTTTCTTTTATCGTTTCCCGTTCGGCGGGGATTATTTGTCCGCGGCAGCTTCAGACGCTTGGCGAAAAACGGCAGGGAGCAATAAACCCTCGCCCGGGCGTTGTGCGGCCGAACGACCCGGTTCATGTATAACAAAACACCTCTTCCCCCGCAAAAGGGAAGAGGCGCTTTTTCCGTCGTTCCGTCCGCCATTTTGGGCGCGACTCGGGTCGAGCCGCGAGTCATCTCCCCCGAGAAAACAGCGGCTTGGCGATGGAACACGTTGTTATTTCAACCGTTTCTCCAGTTCTTCCTTCAACTGCTCATAGCCTGGTTTGCCGAGGAGGGCGAACATATTCTTTTTGTATGCTTCCACTCCCGGTTGGTCAAATGGATTCACCCCGAGCAAGTAGCCGCTCATGGCGCATGCTTTTTCAAAGAAGTAGACAAGGTAGCCGAACGTATATTCATCGAGCTTCGGCAACGTGATGACCAAGTTCGGCACGCCGCCGTCCGTATGGGCGAGCAGCGTCCCTTCGAACGCTTTTGTGTTGACGAAATCAACCGTTTTTCCCGCCAAATAGTTCAGCCCGTCGAGGTCGTTTTCTTCGGCTTCAATGATCAGCTCATGACGCGGTTCTTCCAGCTTCAACACTGTTTCAAACAAATCGCGGCGCCCTTCTTGAATGTATTGGCCGAGCGAATGCAAATCGGTCGAGAAATCAGCGGAAGCCGGGTAAATGCCTTTTTGATCCTTCCCTTCGCTTTCGCCGAACAGCTGCTTCCACCATTCGGCGAAATAGTGCAGCGCTGGTTCGTAGTTGACGAGCAGCTCGATCGTTTTCCCTTTGTTGTACAAAATGTTGCGGATGGCGGCGTATTGGTAAGCGGCGTTTTCCTCAAGCTCCGAGGAGCTGAAATCGTCACGCGCTTTGGCCGCTCCTTCCATCATGGCGTTAATGTCCGCGCCGCTTGCGGCAATCGGCAGCAACCCGACCGCCGTCAGCACCGAGTAGCGGCCGCCGATGTCATCCGGAATGACAAACGTCTCGTACCCTTCCTCATTGGCGAGCGTCCGAAGCGCGCCGCGCTTGCTGTCCGTCGTCGCGTAAATGCGGCGGCGCGCTTCCTCTTTGCCGTATTTCTCCTCAAGCAGCTTGCGGAAAATGCGGAAGGCGATCGCCGGCTCGGTCGTCGTCCCCGATTTGGAAATGACGTTGATCGAGAAGTCTTTCCCTTCCAAGAAATCGATGACGTCTTTCATATACGTCGAGCTGATGTTGTTGCCGACAAAAATGATTTGCGGCGTTTTCCGCTTTTCTTTTGGCAAGGCGTTGTAAAACGAATGGTGCAGCATCTCGATCGCCGCCCGCGCGCCAAGGTACGAGCCGCCGATGCCGATGACGACAAGAACATCAGAGTCCGATTGGATTTTTTTCGCCGCCTCCTTGATGCGTGCGAATTCTTCTTTGTCATAGTCGACCGGCCAGTCAAGCCAGCCTAAAAAGTCGCTTCCAACACCGGTTTTTTCATGAAGCGAATGGTGCGCGACTTTCACCGCATCGCGCAAGTATGTAAGTTCATGTTCGCCAAAAAAGGCGAGCGCTTTGGAATAGTCAAAACGAATGTGGGTCATCGATGTCCGCCTCCCCTTCAAGAATCATTGCCTTCTTTCACTTTAGCGGAATAAACAAGGGAAATCAAGCAACCCACTTTTTTGGAAACGGATTCATTTTTCGCCATGTTCGCCGCGCCAATTTCCTTCAGCGGCGCCCAGCGGGATGGTGATGCAGTGAAAAAGACAGCTTATCCCAACCGTTTTTCAAGTAGAGAAACCTTGCCAAATCGTCCCTCTTTTCTGATGAGACCCCCCGCCGATTTGCGCACAAAACTCGTTTTTCACCGGCCCTTTAGGGGGCTCGTGATGGAATCAAAAGGCTGCTCGCCTCAAGAAACGTGATCAACGTTGTGCTTTTTCCTCATTCGAGAACCATGGGTTCGGGAGGGACGGCTGTTTTTCGCGCCCTCCTCACTTTCCGCCATCCTGTGGGATCAGAAGCGCCCCAAGCAAACCAAGAAAATAGGAAAAGCGCCGGCTCAAGCAGATTCAGCCGCCAAGCCGGCGCCATCATCAATTCATCAGTGGAACCACCGCATCTCCCCCGTTAAAGGGAAGCGCGCAAAATGGCGAGCACATCATCGCGGTTCAATGTTTTGAAACGGCCGAACTCGCCAAACGCCATCGCTTTATCGGCCATCAGCTCCAAGTTTTCCTCGCCGATGCCATAGTCCGCAAGCCGCGACGGCGCCCCGAGGCTCGACCAGAACTCGCGCAGCCGCTCGATGCCTTCAAGCGCCACATCGCGCTCCGACTTGCCCGCCGGATCGACATCGAACACGCGCACCGCCAATTGTGCGAAACGGCTGACATTTTCATCGAGCACATGCTTCATCCAGTTTGGGAACAAAATCGCCAAGCCGCCCGCATGCGGAATATCGTACACAGCTGAAACGGCGTGCTCAATATTGTGCGTCGCCCAATCGCCGCGGACGCCCATTTGCAAAAAGCCGTTTAAGGCGATCGTGCCTGAGTACATGATCGTCTCGCGCAGCTCGTAGTTTTCTAAATCGTTGATCAGTTTGGGCGCCGTTTCGATCACGGTTTTCAACACCGCTTCACACATCCGGTCTTGCAATGGCGTGTTCGGCGTATGGTGGAAATATTGCTCAAACACATGCGACATCATATCGACAATGCCGTAAACCGTATGGTCTTTCGGAACGGTCATCGTATACGTCGGATCCAAAATCGAAAATTGCGGGAACGTAAACGGGCTGCCCCAGCCGTATTTTTCTTTCGTCTCCCAGTTTGTGATCACCGAACCAGAATTCATCTCCGACCCGGTCGCCGCCAGCGTCAAGACGACGCCAAACGGCAGGGCGCCGGTGACGGGCGCTTTTTTCGTGATAAACTCCCACGGATCGCCATCGAATTTCGCCCCGGCGGCGATCGCTTTCGTGCAGTCGATGACGCTGCCGCCGCCAACCGCCAGCAAAAATTCGACGCCTTCCCGCTTGCAAATGTCCACCCCTTTTCTTACGGTCGAGACGCGCGGGTTCGGTTCGACGCCTGGCAGTTCGATGACCTCGGCGCCAATATTCCCCAATATCTTCATGACTTCCTCATACAATCCGTTTCGTTTGATGCTGCCGCCGCCATACACGAGCAGCACTTTCTTGCCGCAGCGCGGCACTTCTTCTTTGAGCCGTTCGAGCTGCCCTTTTCCGAAAATCAGTTTCGTCGGGTTGCGGAAAATAAACTCTTGCATATGGATGCCCTCCTTTTCCTGAATCTATTATGGCAGCGCCTGCCACCGGTTGTAAAGCCAACTGCTTTGGCGGCAAACGATGCATATTTTTCACGACTGCGATTCATCCTATAAGTTGAAAAGAAATTTTCCAAAGGAGGCAAACAAGATGGGAGCATTGCAGCGCATTGCGCTATTGTTGACCATTATCGGCGCCATTAACTGGGGACTGATCGGCTTTTTCCAATTTGACTTAGTCGCCGCCATTTTCGGCGGCCAAGACTCCGTTTGGTCGCGCATCATCTACAGCTTGGTCGGCATCGCCGGCTTGATCAACTTGGCGCTTTTATTTAAACCGGCCGAAGAACTTGGGCGCACCGAGCCAAAGACATCGCGCACATAATGAAACACAAAGGGACACGCACCGCTTGGCGGTGGGTGTCTTCTTTTTGCGCCTCTCCCGGCCCAAAAGCGTCATGGACTCTCGCCGCTTGGCGGCAGGGTTCTTATGGTTTCGGTCCATCTTCTTTCTTGGACTGCTCAATCCATTCGCGCAGTTTTTCCTTCAACGGGCGAAACCCCGACTTGAGCGGCATTTTCATGCGCATATGGCGTTTTTCCTTTTCCTCGGCGGGTTCAAGCGCCTTTAGGGACAGGCTCGCCCTCCTCGCCTTTCGATCGACGTCCAACACCTTGACCGTCACTTCATCCCCGACATGGACGTAATCGCGCACATCTTTCACAAATTGATGGGAAATTTCAGAAATATGGATCAGCCCTTGCATGCCGTCGTCAAGCTGGACGAACGCGCCATACGGCTGAATGCCCGTCACCTTCCCTTTCACGATCGCTCCTCGTTTGATCGTTGACAAGCGAAACACTCCTATTGATGAATTTCGTCTATGTTTCTGTATTATAACATAGACCGACAGCAAACCCCAAAAAAAGATGTCCCGCCGACGGCGGAACATCCCCAGTTACAGGCGCGCCAAAAACCGTTTCATTCGCTTAATGGCTTCTTGCAGCTGTTCGAGCGATGAAGCGTATGAACAGCGGATATAGCCTTCCCCGCTTTGGCCGAAGACGTTGCCGGGGACGACCGCTACTTTTTCTTCGATGAGCAGCCGCTCAGCAAACTGCTCCGACGTCAAACCGGTCGGCTTGATGGACGGGAAGGCGTAAAACGCGCCGCCCGGCAAATGGCACGGCAGCCCGATTTCATTGAGCGAGGCGACGAAATAGTTGCGCCGCCGCCGGTAGCTGTTGCGCATCTCGGCGACATCGCGCTCTCCGCTGCGAAGCGCCTCAAGCGCCCCATATTGCGCCATCGTCGGCGCGCACATCATGGCATACTGATGGATTTTCAACATCGCCTGCAAAATCTCGTCAGGCGCTACCGCAAACCCGAGCCGCCAACCGGTCATCGCAAACCCTTTGGAAAAACCGGAAATCAAAATCGTCCGCTCGCGCATGCCGCTAACAGCGGCCATGCTCGTGTACTCTCCTTCATACGTCAGCTCGGCGTAAATTTCATCGGCAATGACGAGCAAGTCATGCGCCTCAGCCAGACGGGCGATCGCTTCAAGCTCCGTGCGGCTCTGCACCGTTCCGGTCGGGTTGTTCGGCGAGCAGATGATGACCGCCTTCGTCCGCTCGGTGATCGCCCGTTCAAGGTGAACCGGATTGAGCTGAAACTTGTCTTCGCCAGACGTGTGAACGGCCACCGGTTTCCCGCCCGCGAGCACGACAAGCGGCTCGTAGGCGACAAAACTCGGTTCGACGATGATCACTTCATCGCCCGGGTTGATGATCGCCCTAAGCGCCAAGTCGATGGCCTGGCTCGCCCCGACCGTCACTAAAATTTCTGTCTCCGGACAGTAGTCGACATGAAACTTGCGGCGCAAATAAGCGGCGATTTCTTGGCGGAGCTCCAAGAGCCCGGCGTTGGCCGTATACGACGTATAGCCTTGCTCGAGCGACAAAATGCTCGCTTCGCGAATGCTCCAGGACGTGACAAAATCCGGCTCGCCGACGCCGAGCGAAATGACGCCGTCCATGCTGGAAGCAAGGTCGAAAAAGCGGCGGATGCCGGATGGCTTCAAGCCCGCAACCGTCTTGGACACGTACGTTTTTCTCGTTTGCGGCTTCATGGCGACACCACGATGCGGCGATCTTGATCTCCTTGGTCAAAGACGATGCCATCGTGTTTGTATTTTTTCAAAATGAAATGGGTCGTCGTTGAAATGACAGAATCGAGCGTCGACAGCTTCTCGGAAACAAATTGGGCGATTTCCGCCATCGAACGCCCTTCGATCACGACCGATAAGTCGTAGGCGCCGGACATTAAGTACACCGATTTCACTTCCGGGAATCGGTAAATGCGCTCCGCCACTTCGTCAAAGCCGACGCCGCGCTTCGGGGTCACCTTGACGTCGATCATCGCCGTCACCCCTTCGCGTCCGTCCGCCTTCCGCCAGTCAATGAGCGCCGTATATTGCACGATCACTTTCGCCTCTTCCAGCTTTCGAACCAATGCTTCCGTTTCCTCGACCGGCAAATCGATCATCTTCGCCAGCACATCGATCGGCGTTCGCGCGTCTTTTTCCAATATTTCGATAATTTCCAGCTCTTTTTCGCTCAATTTCACGCAGCATCCCTCCATTTCATCAGTCGGTTTCGCCAAGCCGGCTCCCTGTCGTCATCACGGGAGCGGACAGGACGCCGCTTGCTTTAATTCAAGCAGCCGGCGGGCGAGTTTTAGGCAGTCGGGAAAAGGAATCGGCTCGTCAAAGGCGAATTCATATATGGACTGAATGCGGGCGGCCAACGTGCGGGCGTCTTCCGTCTCATACACCGCCTGGAGCACGCTGGCCGCCTCGACGTCGTAGGCGTCTTTTCCAAGGCCAAACGGGTCCCAGGCGCCGATCCATTCAAGAAGAAGCCGATTCAACTGTCGTCCGTCCATGCCGCCGCCATCCACCTTTCTTGATGCTATGATATAACCCATTATAAGCCATCGATTCGAAAAAAAGAAGGGAGAAGATGCAACAATGTTTCCATTCGATGAAGGGAAAGGACCGCATCGTTCGCGTGCTGAGAAAGGAGAAGGCGCGATCATGTTTCCGTTCGACCGCGTCATCGACCGCCGGGGCACGCTGTCGGTGAAATGGGATGACGTTCATCGCGTGTTCGGCCGCGAAGACGTATGGCCGATGTGGGTCGCCGACATGGATTTTCCCGCACCGAAAGAAGTGCAAGAAGCGCTGCGGCAACGGGTGGAGCACGGCGTGTTCGGCTACACTGTCATTCCCGATTCACTCAAAGAAGCGGTGTGCCAATGGCTTGAACGCCGTCATGACTGGACGATCGATCCGTCTTGGCTCGTGTTTGCCCACGGCGTCGTGCCGGCGGTCGCCGCCGCCATCGAAGCGTTTTCCGAACCAGGGGATCGCATCATCGTTTTTTCCCCGGTCTACCGGCCGCTGTTTGATCTCGTCCGCCGCCATGACCGCACGCTTCTGTTCAGTCCGCTGCGCCTTGAGGAAGACAACTATGCGATCGACTGGGACGACTTGGAGCGAAAGCTGCCCGATGCCAAACTTCTCATCCTTTGCCATCCGCACAACCCGGGAGGCAAATCATGGACAAAAGAAGAACTCGAACGGCTGGGAGAACTTTGCCTCAAGCACGGCGTCTTCGTCCTTTCCGACGAAATCCACGCCGATTTGACGCTCCCTCCAGCCAAACACACGCCGTTTGCCTCCCTCCACCCAGATCTGGCCGCGCAAAGCGCCACGTTCCGCGCGCCGACGAAAACGTTCAACCTCGCCGGCTTGCAGGCAGCCGAAGCAGTCATTCCCGACGATTCGCGGCGCCGGGCGTTCCGCCGCGTCCAGCAGCGGCACAGCTTTTTTACGCTGAATGCGTTCGCCATCGTCGGAGCGGAAGCGGCCTACCGCCATGGCGGACCGTGGCTTGACGCCTTGCTTGATTACTTGCGGCAAAACATCGACATGACGGTTGCCTATTTAGCGGAACACTTGCCGCCGCTTCGCCCCGTCCGGCCGCAGGCGACGTATCTTGTCTGGATCGACTGCCGCGGCCTTGGCCTTTCCGAGGCGGAGCTGAAGCGTCGGCTCCTTGAAACAGGAAAACTCGCCGTCGAGTTCGGCAGCAAATTCGGCCAGGAAGGCGTCGGCTTCATCCGTTTGAATATCGCCTGCCCGCGCCCGACGCTGGAGGAAGGGCTGCGGCGGCTGGCGACGGCGCTGCGCTATATAGATGCAATTTAAAGCTTTAACATTTTTCGTTTTTACCGGTCATTTCATCCAACTGTCGAGTGACCGAACAACACCGCTTAAAGACCCATGAATGGGTCTTTAAGCGAGTCGTTGTTCGGTCTTCCGTCACGCCTTAGCGTGACGGAGGCAAGCCTACGGCTTGCCTTCGACAGTCAAAAATGGATGAGCCACTTTTCCGTCAAGGATATGTTAAACGATTTCGTTGCATCCTATATAGCTTTGCACCAAAGAAGAGCGGCCAAGCGGATGGCGAAAGGGAAAAGAAGCAGCGCCGGACCCGTTGCTCCGTTCCGCCATCCATGTGCAGCAGAAGCTGTGCAACCGTCACTTTCTCGCATTTGCCATGCGAAGCATTGCCCCGGCAACGTGAAACAGGGGCCCGCGCGCGAGCCCCTGTTTCACGATGACTTGATTTCCCCGCAGGCGATCCGCCCGCCCGCATCCCCCGCCGGTTGGGTCATGCCGTCGTCTTTCTTGGCGTGAATGACGATCGACGTTCCGTCTTTTGTGAGCAGCGAACCTTTTTCTCCTTCTTTCAGCGTCACGTTGGGAGCAGTGAGCTCGACATTGACCGTGCCGTCATCGTTCACAATAATATTTGGCAAATCACCGGCATGCGCCCCTTCCGGATGGAGAAGACCATGCTTTTTCCCGTCCGGATTGTAATGACCGCCGGCCGACTGGAAATCAGGCGGTTTGCAGCTTCCCTTTTCATGGATGTGAATGGCGTGCTCCCCCGGCGGGAGGCCTTCCAAGTCAAGCTTCAGCCGCACCCCTTCCGCCTGTTCAGTCAACTCGATCGTACCGATCGAATCGCCATCCGCATTGATCATCTCCACCGTCCGGCTCGTTCCATTCTCTTGGCCGCAGCCGGACAACACGAGCGCTGCCGCCAGCACCACACCGTACGTTTTTCGCAAGACGAACCACCCTCCAGCATCACTTGTTATCCGCCAGTATTGCCGGAGGGGGGCTCGTTTATACTCCGGGCGGCTCCTTCCGTTCCTCTCGTTTTCCAAGCAGCTGTTCTTCGAGCCGCTTCGCTTCCTTCTCCTGCCGCCGGGAGATGATGATGATGAGCCGCATCGTGAACACCGCCATCAAGAAGAAGACAGCAAACGAAATGGCTGCGGGAATGTATTCACGTTTGTCTTCTGGAAAGTACAAAAATAAATTCAGCACCGATGGCCACATAAGGAAACAACCTTTCTGCCTAAAAAATCGTCCACTTTCTATTATAACATAAAAAAGCCGCCGCCAACGCAGCCGGCTATAAAGCGAATTTTTTTCGCAGCTGGGTCAAATCAATCCGTTCTCCAATCGTCGGCGGCTTTGTCTTCGCCAAATATTTTTTGTCGTTTTCCACCAGCCGGAAAATCGTATACGCGGTGAACGCATCATCGAGCGCGCAATGGGCTTTTCCAACTGCCTCATTGCCGTACTCTTGCACCGCCTTGCGCAGCGCGGTTTGGTTTTTGTTGCCGAAAAACCGCTTATACTCCATGGCTAAATCACGATGCTCGCCCGTGAATGGGAATTCCACTTGCGCCGATTGGCAGTTTTCCCGGAGCACTTTCATATCCATGCTCCCCCACGTCATCACTGTCGTCGGGCGTTCGCGGTCATATTGCCGAAGCAAGGAAACCAGCTCATAAAAACTCATTCCGCGGTCGATTTGTTCTTGGGTGATGTTGAGAAACGACTTGCACCGTTCCGTGAGCTGCGGAAAGCGGAGCGGCTTCACATAGGAAGAAAATTGGCCGATGATCTGATCGTCAACAACCGCGACAAGGCCGACTTCAATAATTTCCGGGCAAAACCCGTTCGGGTTTGTTTTCGTCTCCGGCATCGTAAATTCAAAATCGAGAAACAAATATTGCGGGCTGTCCATCGTCGCTTCCCCCCTTTCCGGCACGCTGTTGCCGTCCGTCTTACTATTATTATATCACGCAGAAGCGATTGTTTATTTCTTTTTTCAGAAAATGGCGAAAAAGAGGCGGATGCCGTAGGAATCAACGAAAGCCTTGGCGAAAAAGAAGAAGGGCGGATGGACGCTTCCCATTCAAGCCAATCGTTTTTTCTCCCCCACCCTTTATAAGATCCGCGAAAAACAACCATTTCCCCTAAACCGATGGTTCTTGAGTGAAGAGAAGAGCAGCATTTATAAGGTTGATGCATTGAAGAAATGCTATGGTTGAGCCGCATTTCCTGTTAAATCACCAGCCTTCTATGATATGATCAAGAAAAAGGAGGGTGGATGGGATGAAAAATGTCGTGATTCATCAGATTGTTACATGGATTTTCACCGAAGACCAACTGCGGGCGTATTGGAAAAAACAGAAGAAGAACCTTCCGTTCAGCGGGCTGACGGACCGCCAGTACATGAAACTGGCTGAAGAAATGCTTGAACATTCCTCGCACAGCCAACTTGAGCAGCATGTGCTCGGCGGCCGCTGGCGCACAAAAGATGAAGCGGAAGGAAACGTGATCGCGGAAGACGAATCGCGCGACGACATCCATGTCGAGATCATTGACACCAATGCTCCAGCCGAACCGAGGCGGCGGATGTTGATGGATCGGGTGCGCGAAATCCCTTGTCCGCATTGTTCATTTACGTTTTATGTTCGTGAAGCCGCCAGCGAGCGCAGTGATTGGACATGCCCGGCGTGCGGGAGCGGTTTTCACAACATGACGACATAACTGGAAAGGGAGGAGTACGAATGGATCATTCTGCCGCACACGTGTCAAATCTTCAATATTATTTTGCCATTGCCGTTTTCTTGGTTGTATACGCGATCATCATTTCTGAAAAAATCCACCGCGCGGTCATCGCCTTGCTCGGGGCGGCGCTCATGGTCATCTTCGGCATCGTCGACATCGAAAAAGCGTTCACCCGCCATATTGAGTGGGGAACGATTACGCTGCTGATCGGAATGATGATCTTGGTCGGCATTACGAGCAAGTCCGGCTTTTTTCAATACATGGCCATTAAAGCGGCCAAGCTTGCGAAAGGCAGCCCGGTCCGCATTTTGGTGATGCTTTCACTGTTGACCGGGCTGTTGTCGGCGTTTTTGGACAACGTGACCACCGTCCTGCTCATTGTGCCGGTGACATTTTCCATTACGCGCCTGCTCCAAGTCAACCCGGTGCCGTATTTGATTTCGGAAGTGCTCTTGTCGAACATCGGCGGCACGGCGACATTGATCGGCGACCCGCCGAACATCATGATCGGTTCGGCGAACAAGCATCTCGATTTCAACGCCTTCTTGTTCAACCTGACACCGATCGTCATCGTGACCGCCATCATCACGGTCGCCCTGCTGGCGTTTGTTTACCGCAAGCAGCTGCAAACCGATCCAAAGTTGATTCAAAAGCTGATGGAGCTTCGCGACGCCGATTATATTCAAGACGCGAGGCTGATGCGCAAATCGGTCGCCGTGCTCGGGCTGACGATCGTCGGCTTTATTCTTCATTCCGTCATTCATGTCGATGCGGCTGTCATCGCCATGACCGGAGCGGTCGCGCTCATGCTCATCGCCGTGCCGGAGCACGAAATTGAGGATGTCTTTCATTCGATCGAATGGGGCACGATTTTCTTTTTCGCTGGACTGTTCGTCTTGGTCGGCGGGCTCGTTGACATCGGCCTGATCAAATCATTGGCCGAAAAAACGCTCGAGGTCACCGGCGGCGATATTTCCACGGCCGCCTATTTCATCCTTTGGCTGTCCGGCATCGCTTCGGCGACGATCGACAACATCCCGTTCGTCGCCACGATGATCCCGCTCATTCAAGATATGGCCGTCGGCATGGGCTTATCCCCGGACGCCCCGCAAATCGACGTCCTTTGGTGGGCCTTGTCTCTTGGCGCCTGCCTCGGCGGGAATGGGACGCTCATCGGCGCCTCGGCAAACGTCATCGTTGCCGGCATGGCGTCACGCGAAGGGCACGGCTTTACATACGTTGATTTTTTGAAAATCGGCGCGCCGCTGACGCTCATCGCCTTGCTTTTGTCGCACGCCTATTTATGGCTGCGCTATTTGTAGCGCCACGCCTGCGCGGACGCAGAAAAAAGGAGCGAAACCGAATGAAGGTTTCGCTCCTTTTTTGATATTCGCACATATCGTATTATCGATTCCATTTTTATAAAGGAGGCTCAAGCGGCCATGTTCGTTCATTTCCCGCGGATGCCGGCCAGCCCGTATCCCCCGATCGACCCGGCGCTCTTTTCCCAGTCCGCCGCCACGGCGCAGGCGCTGATGAACGATGCCGCCGCCGTTTTGAAAAAACTCGCCGAATCGCGTTCGTTCGCGGCCTCGGTCATGTCGGCCGCCCAAGAAGGAAAAACGGAGGAAGTGAAACGCCTGATCCGCTCGCTCGGCATCCGCTCCAAAACGGACGTGTATTTCAATCCCGACGGCATCCGTCTGACGCTGTCGCCGCCGCCAGGCACGTTTCCGTGCTGCCAGCTCGTTGTCGGCTTGCGCTGGAACGTGTTTCCGCCTTTTGGCGGATAGCCTTCGCCATCACGGCGGCGGGCGAAATGGGAGAAAACGGTTCGCAGGAAGCCTGCGCTTTTCGCATTCGCCGCTTTGGCAGCGGCTTGGCGATTGGCGGAAATCCGTTCAAGACGGTCGCGCCCGACGCGGCAACGCCGCTTCCAGACCATGCACGGCGCTGGAGGCGGCGTTGTTTGCGACTTGCCGCCCCAGGCAAAGCAGGCAGACAACCCTTTTCACACACAAACGGTTCTTGATCCAGCCGCCGACCTTAGTAACCAAAAAAGGCGGCGATCGTCTCATCACCGTCCAGCGCCAACGCCCCAACGATCTTGCCGGGCATCGTCGCCCGACAGCCCCTTCCGTTTCCTTTATGCATCCGATTACGTGCGTCGATAGATGACATCACCGACAATAATCGTGATCAAAGAAATCAACATCGTCAATTTGACCACCTTGTAGTCTAAAAAGCGCAGCACTTGTTCTTCAAACATGTAGACGAAAAAGAAAATGATCATCAGCACGGCAACAAACAAGACAAACTTTTTTTTTCGATTCATGGACACCGATTCTCCTTCATCAGAATGTATCCAATACATTGCTCGTCGTTTTGATCATATCGTCGGAAATATATACTTTTTTCAGATTGGTGCGCTTGCTGTCACTGTAGACAAAGTGATAAGCGTCATATATAATTAATCATAATAATCACTGTAATACCGTATGATTTTTACTGTCGTCCAGTACGGTTTTATATAAGTTGCAATTTTGTTTTACATGGCATTGTTCGCTCTTCTTGCCACCGTGCCAGCTTGTCAGGTGATAAAGACGGGACATGGAGATCGGAAATTCTTTATTGCAACTTATATAAGTGCAGAAGACTTAAAAGCATCCGGCGTGACAGAAGATATGATTCGGTTATCGGTCGGAATCGAAAACGTGGGCGATTTAATCGAAGACTTAGAACAAGCGATCGAAGTAGCGACAGGTGTGCGGTCGATATGTTCGCAAGTGTAGGTATGAAAGATGCTAGTTAGAGTTTTCGACTAGCACCTTTCATTTTATGAGTTGTAACCGCAGCGCTTCGGCAACCGCTCCTGTTCGTGACAACACCCCTAATTTCCCGAAAATAGAAGAAAGATGACGTTCCACTGTTCGTTTGCTTATATTTAGCTTTTCGCTGATTTGCGCACTTGTTTGATCATCTGCCAGTATTTGTAATATATCTATATAGATGCAACGAAAGCATTTAACATATCCTTGACGGAAAAGCGGATTGCCCATTTTTGACTGTCGAAGGCAAGCCAAAGGCTTGCCTCCGTCACGCCAAGGCGTGACGGAAGACCGAACAACGCCCCGCTTCAGGGGCTGACCCAAAAGCGTCATTCCTCTCAAACGAAATACAACATATTGCGCATGATTCATTGTTTCGTGGCGATATATGGTGATGAGCAAGGACATAAATTTACAATAAAACAAAAAAGAGATATGAGCCCAATTCCTTGGTTAGAATAGATGTGCTACCAAACCATTCATAAGGAGGGTTCATGTCTCTTGAAAAGAGGCTGATTTATGTTATCTTTGTTTTTTAACTTTCTATTTTTTTTCCTCATTCTAGTCCTTATTTTTGTAATAGTTTTTAATGATTTTATCTCTAAAAAATTACTCAGATATCTCTTTCCGTGTTTGATTATTTTAATTTTTCTAATTCCATTAATAGGTCATTCAAATCTATTGCTAAATTATCAGTTACGAACTCAATTAGACAAATTATCAGTTGATAAAGTGAATTTCCTCTCAGATAAGAAGGCGGTAGAAGAGATCAATTCGTTAGATCATCCGCTTCGATTTAAAATTCTATCAAAGACAAAAAAAAGAAATAATATGTTTGATTTCGTTATCAAAACGGAAGATAATAAACATAAATATTTGATTCGAATGGTAAATTATACTGAACCATTTAAATGGGTTCCATTTAACGACTTTCAAATAAATCAAGTGAATAAAATTGAATAATACCCGTGGTGCTATATAGATGCAACGAAAAAGTTTAACATACCCGTGATGCTAGTTGAGCGCTAGCGCTCAACTAGCACCACGGGTTTTATATTTTCCTTATAGAACGGAACAAGCAGACGAATAGCGGAATCACATGAACAAGCAGCGAAAGGCCGATAAACGTTGTGGGAATCCCGAGGTTGTAAAGATATCGAATGCTTTCATTCTTCTCAATCAGCCAATATCCAAGCCCAACAGAAACGGTAGACATGCAAAGAAAACTAAAGAGGATTTGTCGAATCGATCGGCAGGTGACCGTCAGGCAAACAATGACCAACAAATAGAGAATCCAAAAGACATGATCCGGATATTCGCCCCTTTTCATGTTTATGCTTTGATAATAGTTAATCAGGAATAATGACGGAGAAAAGAACAAGGTAAACAGTATAAACTTTATTCTCTTGGTCATAAAGATTCTCCTTGGTGCTCCGTCATTTGAATCCGCCACATCCATTTTATTCGCCTTCGGTTAGGCAGGATGACTTGAACCTTTTGCATAATCGCTACTTTTTCGTTTGAATATGATTTTTAATCTCATTTAGCAATTTCATGATTTCCTCATTTTGTTGTGTCACTCTTTTTAAATCTTTGGTTGCAAAAAGAACATAGTAAACCACGAAAACGAACAAACCGATCAAAAACAATACAATCAAAACGATCTCTAACAAATTGAGTTCACCCTTTATTTATTTATTTATTCTGAAAAGAGTAAATCCTCCAGGTAATTATTATATTTTATGGTCTGTTTGGGTTTTTCATAGAACTTTTGACGCTACCTCACTCCCTTACCAAGTACACGTTATGGTAAACCAACTATATATTTACAATTAGAATTTTACTGTAAATTAAAAAAAAGGAACTTTATCACTATATCAAAAATAGGTGTTTATTCATAAAAATCAATCAATTCGTTTCCTTCTATTCCTTTCATGCCGAAAAACCCACTGAAAAACGAGTGCAACATTCGAGCCGGCAGCATTTTATCAGAACGACAAGACCACTCTAAGGGAACTCGATGGGGAGGCGGCCATCTTTTTTCGCTCGATCCTCCGGCTTTTTCGAGGCGCGAATCGGTCCAAGACGTTTTTCTTTCCTGTCGATCCGCACCCCTTCTTTTACGCATTGCCGTTTTCATCCATCGGCTGCCGCTTCCCGATTTCCGCCGGGGTGCGCAAATCGCAGCCGTCGTCGTTTTTGCTTGTGTGGATGATGTCTTCGTTCGCCCCCATTTTGCTCGCCCATCTCAGCTCCTCGTCCGGGAGGAACCGCTCCATCGCCATCCTCCTTCCTTTGCGCAGCCGCCCTGGCTGCCCCGTTTTTGTTTAGCATTCCCGAAGGCATATGGCATCATCCATTGAGAGAAAAAGGAATTGACATGATGCCGATTGTTCTATATGATTTTGTTAACGATAAAAAGCAAGGGGGTTTACATATGAGCGAACAACGCGCTTCGCTTCGACCGATTGACATGACGCTCGCCGCCATGTTCGTCGCCTTGATGGCGATCGGGGCGAACATTACGTCATGGGCGCCGTTTCTTGTCGTCGGCGGTGTGCCGATTACGCTGCAGACGTTTTTCTTCGTCCTGGCCGGCGCGGTGTTAGGGCGGCGGCTCGGTGCGGTGGCGATGATCGTCTATATGCTCGTCGGCCTCACGGGTGTTCCGGTGTTTGCCAAATTCAAAGGCGGGCTGTCGATGATTTTCGAACCGACGTTTGGCTTCATCCTTTCGTTTATCGTTGCCGCTTATGCGACCGGCTGGATCATCAACCGCGGCTCACAGCCGGCGGCAAAAGCTCGTTTCGTCACCGCCGCGCTCGTTGGCATGGTCCTCAACTATGTCATCGGAACGAATTGGATGTATATGGCTTACAAATTATGGGCGGAAGCGCCGGCGGGACTTTCGTACCGAATGGTGTGGAGCTGGATGCTCGCGCCATTGCCAAAAGACATTCTCCTGTCGATCGTCGCCGGCTTGATCGCCCCAAGGCTTTGCCGGGCGATCGGACGCTCTTCCGCCGCCGGCCGCTCGGCCGCCTAAACGCAAAAAAAGCGCGCCTGTTTTGGACAACAGGTGCGCTTTTTGTCAGAAAAACAAGCGAAGAACTTGGTACACAAATCCGGCAATCAATGCCGAGACCGGCAATGTAATAATCCAGGTGAGCACAATGCGGCGAGCGACACCCCATTTGACTCCTTTGACCCGTTGGGCGGCGCCAACCCCCATGATGGACGACGAAATGACGTGGGTAGTGCTGACCGGCAAGTGGAACATCGTCGCTGAAAGAATGACGAGTGCGGACGACAAATCAGCCGCCACTCCATTGATCGGGCGGATTTTCATAATTTTTCCACCCACCGTTTTAATGATCTTCCACCCGCCGACGGCCGTTCCCAATCCCATGGACAAGGCGGCAGAAATGCGCACCCATTCAGGAATGTCGGTCGTCGCGTGGTATCCGCCGGCGATTAATGCCATCGTAATGATCCCCATCGCTTTTTGAGCATCGTTTGTTCCGTGCGTATACGCCTGAAACGCCGCGGTCACAATTTGAAACATCCGAAAGCCCCTCGTCGTGCTGTATAAGTTGGCGTTTTTAAAGATAAAGCGAAAAATGCTCATTATGATAAAGCCGACCCCTAACGCCAAAAACGGGGAAAGAATGAGCGATTGTAAAATTTTCAAAAATCCGCCATAATTCAAAATCCCAACCCCAGCCGCGGAAATCGCCGCCCCGGCGACTGAACCGATGATCGCGTGCGAAGAGCTGCTCGGAATGCCGTAATACCACGTGATCAAGTTCCAGGCAATGGCTGATATCAACGTTGCTAAAATAATGAGCGGCCCATTTTCCAGCGCAAATGGGTCGACAATGTCTTTCGTAATCGTTTTCGCGACGCCGGTAAAGGTGAGCGCGCCGATAAAGTTCATCGTCGCAGCCAAAATAATGGCTTGACGCGGCGTGAGCGCCCTTGTCGACACCGATGTCGCGATGGCGTTGGCCGTATCGTGGAAGCCGTTGATAAAGTCAAATGCCAAAGCGAAAATGACGATGAGAATGGTTAAAATCAGGATCGCATCCATAAAACCAACGTCCCCTTTTATGCGTTGCGCATGATAATCGTCTCTAACGTATTGGCGACATCTTCACAGCTGTCGGCAATCTCTTCGAGCATTTCGTAAAGCTCTTTGTATTGAATGATTTTAATCGGGTCTTTTTGCGTCACAAACAAGTTTTTGATCGACGCGCGCAAAATTTCGTCGCACTTCGTTTCATAATCCTTAATTTTAATGGCGTGCTGGCGCATATCGAGCAATTTTTTATTCGCAAGCAGCTCGAGGGCATGGACGATTTCAATCGTGCTTTGGTAAATATAATCAAAAAACTTCACCATATGTTCATCGATGCCCGTAAATGAAAACATTTCAAACCGCGCCGAACATTGCTCAAATCCATCAAGCACATCGTCCATTTTCATCGCCAGCTGGTGGATGTCTTCCCGCTCGATCGGCGTAATGAACGTTTTGTTCAATTGGACGACCAGTTCATGAATGAATGAATCGCCCTTTCGTTCATACTCTTTCATGACGCGGGCAAATTCTTTCAAATCGCTTACGTTGCGAATTTTATACTCAACAAAATATTGGGCCGCTTCCTTCACATTTTCCGAAATCGTAAACAACATATCAAAAAACACGTCTTTTTTCGGTGAAAAAATCATATCCGACACCCTCCATTTACGAAATCAAAATCACCGCTACTTATTCTAACAATTTAAAATCCATTTACAATACAAAAAGAGAAAATTTACAATAGATTTACACTAACTTTACATTTTGTTCGCTTTTCGTGCTATGTACTATAGTGCCAAACAAAAGCCGAAGCTATGCACGTCCGCTTCGGCTCGTTTGCGTCCACCGCCTAACGTCCAAGCGGCGAACTGCACGATTCTTTTAGTCGTCTTGGCCAAACCGTTCGACAAACGCGGTGAGCGTGCGCACCATGACGCCCGTCGCTCCAGCCGGGCCGAGGTCGCCGTCTTTCTTTGCGGCGGCCGTTCCGGCGATATCCAAATGCACCCACGGAGTGTCTTCCGCAAATTCGCCGATGAACGCCCCGCCCATAATGGCGTGCCCTTCGCGCCCCGGCGAGTTGTTCAAGTCGGCGATTTTGCTGCTGCGCACCCGCTCGCGGTCGTGTTCTGTAATCGGCAGCCGCCAAATGAATTCCCCGGTTTCCATCGACGCTTCCAGCACCTGCTCAAACAGCTCCTCATTGTTCGTCATCGCCCCCGTTTTGTCCGCGCCCAAGGCGACGATCACGCCGCCTGTCAACGTAGCGACATCGATGATGTAATTCGCGCCGCATTGTTTCGCATACGTCACCGCATCAGCCAAAATGAGCCGTCCTTCCGCATCAGTGTTTTTTACTTCAATCGTTTTTCCAGACAAGGACGTAATGACATCGTCCGGCTTGAACGCCTCGCCGCTGATCATATTGTCGGTCGCTGGAATGACAGCGAGCACGTTTTGTTCCGGCCGCAGTTCGCCGATCGCTTCCATCGCCCCGAGCACCGCCGCGGCGCCGGCCATATCGGTTTTCATGTCAACCATGCTGTCGCGCGGCTTCAAGCAATAGCCTCCCGTATCAAACGTCACCCCTTTGCCGACAAGGGCGATCACGTTTTCCCACCCGTCTTTTCCTTGGTATTTTAAGACGATCAGTTTGGGCGGCTGTTTTGACCCTTGGTTGACAGCCAAAAGCGCCCCCATGCCGAGCCGCTCCATGTCTTCCTTCTCCAAAATTTCATAATCAAAGTCATACCGGTTCGCGAGCTTTACGGCATAGTCGGCCAAATCCGACGCCGTCAGCAAATTCCCCGGCGTATTGACGAGCGTGCGCGCCGAATTCGTCGCCTTCCCGTACACCGAGCCGACAAACAAGCTCGCCTCAATTTCTGCCGCTTCGGCCGCCGTGTAGACGATGAGCGATTCGAGCTGGTAGTCCGGTTCTGACTTTTTCTGCTTATACCCAGGAAATTCATACGTCGCCAAATGATACGCTTCCGCCAAGGCGTGCGCCGCTTCGTTTCCATCGACAGACTCGGTCGTAAACGTGTCCAACGCGACTGCCGCTTTCGTCCGCTTTTCCTGCTTCAACGTGCGAAACAGCTTGCCGAACGTCTCGCGCAGCCGCTCAAACGTCAGCTCTTCTTTTTTGCCAAGGCCGACGAAATACAACCGTTTCGCCCCCGTCAGCAAAAATGGATGAACGCTGGCGATGCGCCCCCGCTTCGCGGAAATATCGCCTTCTTTCCGCAGCTCGGACAGCTGCCCGCCAAGACGGGCGTCGTACTCGCCGGCAAGGCCGCTCCATGAATTCGCCCCTTCAAACAAGCCGATGACAAGCGCCTCATCCCGTTCCTCAACCGACGGCAATGGTTTTACCGTAAACATCGTCTCATCCCTTTCCATGTTGATTCACTCCCACCTTCATTATAGCGAGGCAAAGCGGTTGTTTCGACTATCTAATTTTCTCTCCCTGCGTTCACTCAAAAAAAATCAGCCGCAGCGAGCAGGAAATTGCGTTCGCCAAGGCGAATCCGTCATCATCACGATGATTGAGAAAGGACCGACGCTGATGAGAATCGTTTCCCTTTGTCCAAGCAACACCGAACTGCTCGCCTATCTCGGCCGCCTTGACGATGTCGCCGCCGTCGATGATTCATCCGACTGGCCGCCGGAAGTGAAGCGGCTGCCGAAAGTCGGGCCGGATTTGCGCATTGACATGGATCAAGTCGAAGCGCTCAAGCCTGATCTTGTTGTCGCCTCCTTAAGCGTGCCCGGCATGGAGCGCAACGTCGAGGAGCTCAAACGGCGCGGGCTCCCGCATCTCGTGCTGGCGCCGAATTCGCTCGATGACATTGCCAACGACCTTCTTCGGCTTGGCGAAGCGCTTGGCGAAACGAAAAAAGCGGCTGAACTTGTCCGCCGCTATTATGACGTGCTTGATTGGCACCGCGAGCGGGCCGCATCGGCCGAACCGGCCCGCCTCTATTGGGAATGGTGGCCTCGTCCGCTCTTCACCCCGGGCGGCGCCAACTGGCTGAGCGAATTGAGCGAACTCGCCGGCGGGCGCAACATTTTCGCCGACTTTCCTCAAGCGAGCGTCCAACCGGAATGGGACGACGTTCTCGCCCGCAATCCGTCGCACATCTTGCTCGTTTGGGTCGGCGTGCAGACAAAAAAAATGAGCGCAAAAGCCGTCACGGCGCGCCCGAATGCCCAACAGGCCGAGGCGGTCCGCACCGGGAACATCCACATTTTAGAAGAATCGCTCTATTGCCGTCCGTCTCCGCGCCTCTTGGTCGGATTAAAAAAATTGGCGCCGCTTTTGCATCCGGCGCTGTTTCCTCCCGCTGACGGCCGCGATCCGCTCCTTTGCGGCTGACGGGCGGGAGCCCTCTCAACTTTTTGATTCCAAATACTGCTGGCGAAACACTTGCATCGTTTCATCTTCGTTCAACCGCTTCAACTCCTCTTCCGACAGCGTGCCATCGCCTTTTTGCACGATATAGACGTTGACTTTTCGTTTTCCCCAATATTTATATACATCTTCGACGGTTTCATAGTATAAGTCAATGCGATGGCCTTTGATCGCCCCGCCTTTGTCGGCGACGACGCCGAACCCGTATCCGGGGATGAACAAAATCGTGCCGATTGGAAACACGGTTAAATCCGCCGCAATCGTCGAATAAAGATCGCGTTTGACGCGGACGCCGGAGTACGTGATGCCATACTCAGGGTGATCGGGCGTTTTCCCGGTCGATTCAATGCCGGCTGTATAGCCGGTGGCGACCACTTCAACGGATGGATATTTTGACCAGTCAAAATGATCCTCAAGCCGCGGAACAGAGCGGCTCTCGTTCTTCGCAAGCCCTTTCATTCCCCAAATGGGCTGATGATCCATCGATAAAGCGCTCGGAAAGGGATGGAGAACCGTCTTCGCGTCAACCCCGGAAACGGACTCGAATGTCGCAAAGAGCGCCGCCAAAAACAGCAGCGTCATCGCGGTTCGGCGCACGAACTGCCTGAACCCATTCAATGCTCTCAACTCCTCTCACATCTCTATTTATCTCCATTTCAAATCGAAATATTCATTGCGAATGAGACAAAAGAAACGAAAAAACCGTCCATGAACAGCCTCATTGTGAAATCCGAACGCAAAGCTTGGGCGTTTGGCCAAAAACATACCCGAACCGACGTTGTGATCCGCTCGCACGCTCATCAGCGCTGTTCACAAAAAAACGCCTCTGCCCAAGGCAGAGACGCTTGAAAACATTCAACAATCCTTTCGCGCTTTTTCCATTAGAATGCGTTTTGCATTTCGAACATGCTTTAAAACATTTGATACCCTTTCGCCCTCAACGTGCGGATCGCCCATCCGGCGCAAAGAGCGCCGGCAAAGCCGCTTGACAAAATCAACAAATCCGCCGCCGCCAGCGAAGCGATTTTCCGGCCGAGCGCCGCGAACGCATCGGACGGCGCGGTGAAATAGCGCATCAACGGCACATCGTCGATAATGAAAACCGCAATCAACGGAAAGCAGACCGCCAAAATCCACGTCATGCGCAAAATCATGTTCAGCAAAAATCCAATGCCAAAAAACAAGACGAAAAACAACACCATCGAAATCAACACGACCGGCAAACTCATTTGCATCCGCCCTTCACCTCCCGTACACCCGTTTTCAGTGTACTGGATCGGGCGGATGACCGTCAATGTTCGTTCTCCTCTTCGTGATCGCTTCCCGTTCCTTGGCAGCTGTAGCACGTTTCCGATCCGCCCAAAAGCAGCTGAACGTATCCATGCCCCTCGCAGTACGGGCAGTCGTTCATTGTCAATGTTTTTGGCATCGATGTTCCCCTCCGTTTCTTTTTTGTTAATATATCAAAATTTTCTGCAAAATAAAACGGCGATTCCCCCTCATTTCCGCCTGTGTAAGCGGATACATCTTTCGATCGCTTTTATTTTCTTGACTATTCTTTCAATTTCGATGATTCGAAGTAAAGGCGGTATTTCGTGTAGCCGAACGGATCGCCGGGATTGAGTCCGTCATGCAGCGAAAGGGAATCAAGCGGCTCGAGCGCCAACAAATAGCGAAGCAAGCCTGATGTGTTCGGATCATTCTCGAGCGCCGTTTTGCTCAAAAACGCGGCGGCATACAGCTCATCCGTCTGCACGACGATGTCGCGCGAGAGCGGGCGCAACAGAAAAATCGCCATATTGTCGCTGATCTCCCCAGCGATGACGCCGGTGCGCAAGCCTAGAAGCGCGACCGGCTCGGCGTCGATCCCCGTTTCTTCCTTCACTTCCCGAACCGCCGCCTCATCGAGCATTTCCCCCGGCTGGACGAACCCGGCCGGCAGCGACCATTTGCCTTTTAGCCCGCTGTATTTTTTCTTGACAACGAGCCATTCCCCATTCTCGTTGATAACCAGTCCGGCCGCCGCAATCCAAACGTTTCCTCGTTTGTTGTCCATCGTCCTCATCCTTTTCTCCCTATCGTTATGCACCCGTTTGTATTTCGACAATCGAGCGGCGGATCCCTGTTTCGCTGCCATGCAAAAAGCTCCCGCCATCACGGGAGCTTTTTGGATTGATTAGAAAAATTTAAATTTGCCTTTTTTCATCACAAGCGACGAACCGCCGATCAAATACAGGGCGCGGTTGTCAATCACTTTTTTCATGAAGCTCGCTTTCGTGCCCCACAGCTTTTTGCCGAACACGACCCCGATGGCATCGTCATGGCCGAGCGAGCAAACCGTCCCTTTAATATCCGGCTTGAACGGCTCCAGCTCCCCTTGTCCACGGATGAGCACCGCCAAGTTTTTCGCGCACAGCTGGCCTTCTTGCATGGCGATTTGCGCCGTCGGCGGATACGGGCGGTTCGTTTCTTCATCAATCACGAGCGAACAGTCGCCGACGACGAAAATGTCTTCATGCCCCGGGACGCGCAAGTACGGATCCACTTTAATGCGCGCCCGCGCCGCTTCAAATCCAGATTCCTCGATGACGCGGCTGCCGCGCACGCCGGCCGCCCAAATGACGGTGCCGGCTTTAATTTCTTCCACATCATCGCCTTTGGCGACAATGATGCCATCCGGCGTGCATTCCTTAATCGCCGTGCCGATTCGAAACTCGACTCCTTTGCGCTCAAGCTGGCTGACCGCGTACTCGACGAGCTCCGGATCGAAGCCCGGCAGCGCCGTGGGCGCCGCCTCCACGCAAATGATGCGCACTTTGTGCGGATCGATGTCATACTCGCGGCACAGCTCCGGCATCCGGTTGGCGAGCTCGCCTAAAAATTCAATGCCGGTAAACCCCGCTCCGCCGACGACGATCGTCAATCGCTCCTCTTTCTTTTCCTCTTCCGCGTTGTACGTCGCAAACTGGTACTCGATATGTTCGCGGATTTGCCGCGCGGCGTCGACATTGGCGATCGAAAATGCGTATTCCTTCAACCCTTTGATGCCGAACGTTTCTGATTCAAACCCAAGGGCAATGACGAGATAATCGTACGTCAGCTCGCCGTTTTCAAGCAGCACTTTCTTTTCGTTTGGAATGATTTTCGTCACCGTATCTTGGATGAATTTCACTTTGTTCCGGTCGATGACATCGCTGATCGGATAGCGAACGCGGTCATGATGCAGCGTCCCAGCCGATGCCTCATGAAGCCATGTCGTCTCATAATGGTAATCGTGCTTGTTTACGAGCGTAATGTTCGCTTCGTTCACGCCGATGAGCTTTTGCAGGCGAACGGTCGTCATCAACCCGCCATAGCCAGCGCCTAAAATGACAACGTTTGGTTTTCTCACCTGGATCACTTCCACCCTTTTTCATTTTTTCTCATTCATTTGTTATAGCTTTTGCGGCCGCCCCCGTTTTTATTGAGCGAAGTTTGTGAAATAATTCACGTTAACCGCCAAAAAAATGTCGAGGGACTGTCACAAAAAATTAACAATCTCTCCACAAAACATATTAGTCCTTTTTCTTTCCCTTTTCAAGTTTTTTTTTCTGTTCGTCCAACAAAAAGGATCGTTATAACCACGCCCATTTATGGTAAGATAAACTTGTAATGCCATGACTTCGCGCAGGGAGGGATGTCGGTGAAAGAAGATCGCAACGTCTACGATGTCACCATTATCGGCGGCGGGCCGACCGGGATGTTTGCCGCGTTTTACGGCGGCTTGCGGCAAATGAAAGTCAAAATTATCGAAAGCCTTCCGCAGCTTGGAGGGCAGCTGGCCGCGTTATATCCGGAAAAATACATATATGATGTCGCCGGATTTCCGAAAGTGCGCGCCCAAGAGCTTGTCAACCAGCTGAAAGAGCAGATGGACCTATTTTCGCCGACCGTCTGCCTGAACGAGTCGGTCGACACGCTCGAAAAGCAGGAGGACGGAACGTTTAAACTCGTCACCAATCAACAAATCCATTATTCGAAAACGGTCATCATCACCGCCGGAAACGGCGCCTTTCAGCCGCGTCGGCTCGAAATCGAAAGCGCTTCCCGCTATGAAGGAAAAAACTTACATTACTTCATCAACGACTTGGGGCAGTTTTCCGGAAAGCGCGTGCTCGTCTGCGGCGGCGGCGACTCGGCTGTTGACTGGTCGCTCATGCTCGAACCGATCGCCCAAAGCGTCACGATTGTGCATCGCCGCGACAAATTCCGCGCCCATGAACATAGCGTCGAGCAGCTCAAGAAGTCCAGCGTGCAAGTGAAAACGCCGTTTGTGCCCGTTGAACTCGTCGGCGATGAACACGCCATCCGCCAAGTCATCCTCGAGCATGTGAAAGAAGGAACGAAAGAAACGATCGATGTCGACGCCGTCATTGTCAACTACGGCTTTATTTCTTCGCTTGGCCCCATCAAAAACTGGGGGCTTGACATCGAAAAAAATGCGATCAAAGTCAACTCGCGGATGGAAACGAACATCCCCGGCGTGTATGCGGCGGGCGACATTTGCACGTACGACGGGAAAATCAAGCTGATCGCCTGCGGCTTTGGCGAAGCGCCGATCGCCATCAGCAGCGCCAAAACGTACATCGACCCGACGGCGCGGATGCAGCCGGCGCACTCGACATCGCTGTTTTAATGGCGCTCCGTCGGGAAAACAAGCGGAAGCGAAGGGGCGCTCGGCATTTCGCCTTAACGCCGCATCCCGACTGATTGGAGCCATTCATATAGCCCGCCCCGTCCACACCCGTTTTTCAAGCAAAAGGCGCCCCTCTTTGTTGGGGGCGCCATACTCATGCCTCATCCCTCTCGCTCCAGCGAAACCGACTCGCCATCAGTATTCCCAGCCTTGTTTTTCGTCCATTCCTCCCGCTCTCTCTCGAGCAGCTTCACCTGCCGGCGCAGGCTGAACAAACGCACCCATCCGAGCATGCCGACGACAAGGCCGCCAAGGACGGCCGAACCTAAAATGACGATAATGAGCGGCAAGCGGGTTTCGCCGACTAAATAATGGATCGTCACCTGCTCGACATTCGCCACCGCCAGCAGCGCCACAATGAGCGCCAAGACAAGCGCCAAGATGACATTGATTTGTCCTTTCATCGTTTCTCCTCCTTTGGCGCTCCCGAAAAGGCCGATGTTGGAGCGCGGCCGTTTTCCCCAATTTCGTGAGGGAAAGACCACCCTTCCAACATTTCGCCAGTCGGTGCACGCCCGCGTTTTCAACCGGCCGTGCGGCGAAAACCGGCCTTCTCAAGAGCCCGACGTCACGGCAAGGCAGGCCGTTTTCCTCTGCCAGGCAGATGGACGTCATCCCGCCTGCTTAGCATTGCTCCGGCGTGCCGGCATTGGTCGCTGTGCGGAACGAGGAGCCGCAGCCGCACGTCGCAATGGCGTTCGGATTGTTGATCGTAAACCCGCCGCCAAGCAGCGACTGTTTATAGTCGATGACCGTTCCGCGCAAAATCGGCGCGCTGTCGCGGTCCACCAAAATTTTGATGCCGTGCTGCTCAAATTCGATGTCATCCTCACGCCGCTCATGGTCAAAGCCCATGCCGTACGACAACCCGCTGCAGCCGCCGCCATGGACGCCGACGCGCAAGTACGCGCCCTCTTCTTCCTGCTCTTTCATCATATCTTTGATTTGAAACGCTGCCGCTTCTGTCAGCGTAATAACTGCCTCTGCCATCCATGATCCCTCCTTTAACGGTTGACACTGGCCAAACAGCTTGGCCGTTTTTCGACAGGTTCGCCCGCTTTCACCCGACGGCTCAGATGGGGCGAATCCCTTGAATGATTCCGATCTTACTTCATAGTATACCGTCTTTGCCTTTCGATGCTCAACCGTTCCGCCCGCCTCGGTAGTAATAAACGCCGGTGCACACGGTCTCCGCCGGACCGGTCATGCGCACGCGCCCGTCGTGCCCCCATACGATCGTTAAATCGCCGCCGGCCAAATGGACGACCGTTTCCTCCCCGCGCGCCGTTTTGCCGTTTAACACGGAAGCGACGACCGCCGCGCACGCTCCGGTCCCGCACGCCTGCGTCACGCCGGAGCCGCGCTCCCAGACGCGGAAATGAAGCTCGCGCTCGTTCACCACTTCGACAAACTCGACGTTCACCCCTTCCGGAAAGCGCGGGTCCTTTTCCACGAGCGGGCCAAGCGTCGTCACCGGCGCTTTTTGGATGTCATCAACGTAAAAGATCACATGCGGGTTGCCCATGGACACCGCCGTAATTTCATATTCGCCCCCAGCGATGGCAAACGGCTCGGCGACGACCCGCTCCGCTTCCGGACCAAGCATCGGAATGGCGCTCCGCTCAAGGCGCGGCTCGCCCATATCGACCGTCACGCTTGTCACTTCGCCATCTGCTACTGCAACACGGGCTTCGACAAGCCCGGAGAGCGTTTCAATCAAAAAGGTGCGGTCGCTGACGATGCCGTGCTCGTACGCGTATTTCGCCACGCAGCGCAAGCCGTTGCCGCAGTTTTTCCCTTCCGAGCCATCGCTGTTAAAAATGCGCATTTTGACTGGCGCTTTCTCCGATGGACAAATGAGAATCAAGCCATCGGAGCCGATGCCTGTGTGGACATCGGCGACGCTGCGGGCGATCGCCGGCAGCTCCTCCTCGGGCAATGTTTCCCGGAACAGATCAACGTATATGTAGCTATTACCCAATCCATGCATTTTCGTAAACGAAAAAGAACGCACATGACTCCCTCCTGAACATTTTTTGCGCTTCGCATGTATAATGGCGGCATCTCCTGGGCACAATGGGAATATCCCCCGTTTTTTCATTATACATTGAAGAGGATGCCGCATCGCGGACATCCTCCTTTTTTCGTTAAAACATTGGGTTTTCCTCGAGATGCCGATAAATATTTTCCACGAGCTGCTCAGGCGTTTCGCCGCTGACAAACTCGCCGTTGACGAGCGCAAACAGCGTTTCCGCGCAGCGTGTGCAATAGCTTAAGCAACTGTATTCAATGATGTCCAAGTTCGGATCCTTTTCCAACATTTCCATTGCTTTGTACGACCCGCTGGCTAAGTTGCTGATGCAAAATTCGATGATTGGCAACATCATGCGCATGTTCACCTTCCTGCTTCCCATCGTAGCGGTTTTCCGGCGCGGCGTCAATGAACATGCTCGTTCGATCGAGGAAGCGGAAAAATGATTGTTCTTTTGTCACAATTTCGTTATACTTTTCTATGGCATTGTCGGCTTTAGAAACTCGACAAAAGGGGATTTTTCACGATGAGACAACTTGTATTGCTTGGCGGAGGATACGGCAATATGCGCATTTTGCAGCGCCTCCTCCCGGACGAATTGCCAAACGACATTCATATTATCCTCATCGACCGCGTTCCGTACCATTGTTTAAAAACGGAATATTACGCCTTGGCCGCGGGAACGGTCAGCGACCATCACATCCGCGTCCCGTTTCCGGAACATCCGCAGCTTGTGTACCAATTCGGCGAAGTCGTCTCGATTGATCTCGACCAGCAGCTCGTCCATTTAAAGGATGGGAGCAGCGTCCGCTACGATGATGTCGTGATCGGATTGGGCTGCGAAGACAAATACCACGGGGTGCCGGGCGCCGAGGCGCATACGTACAGCATCCAGTCGATCGATAAGGCGCGCGCCGCCTATGAAGCGCTGAACAATTTGCCGCCGAAAGCGACGGTCGGCATCGTCGGCGCGGGATTGAGCGGCGTCGAGCTGGCCAGCGAACTGGCGGAGAGCCGTCCGGACTTGCACATCAAGCTGTTTGACCGCGGTGAGCGCATTTTGCCGATGTTTCCGAAACGGTTGAGCGATTATGTGGAAGGATGGTTCGTTGAACACAAGGTGGAAATCGTCCGCAACTCCAACGTCACGAAAGTCGAACCTGGCGTCTTGTACAACCACGACGAGCCGGTCAAGTGCGACGTCATCGTCTGGACGGCCGGCATTCAGCCCAACCGCGTCGTCCGCGAACTGAATGTCGAAAAGGACAAGCAAGGCCGCGTGGTGCTGACGAAGCGCCATCACATCCCCGGCTATGAAAACGCCTACGTCGTCGGCGACTGTGCGAGCCTGCCGCATTCCCCGAGCGCCCAGCTCGCTGAAGCGCAAGCCGAGCAAATCGTCCAAGTGCTGCAAAAGCGGTGGAACGGCGAAGAACCACCGAGCGAATTCCCGCCGATCAAATTAAAAGGCATTCTCGGCTCGCTCGGCAAAAAGCACGGCTTCGGCTTGCTCGCCGACCGCCCGCTCACCGGCCGGGTGCCGCGTTTGTTGAAATCAGGCATTTTGTGGATGTACAAGCATCACCATGGGTACTGACAGCACAACTGGCCCTTATTCGGCGAAAAAGGCGGAGTTCATTCCGCCTTTTTCCCTTCCGGCGTCGACGGTTGATACCCGAATTTTTCCATTTCTGCACAAATCGCTTTGAGCCGCAGGTTGCCTTCGGCGACGACGTTTCCTTCGATCACCACGACCGGATACACCCAATCTTCTTCGACGATCGTCTGCGCGAGCTCCCGCTTCTCCTCGTCATCGGCCGGCGGCGCAAAAATGTCGACGTACGTCATCACAAACGGCTGATCCGGATACTTGCGGCGCAGCGCGGCCTCGAGCCACTCGTACGTTTCTTTCGACGACGGCAGCTGCACGCATGCCGGGCAAATGACGTCGGCCCCGTACACACAAATTTCAACCGGCTTGAATGTCATCGTTGTCACCCTTTGCAAAAGCAAAATTTATCATTAGATTTTTTTTGTCACTATGATTATAATAAAAACTAAGGAAAGGAGTCGATGGAAATGACGGATCAAGAAATCAAAGAACAAGTGCAAGAAGTTTTAGATAAACTGCGTCCGTTCCTGCTTCGCGACGGCGGCGACTGCGAACTCGTCGATGTCGAAGACGGCGTCGTGAAACTTCGCCTCCTCGGCGCGTGCGGCAGCTGCCCGAGCTCGACGATTACGCTCAAAGCCGGAATTGAGCGCGCCTTGTTTGAAGAAGTGCCGGGCGTCGTCGAAGTGGAACAAGTGTTTTAATATGAAAAATCCGAACAGCGGCCGCTGTTCGGATTTTTTTATCGCCAGCGGGGCGGCGAGCCGACGGGAAGGCTGGTGATGGGCAGCCACCACCCGCCTGATCGGGCGCTTCTCCGTTTTCGTTTCCTTCCAATTGTGCAAGGAAAACCGTCATATCTTTCGCCCGCTCCCAAGCGCGGCGGCGAAACGGCCAGGCCGCTGAACGGACTTCTGTTCGCGCCGGCGCCCAAGAAGGTTCAAGCTTCAAGCGCCAGCTTGTAGACGCGGCTGCCGCGCGGCTCGACGGAAAGACGCGCGATTTCGCACGTCGGAAAATGCGGGCGCAGCCGGCGCGCGAGCCGCTCTCCTTGGCCCGGTTCGGCAAAGACGAGCACCGTCGGCCCCGCTCCGCTCAGCGCCGCACCGATCGCTCCGTATTCAAGAGCGAGCGCCTCCGCCCGCTCGAGTTCCGGAACGAGCTGTCTCCGATACGGCTGATGGAACAGATCGGCGGCCATCATCCGGCCGGCAAGCTCCCAGTTTTTCGTGAGCAACGCGGCGACGAGAACGTTGCTGACGGCGCTCGCCTCGACCGCCCGCTCTCTCGGCCATTGTTCCGGCAGCTGCCCGCGCGCTTTTTTCGTTTCTAGTTCATACTCCGGAATAATAGCGACAAGCTCCACATCCAATTGTGGAATATGGACGACATCCACGCCCGCCTCGCGGCAGCAGCCGATGACAAGCCCCCCGTACAACGAGGCGCCGACATTGTCCGGATGTCCTTCGTATCGGGTCGCCAATTCCATCTTTTGCTCGCGCGGCAACTGAAGCCCAAGCAGCGCGTCGGCGAGCTCAATGCCGGCGACGACCGCCGCCGCGCTGCTCCCGAGCCCGCGCGTAAACGGAATGTCGCTGTACACATCGACTGCACAGCTCGGCAGCCGGCGGCCGTAAACGTCCGCCGTCTCCGCCGCCACTTGATACACCAAATTGTCCGTCCCGCGCGGAATGCCGCTCACTTCCGCCGTTTTCGGCGCAAACGACCACGCATCCGCCAAGCGGACGTCAAGCGTCAAATAGCGATTGACCGCTAGCCCGATCGAGTCAAACCCGGGCCCTAGGTTCGCCGTGCTTCCCGGCACGACGATCTTCAACATCTCGTCTTCTTTCATGCCCGGACAACCCCTTGCAAATGCTCCAAGACAACTTGTTCATCGTTCGGCAGCACGATCGGTTCGATCGCCGCGGTCTCCAAGGCGATGGCCGGGTCTTTCAATCCGTTGCCAGTGAGAACCGCGACGACGAGGCTGCCGCGTTCGATTTCGTTCCGTTCGCGCTGCTTGATCACCCCGGCGATCGCCGCGCATGACGCCGGTTCGGCAAAAATGCCTTCCGTCCGGGCGAGCCGCTTGTAGGCGGCCAAAATTTCTGCGTCGCTCACCTCATCAATTTTCCCGCGCGACTCGCTCGCCGCCTCGACCGCTTTGTCCCAGCTCGCCGGATTGCCGATGCGGATCGCGGTCGCCACCGTCTCCGGCTGTTCAATCACCCGGTTGCGGACGATCGCCGCCGCTCCTTCCGCTTCAAAGCCGCGCATTTGCGGCAAGCCCGTTCCTTTCGCTTCATGGTACTCCTTAAACCCTTTCCAATAGGCGGTGATGTTGCCGGCGTTGCCGACTGGAATGGCGAGCACGTCCGGGGCGCGCCCAAGCTGGTCGCACACTTCAAACGCCGCCGTTTTTTGCCCTTCGATCCGGTACGGATTGACCGAGTTGACGAGCGTAATCGGCGCCGTTTCGCTCAACCGGCGCACCATCTTCAGCGCCTCGTCAAAGTTGCCGTCAATCGCAAAAATTTCCGCGCCGTACATGGCGGCTTGCGCCAACTTGCCGAGGGCGATCTTGCCGTTCGGAACGACGACGAGGCAGCGCATGCCGGCGCGCGCCGCGTAGGCGGCCGCTGAAGCCGATGTATTGCCGGTTGAGGCGCAGATGATCGTATGGCTTCCTTCCTCTTTCGCCTTGGCCACCGCCATCACCATGCCGCGGTCTTTAAACGAACCGGTCGGGTTCGCCCCTTCGACCTTGACATAGAGCGCAATGCCGAGCTCCTCCGACAAGCGCGGCAGCGGGATGAGCGGCGTATTCCCTTCGCAAAGCGACAGCCTCGGCGTCGCCGCAGAGAGCGGCAAAAAATCGCCGTAGGCGTCAAGCAGCCCTTTCCATGCCATTACCGTTTCTCTCCTTCCACTCGATACGAGCTTTGCACCCGTTCGACGATTTCCAAATCGCCGAGCTGCTGCAAAATGTCTTCGTAGTCTTGCTGTGAGGCGTCATGCGTAACGATGACGATTTCCGCTAGGCCATCCTCTTTCAGCGGCAATTGCAAAATTTTCTCAAAGCTCACCCCGCGCTCGGAAAACAGCGTCGTAATTTTGGCAAACGCGCCGACCTGGTCTTTGACATGAATGCGCAAAAAGTATTTCGAGAAAATTTCCGCCGGCGTCTTCAACTGCTTTTCATATTGCGGCGCGACGGCATAGCGGCCGTTGACGCCAAGGCGCATATTTTTCATCACTGCGACCAAGTCGGAGACAACCGCCGTCGCCGTCGGCAAGCTGCCCGCCCCCGGTCCGTAAAACATCGTCTCTCCGACCGCTTCGCCGTATACGTACACCGCATTGTATTCGTTGTGCACGGACGCCAGCGGATGCGAATCCGGCAAAAACGTCGGCTGGACGCTCACCTCGACCTTCTGCCCGTCGCGCTGGGCGATGCCGATCAATTTCATCGTGTAGCCGAGCCGCTTCCCGTAGTTCAAGTCTTCCTCCGTCACTTGAGTGATGCCTTTCACTTGCACATCGTCCAAATCGATGTCCATCGAAAAGCCAAGGCGGGCCAAAATGGCCATTTTTCGCGCCGCATCGAGCCCTTCGACGTCCGATGTCGGATCGGCTTCCGCGAACCCGAGCGCCTGCGCTTCGGCAAGTACAGCCTCGTATGAAGCGCCGTTTTGCGACATTTTCGTCAAAATGTAGTTCGTCGTTCCGTTCACAATGCCCATGAGCTTCGTAATTCGGTCGGACGCCAGCCCGTCGACTAAGCTGCGCAAAATCGGAATGCCGCCGGCGACGCTCGCTTCATAAAACAAATCGCAGCGGTATTCCGCCGCCACCCGAAGCAGCTCCGACCCGTAGACGGCCATTAAGTCTTTATTGGCGGTCACGACATGCTTTCGTTGCCGCAGCGCCCGCAATAGCAGCTCTTTTGTCTCCTCAATGCCGCCCATCACTTCGATAATGACATCAATGTCTGGATCATCAATCACCTCAGCCGCACTCGTCGTAAGGAGCGACGGGTCAACGGCGACATCGCGCGGTTTCTGTACATCCCGGACAAGGATTTTTTTCACCTTCACCGGGCAGCCGACTTGATGCATCAACTTTTCCTGATGGTTTTCAATAATTTTGACCACGCCGCTCCCGACCGTTCCTAATCCTAACAATCCGACCAAAATTGGTTTTTCCATGATTCCCGCCCCTTCTGTTTACGTACAGTAGACATTTGTATTTTTATAGTAGACATTATAAAAGACGATCGGCCATTTGGCAATGAAAATTTTTACGAGATCCGGTTCACAGGCGTCAGCGGCGGCCGGCCTTCGAGTACGGCGATGATGTTGTCGCGCGCCAATGTCATCATAGCGCGCCGCGTTTCGTACGTGGCGCTGCCGATATGCGGCAAGGCGACGACGTTCGGAAGCGAAACGAGCGGATGATCGGCCGCGACCGGCTCGTGTTCAAATACATCCAATCCCGCCGCGGCGATCTCCCCGCCGACCAGCGCCTCATACAACGCCTGTTCATCGACGACCGCTCCGCGCGCCGCGTTAATGAAAATCGCGGACTTCTTCATTTGCCGGAACGCCTCGCGGTTGAACAAATGGCGCGTCTCGGAGGTGAGCGGCGTCAAGCAGACGACAAAATCGCTCTCTGAAAGCAAGTCGGCGAACGGACGATAGACGGCGCCAAGCTTCTCTTCCGCCTCCGGACGGCGGGAGCGGTTGTAATACAGAATGTTCATGTCAAACCCCTTCGCCCGTTTCGCCACTGCCTGGCCGATGTTCCCCATGCCGACGATGCCGATCGTTTTATGATGGACATCGGCGCCCGCAAGCAAAAACGGACTCCAGCTTTTCCATTTCCCTTCTTTCAAAAACATAGCCGCTTCGACAAGGCGGCGGGCGGTGGCCAATAAAAGCGCAAACGTCAAATCGGCCGTCGTATCGGTCAATACATCGGGTGTATTGCAAACGAGAATGCCGCGATGGGTCGCCGCCGCTACATCAATGTTATCGTAGCCGACGCCCATATTGGCGACCACTTTCAGCGCCGAACCGGCAGACAGCACAGTTTCATCGATCGGATCAGACACCATCGGCAAGATGGCCGTCGCTCTTTTCGCCTTTTCCACGAGCACATCGTGCGGCACGGCCATATCTTCATGGGGCCACATTTCTACTTCAGCGATGGTCAAAAGCGGCGCGACCACGTCCTCGGGCAATTTTCGCGCAATGAATACATACGGCTTCGTCATGGTGCAGCCTCCCGCATCGTTTTTTTCTAAATCTTATCACAACTTTGGCCGAAAAAAAACGGGAAGTTGCCCCTAAGGTTTAACGGCAGGGAAGCGGTCGTTTTTTCGTTTGGGCCAAAAAAAGCGGGAAAGCTGTCTTCCCTGCGTTACGCCGGCGGCAGCCACTCGACCGCCGGCAGACGGATGCGGTTTGAGATGCCGGCGATCTTGGCAAACGAAGCCAAAAACCGTTCATATTCATGCGATCGCTCCAGCAAGCGCCGCAACTCCCCCTCCCGCCTTGTCTGTTCACTCTCATCCACTGCGATATAATATGCCTCGACACATTCAAAATAGGAAAGCGGAAACAACAGCCTGGCGTAAACGAGTCTCCAAGCAAACGGCGACAGCGGCGACGCATGTTCATACTCTTGAAAAAACTGCCGCACCGCCCGCTGACAGCCAAGTCCGCTCTTTTCGTACAAATGGCGCACCCATTCCGCCAAATCGCGGGCGCAATGGTCATACACCCAGTCGGTCGGCAGCTTCGCTTCGATCCCCCCAGCCCACTTCGCCTCGGGGAGACGCTCATGGCAAAATGCCGCGTAATCGATGCGCCCTGGTTCTTCGTCAATCTCGGTATCCGCCACATACTGCACCGCGTTTTCCGCCAAGCCTAAATAATACGGGAACGATTCGATAAACAGCCGATCAAACGGCGACGACGGTCCAGCAGCGAGCTTGCTCGACCAAAACGCCTCCATTTGATCGATCCGCTTCGCCCACAATTCGCGCCATTGGCCGATGCGCCGGCATGCGACGATCGGCCATGGACATGTTCTTCCGCATTCATGCATCACCGCCAATTCCCTTCCGAGCGAACGAAAGCGAGCCGCCGGAAGCGGAGCGCGAACGAGCGCCAACGGCTGTCCATTATAGGAGGCGATATACGTTCCGGACGTCGTTTTGACCAGTTCTCCGACGCCGTCCACTCCTTTTGCCCGCAAATAGCGGCTCATTTGCTGGCGCTCTTCCATTTCCGCTTCGCTTTGCCCATCAGCGGGAACGAGCAAAAAACGCTCCTGCCGATACCAAAAGGCCGCATGCCGTCCGCTTCGCTCCAACCTCTCGACGCGCATGCCATACTGTTCACGCACCCAAGCTTCCATCGCCGCTCCTCCTTTTTCCTTTTTGCCGAAACCAGTCATTCCGCTCGTTCCGCCCCTTCATCTCATCGCCGCCCCATCGATGAGCCGATTCCGCCTCCGCTCCAGCATGAAACGGCCCCATTCACGCGCCTATGCTGATCAGCCAGCGCATGGCCGCGGAAAAAGAGGGCTACTTTTTATATATGACAGCGGGCGCCAAAAAAGCCGATGAGCATTTTTCTTTATATGACGGACTGATTTATGACATGATACATATATATAGAAAACGACTTTCTAAAAGAAACAGGTGAAGTTCATGAGCGAATTCATTATGAACAATCTGGAACAAACAGCTCGGCGCTGGCTTGAGGAACGGGGGGTGACCGTGGAAAAAATTGCAGAGCTCGTGTATTACTTGCAATCAAAATATCATCCCGATTTAACGATGGAGGAGTGCATCGAAAACGTCAACCGCGTCATTTCGAAACGCGAAGTGCAAAATGCGATTCTAACCGGCATCCAATTGGATAAACTCGCCGAAGACGGCCGGCTCGATGAACCGCTGCAGTCGATCATCCGCCGCGATGAAGGGCTGTATGGCGTCGACGAAATTTTGGCGCTGTCAATCGTCAATGTGTACGGATCGATCGGGTTTACGAACTACGGATATATCGATAAGCAAAAACCGGGCATTTTGCAATATTTAAATGATAAATCGACCGGCAAATGCAACACGTTTTTGGACGACATTGTCGGCGCCATCGCCGCAGCGGCGTCAAGCCGCCTGGCGCATCGGGCCGCCAATGCGGAGTAACGCCGGCTCCGCCCATGCGCGCCCTCCATCCG
Organism: Geobacillus sp. G4; assembly: GCF_040327975.1. Taxonomy (NCBI): domain Bacteria; kingdom Bacillati; phylum Bacillota; class Bacilli; order Caryophanales; family Anoxybacillaceae; genus Geobacillus; species Geobacillus sp. G4. The sequence goes on from NZ_JBEPJY010000005.1 coordinate 46,042, forward strand.
CGCCGAGCAACATGAAACGCCGCCTTGCCTTTTTTGGCAAAGCGGCGTTGTTTACAAGCGGTCAAGCCATTCCAAAAGTGAATCAGCCGTATACGTCGGCTGCCGTTCATAGCGGGCGAGCATTTCTTTTGTCGTAACGCCCGTATGGACTAAAAGCGTATCAATGCCAGCGTTCATGCCGGCTAAAATGTCGGTTTCATAATAGTCGCCGATCATCAGCACGTCCTCCTTCGGGACGCCAAGCACTTTGAGCGCCTGCTCCATAATGATTTTTTCCGGCTTGCCGATAAATGTCGGCTTCACCTGCGTCGATACAGCGACGACCGACGTCAGAGCCCCATTGCCCGGCAAAAGCCCCCGCTCCGTCGGCAAGGCGATGTCGCCGTTGGTTGAGATGAACATCGCTCCATTTCGGACAGCGAGACAAGCGACAGCGAACTTTTCGTATGTAATTTGCCGGTCAATCCCAATGACGACGACATCCGCATCTTCGCCGGCCAAACGGAATCCTTTGTCCGCCAAGGCGGTTTGGAGCCCTTCTTCACCGATCACATACACGGAAGCATCCGGTTTTTTTTCAAAAATGTAATTCGCCGTCGCCTGGCTTGTCGTAAACACATGCTTCTCCTCGGCCGGCACGCCGAACGAACGCAATTTTTCCGCCACTTGCGCCGGTGTGCGCGACGAATTGTTCGTGACAAACAAATACGGAATGCCACGGCGGTGCAGCTCGTTGACAAACGTACGCGCCTCAGCGATGCATTCGGTGCCGCGGTACATCGTCCCGTCCAAATCGATGAGGTAGCCGTTGTATCGTTTCAATGCATTTGCTCTCCTTTCCCGCCATCAATTGCGAAACGCCGACACCGGGCCGAGCTCGTTTTCAAGGTAAGCGCGCACCGCCTTCGGATACGCCTCCAGCGCCGGCAAATGTTCGTTCAGATCGGCGAGCAATTTCGCGTGATCGACGCGCGCATATTCGTGCACAAGCATTTTCCGATGGGCAATGAACGCTTTCAATCGGTCAGCATCCGCCGGCGAGATCACCTGTTCGTCAGCCAAAATATCGATGATGTCGTTATAGCTGCCCGGGTCGCGCATAATAAACCCGTCGATCATGGCGTTGCCGACGTCCAACACCGCCTCGATGACGATATGAGCGATCCGTTCGAGCGCCAATTGCCGAAGCGGCTCGTCCCATCGCTCCTCGGCCTTGTAACGGTCCAGCATTTGTTCCATGTAGCTGAGCGTTTCTTCCAGTTTTTTGCGATCGACAAAATACATCCGTCATCCCTCCTCGTTCCTTTGTGCGATTTGCTGTCTCCCGTTTTCGCCGCCTGTCTGCTATGATGGACATAGACGAAAAAACAGGAGGGGCTCAAATGATGGGTGAACGGTTTTATTTATACGACGACACCGTTGAAACGGCCGTCCGCTTTGTCAGCTTTGTCGGCGAGCGGCAGCGGTTTGATTTGGCGCTCATCGAAACGGATCGTTTTTACGGGAAGTGGCTCGTGCTTGATTTGCAAAGCAACCGCTTTGCCATTCTCGGGCGCGACGATTTGGAGGAGCCGGGCTATATCGAGCACGCTTACCAGCTTCATGAACAAGATGCCAATGATTTGCGCGCCTTTTTGGAGGAGCATCTCTCATAACCTTCCTCGGTTTCGGGCATCTTATGAAACACCCAAGCAGCAAGGAAGGTGAGACGAATGGCGGAACGGGAAACATACGCCGATTTTTCCGTCGTCGAGAAACAGCGCAATTTCTTGACCGCTGAAGAGTTCCCAGAAGGGCCGTACGGCTCGCCGCGCCGCGACGACGCGCCGGTCGAAAACAAAAGCACGCCTTGGAAGGAAGGCCAGCGGCATTACAGCGCCTTCAACTACGAGTTTAAATCGTTCCACCAAAACATTCCAAGGCGCGACCCAGCCGCCCACCCGCCGCACGACGATCCGCATCAGAGCGAACAGTTTCCGTACAATGAAACGGAAGAGCAGCCTTGACATTCAGCAGGACAGCGAAAGAAACGGAGCAGCCGCCCAGCCTATGGCGGCTGCCGCGTTTGCCGTCTCGCCATGCGGCAGCGATGAGGAATGTCGCGCCGTCTTTTGTCTGTCCGCGAGTCGTCTTCCCGCCTTGCGAGCCCTTCGCCGCACAGCGGTTTCTTGCTCCCGCCTCTTCTCCCGCGCCGCGGTCCACTGGCGCGGTTATCGTTTCACCTTGCGCAGCACAAAATACGCGCAGCCGAAGTTGCAATATTCATACAAATATTCGGACAACGTGCTGATTTTCGTATCGTACGTCGCTTTTTGGTTATGGTCGTCAAAAAACCCGCGCAACCGGAGCTGGTTGTACCCCCAGTCCCCGACAATGTAGTCGTACTTCGCCAAAATGTCCGCATATCGGGCGCGAAAGGCTTCTTCATTAAAGGCGTTTTTCACATTTTCCACCAGTTCGTAACAATGATTGTTAATGCAAATCACTGTTCTCACCTCGCCTTTCCACTTCCATCATAAACGATGCATCGCCCCCAATCAATTACTGTCATCAAACCATCATCCGTGTGCCACCCTAAAAGCGAAGGGGGTGCTGACGATGAGACGACCATGGTTGGCCGTTGCGTTCGGAGCGGCCGTCGCCCTAGCCGGCTGCGCGCAGACGGCTCAGGACGAAAACACCGATATTTACAAGCGGAGCGGCAACACGATCAATGTCACCGACCGCAACGAGCTGTACAATGAAAACGGGGTGCCCAACGGCGATGACACGCCGATGAACAACTTCGGCTACGTCCGCCATCAAAAAAGCCCGATCCTCGGCGATGCAAACGGCTATAACGACATGCCGTCCTTCAACCGCGAGAAAGCGGCTGATTTAATCAGCAAATTGTGCACCCAGCTGCCGGGCGTCAAAGACGTCGCCACGCTCGTCACGGATGAGGAAGTGCTCGTCGTGTATGACGCGGACACGAACAACCGGCAGCAAACGGCCGATCAAGTGAAAAAAACAGCGCTTTCCGTCGTTCCCCGCTACTACCATGTGTATGTCGCCGACAATCCGCAGCTGATGAAGGACATTGAGCGCTTCGGGCGCCTTGATTCGAACACGCGCAACATCGACCAAATTCTCGATGCGACGATTCAGCGGATGTTGAAATATCCGCAAGGGAAAAAACTGAGCGACGGGGAAAATGAAAACGGCGAAATGATCAACGAAACAAACGATGAATTAGACCGCGATTTCCGCGACGGCACGCCGCGGGCGACGAAAGCGGGGCGCTAGGGAAAAGAAACGGTCTGCCTTCTTTATGAAAGGCATGACCGTTTCTTCGCGTTCATCCGGCCGGGATGATGCTTTCAGCCGCTGAAACAACGCTTGCTTGCTTTCGTGCCGTTCGTTGGATGTTACGCTTTCAACTGCCGCGCTTTCGCCGCCTCGCTCACCTGCTCATCGGCATGGTACGACGAGCGGACGAGCGGCCCCGCTTCACAATGGCTGAACCCTTTGCTCAACGCGATTTCTTTCAGCTCTTGAAACTCGTCCGGATGGTAATATTTCACGACCTTCAAATGCTTTTTCGTCGGTTGCAAATACTGGCCGATCGTCAAAATGTCGACATGGTTGGCGCGCAAGTCATCCATCGCTTCAATGATTTCCTCTTTCGTTTCCCCAAGGCCGACCATGATGCTCGATTTCGTCGGAATGTCCGGCTGCAATTCTTTCGCGCGCCGCAAAAACTCAAGCGAACGTTCGTACGTCGCGCGGGCGCGCACCCTTGGAGTCAAGCGGCGCACCGTTTCGATGTTATGGTTTAAAATGTCAGGGCGGGCATCCATCAAAATTTTCAAGTTTTCATACACCCCGCCCATATCCGACGGCAGCACCTCGATCGTCGTAAACGGGTTTTTCCGGCGGATGGCGCGCACCGTTTCGGCGAATACCGCCGCCCCGCCGTCTTTTAGGTCATCGCGGGCGACGGCGGTGACGACGACGTGTTTCAAGTTCATGATGCGCACCGATTCCGCGACGCGTTCCGGCTCCTGCCAATCGAGCTCGGTCGGCAGCCCGGTTTTGACGGCGCAGAAGCGGCAGGCGCGCGTGCAGACGCTGCCTAAAATCATAAACGTCGCCGTCCGCCGTACGGCCCAGCATTCGTGAATGTTTGGGCACTTCGCTTCCTCGCAAACGGTATGTAAACGGTTTTCCCGCATCAGCTTCTTTAAACCGATATAATTCTCGTTCGTGTTCAACTTGATTTTCAACCAGTCCGGCTTGCGGACGTGTTCTTCTTTCGTCGCCATCGTTCTCACTCCACTTGTCGATGATTGTTCATTTCTCATTATAATGAAAAGCTCAGGAAAACACAAAAAAATCGTCCATCAGACGATTTTCCTCCTTTTAACATTTATGAAATTCCCGTTTCTCCCCAAACTAAACATATGAAACGGGCGGAAAGGGGGAATACGCGTGCATCGATGGCTTGCCGCCATATCGGCGGCAGCGATGCTGTGGATCGCCGCCGGCGCGGCTTCGGCGGCGGAACAGGAAGAAGCGATGTATGAAAAGCGAATGGAGCTGTACAAAAAGGCCGAAGCCGTTTCCTTGATCCCGTGGCATTACTTTGCGGCCATTGACCAGTATGAGCGAAACGTCCGGCAAGTGCGCCGCGACCTGCCCAAGCCAGCCGGCGTTCTCGGCATTTATATGAAGCCGGAAATATGGGCCGGGCCGCTGAACAAAAACCCGCATGATACAGACCCGTTCACCATCTCCCAGTTTGGCGGCCTTGGCGTGGACGGAGACGGCGACGGCTATGCGCGGGCGGATGACGATGACGATGTGATCATGGCCATGGCCCGCTATTTGCAGACGTACGGCATCGATCACCGCCATATCAAAATCGCGCTTTGGAACTATTACCAACGCGCCAAAACCGTCGACTTGATTTTAGGAAAGGCGAGAATTTATAAAAAGTATCAGACGTTGAAATTGGACAACCACGTGTTTCCGCTTCCGCTAGGAGCCAATTACAGCTACCGCGATACATGGGGGGATGCGCGCGGCTGGGGCGGGCGGCGCATTCATGAAGGAACCGACATTTTCGCCGGCTACGGCGTTCCGGTGCGCTCGACGTGCTATGGCATCGTCGAGCTGAAAGGGTGGAACAAATACGGCGGCTGGCGCATCGGCATCCGCGACATCAACAACACGTACCATTACTTTGCCCATTTGAACGGCTTCGCCGCCGATCTTCGCGAGGGGCAAATCGTCGAGCCGGGGACGATCATCGGTTCGGTCGGCAGCTCTGGCTACGGTCCGCCCGGCACGGCGGGGAAATTTCCGCCCCATCTTCACTACGGCATGTACAAAGACAACGGCTATACCGAATGGGCGTTTGACCCGTACCCGCACTTAAAAGCATGGGAGCGGGCCGAGCGGCAACAACGGCGCCGCTAGCCGCGCGGGGGCTGGCGCGACGGGGTTCTCTCCGCCAACGCCAGCCGCCCAAATAAGCGGCATGTTTTTTCAAGAGCAGAGACGTCCCGGACGCCGATGTTTCCCGTCCGTCCATCCCAGCCGGCGTTCGCCGGCCGAAACGGCAATGACGGAAAAAGGCTGATCTCCAAGTTGGAATCAGCCTTTTTTCCACGGCGGCACAACCGTCCGAAACGGCTTTCCGCTGACGTTCTTCCGCCTATCGCTTCTCAATGCCCACCCAAATACGCCTGCTTCACCTGCTCGCTCGCCTGCAGCTCGCTCGCCGTTCCCGACAAGACGACGCGCCCCGATTCAAGGACATAGGCGCGATGGGCGATGGAGAGCGCCATATGGGCGTTTTGTTCGACAAGCAAAATCGTCGTCCCCGACTCGTTGATTTCCTGAATGATGCGGAAAATCGTCTTGACCAAAAGCGGCGCGAGCCCCATTGACGGTTCGTCAAGCAAGAGCAGCTTCGGGCGCGCCATGAGCGCGCGGCCGATGGCGAGCATTTGCTGCTCGCCGCCCGAAAGCGTGCCGGCCAGCTGCTTGCGCCGCTCCTCAAGGCGCGGGAACAGCTGAAAGACTTTGGCAAAGTCTTGTTGAATGCCTTCTTTGTCTTTGCGCAAAAACGCGCCGAGCTCCAAGTTTTCCTCGACCGTCATATTGGCGAAAACGCGCCTCCCTTCCGGCACGTGGGAAATGCCTTGCTTGACGATCGTCTGCGCCGCCTTGCCGGCGATCGAGGCTCCCTCATACACGATGTCGCCGTTTTTCGGCCTAAGCAGCCCGGAAATGGTTTTCAGAAGCGTCGTTTTCCCCGCGCCGTTCGCCCCGATCAGCGTGACGATCTCGCCTTTGTTCACCTCAAGCGATACGCCTTTTAAGGCATGAATGTTGCCGTAAAACACATCGATTCCATCCACTTTCAACATGGTCACGACACCTCCTCGCCAAGGTAAGCCTCGATCACTTTCGGGTTGCTGCGCACTTGTTCCGGCGTGCCTTCGGCGATCAGCTGGCCGTGATCCAACACGTAAATGCGCTCGCATATGCCCATCACAAGCGACATGTCATGCTCAATCAACAAAATCGTCAACGCAAACCGTTCGCGAATGAACGCAATCAACTTCATCAATTCTTTCGTTTCTTGCGGGTTCATGCCGGCGGCCGGCTCGTCAAGCAAAAGCACCTTCGGCTGCGCCGCCAGCGCCCGAGCGATCTCAAGCCGGCGCTGCTGGCCGTACGGCAAGTTTTTCGCCTTCTCGTGCATGACGCCATCAAGCTGAAAAATGTTCAAAAACTCGATCGCCTTTTCTTCCATTTCCTTTTCACCGCGGAAATGGGACGGGAGGCGGAGAATGGAGCTCGCGATCGAATGGCGGGCGTGCGCATGGTAGGCGACTTTCACGTTGTCGAGCACCGACAGCTCGCCGAACAGGCGAATGTTTTGAAACGTCCGGCTGATCCCTTTGCGCGTAATTTTATACGGCGGCAGGCCGTTCAACGTCTCGCCGTCAAGCATAATCCGCCCGTCAGTCGGCACATACACGCCCGTCAATAAGTTAAACAGCGTCGTTTTCCCCGCGCCGTTCGGGCCGATGAGCCCGACAAGCTCCCCTTGATACAGCTCCATCGTCACACCGGAGAGCGCCTTCAGCCCGCCAAACTGGATGCCGACATTTTCTGCCTTAAGCAACGGTGTTTTTGCCGCCATGATTCATTCCTCCCTGCGCTGCCTTCCGCCATTTGAAGAGCGAAGATAGTTCTTTCGTCCCCATCAGCCCGGTTGGACGGTACAGCATCACCAAAATCAAGACGATGCTGTAAATGATCATCCGCGTTTCCGGATAGTTTTGCAAGAACGTCGAAACGATCGTCAGCAGCACCGCCGCCACCACCGCGCCGGATAGGCTGCCGAGCCCGCCGAGCACGACGAAAATCAAAATGTCAAACGATTTTAAAAAGCCGAAGTTCGACGGCTGAATGATGTAAAAGTGATGGGCGTACAGCGCCCCGGCGATGCCGGCGAAAAACGAACCGATCGCAAACGCCGCCACTTTGTAATACGTCGTATTGATCCCCATGGCATCAGCGGCGATTTCATCCTCGCGAATCGAAATGCACGCCCGTCCGTGCGTCGAGTTCGTGAAGTTGGCGATCACCAAAATCGTGACAAACAGGCAGGCGAACACCCACGGCCATGTCGTCATATGCGTCACCGTCATGCCGCTCGCCCCGCCGACGTAATCGATGTTCAAGAGCGCGATGCGGACAATTTCGCCAAACCCAAGCGTGGCGATCGCCAAGTAATCGCCTTTTAAACGCAGGCTCGGCACGCCGATGACGAGGCCGGCGAGCATCGCCGCGATCCCAGCGGTCAAGACGCCGACCGCAAACGGCAGCTGCAGCTTCATCGTCATGACGGCTGAAGCGTAAGCGCCGACGGCGAAAAAGCCGGCATGTCCAATCGAAAACTGTCCGGTGATGCCGATGATCAAGTGAAGGCTCGCCGCCAGCATGACGTTGATCGCCATGAAAAAGAGCGTGTTGACGTAAAACACATTGAGCGTCCCGCTTGCAATCAGCCACTCGACAACAGCGAAAAAGGCGAAGGCCAGTATGACGGAAACCCAAAATCCACGAGTCCGCTTCCAAGTTGCCATTGTCCCCTACCATCCTTTACACTTTTTCTCGTACGTTCTTGCCAAACAATCCGGCCGGCCGGAAAATGAGAATGAGAATTAAAATGACAAACGCCACTCCGTCGCGCCAAAGCGAGTAGCCGAGCCCGCTGACGAGCGATTCGATGACGCCAAGCAAAAGCCCCCCGACCATCGCTCCCGGAATGATGCCGATTCCGCCCAACACGGCGGCGACAAACGCTTTCAATCCGGGAAGAATGCCCATCAATGGCTCGATTTTTGTATAATAAATGCCGAAAATAACGCCTGCCGCCCCCGCGAGCGCCGAACCGATGGCGAACGTGGCCGAAATCGTGTTGTCGACGTTGATTCCCATCAACCGGGCCGCTTCCGCATCATGGGAAACAGCGCGCATCGCTTTCCCGATTTTTGTCCGGTGAACGATGAACTGAAGAAGGATCATCAAAACGAGGGACGTGCCGAGGATGAACAGCGACTGGCTGCTGATGACAACCCCAAACAGCTTCAAGTTCCGATCCGGCAGCAGCGTGCTCGGATACGCTTCCGGCTGGGCCCCGCGCAAATAAATCGTGACGTACTCAATCAAGAGCGATACGCCGATCGCCGTAATGAGCACTGCGATGCGCGCCGCATTGCGCAGCGGCTTGTAGGCAATCCGCTCGATGATCATCCCAAGCACGGCGCAAGAGGCCATCGCCAGCAAAAGCGCCGGGAAAAAGCCGACACCAAGCATCGTTACGGCATAAAAACCGACGAATGAACCGACCATAAAGACGTCGCCATGGGCGAAGTTAATGAGCCGAACAATGCCGTACACCATCGTATAGCCAAGAGCGATGAGCGCATAAATGCTGCCTAGCGAAATGCCGTTGACCAGCTGTTGAATGAGTTCCATGATCGCACGCTCCTTAACGAAAACTCGTCGTTGACCAAAAGAAATGCCGGACAGGAGGGCGCCCCTTAGGGGCCTCCCCCGTCCATGCATCCATCCAGCCTTTCATTACGGATTCACTTTCGTTTTGAATTGCTGCTGCCCGTCTTTGTATTCCAAAATGGCCGCCGATTTGACCGGGTCATGGTTTTCATTGAGCGTCAGCGTGCCGGAGACGAGCTGCAAATCTTTCGTTTGCGCCAGCGCGTCTTTAATTTTCACCGGATCGGCGCTGCCGGCCCGCTTGATGGCGTCGGCCAGGAAGTAGGCTGTATCATAGCCAAGCGCGTTGAACGCATCCGGCGCTTTGTTGTATTTCGCTTTAAAGGCTTTCACAAACTCTTGAATTTTCGGATCCGGGTCGCCCGACGAATAATGGTTCGTGATGTACGTGTTGTTCAACGCGTCTTTGCCCGCGATCTCGACCAGCTTCGGCGAATCCCAGCCGTCGCCGCCCATGATCGGCACGTTCAAGCCAAGCTCGCGCGCCTGCTTGACGATGAGGCCGACTTCTTCATAATAGCCCGGCAGGAAAATGAACTCTGGATTCTTTGATTTTATGCGCGTCAGCGTCGCACGGAAATCGGTGTCTTTCGCGACATACGCCTCTTCAGCGACAATTTTGCCGCCGCCTTGCGTGAACGCGTCTTTAAACGAAGCGGCCAGCCCTTTCGAATAGTCGCTCGAGCTGTCGATCAACACCGCCGCGTTTTTCACTTTCAGTTCGTTCAAGGCGAATTTGGCCGCCACCGTCCCTTGGAACGGGTCGATAAAGCACGTCCGGAAGACGAACTCGTTCACTTTGCCGTCTTTGTTCGTGATCGTCGGGTTCGTGCCTGTCGGCGTAATGAGCGGCACTTTATTGTCGTTGGCGACTTGCACTTGAGCGAGCGTGTTCGTGCTCGTCGCCGAGCCGATGATGGCGACGACTTTATCCTGGCTGATCAACTTGATCGCGCCGTTCGTCGCTTCGGCCGCTTCCGATTTGTTGTCGACTTTCACCAACTCCAGCTTTTTGCCGTTGATTCCTTCTTTGTTGATTTCCTCAAGCGCCAAGTCGAGCCCTTCCGCAATCGACTGGCCGTATGACGCGACCCCGCCGGACAGCTCAAGGTTGGCGCCGATTTTAATCACATCGCCGCCCCCGCCTCCGCCGCTGTTTCCGCCTGAAGAACTGCCTCCTTGCTGGTTGCCGCCGCAACCGGCCAAAAGACCCGCCGTCAGCATCAATGAGAAAAAGACGCCTGCTGCTCTTTTTTTCTTCACTTGTTTTCCCCCCATTGTTCAAAATGTTCTTTCACTAGAGCGCACGCCTTTCTCTGCATACTATATCGGCAGAGTCCGTCTGCCTTGTGCGCTCGTCCGCCGCGCCGGATGGCGCCGCAAACTGATGCATGCCTTCCGATGCCGGCCGTTCATTCCCCCTCTCAAACCGCTATGTAAATAATAAAACTATTTTCAATTTAATATAATATTACAAAATTTAAAGCAGCTCGTCTAGTTCTTTTCTATTTGAAAAACAAAAAAGCTGTTTCCTCTTGACAAACGCCAGAGAAACAGCCAAAGCCCCTTCGCCGGGAAGAACACTTTTTTTGCATAACATTTCCATGTTTCTGTCAAAACCATTCCCAATGGCTGACGCGGGCATCCGTCAACCGAACGGAACTATATAGATGCAATTTGAAGCTTTGCCATTTGCAGCTTTTACCCGAGTATTTGATCGACTGTCGGGCGACCGAACAACGCCGCTTAAAGACCCATATATGGGTCTGTGAAGCAGGCGGTTGTTCGATCCTCCGTCACGCCTTGGCTTGCCTTCGACAGTCGAACGAGAACGATCGATTTAGGAAGATGACAGTCGCCGGCCTTTTAGAGGCGCGCATTGACAGCCTTTCCCACTACCGCTTCGGAAGCTGGATGGACGGGCCGACTTGACCGCCGTTTTTGTTGTAAAATTGCGGCACTTCTCCCGGAATAAAGCGCATCACAACTGGAATATCTGTTGTCACATTGGAAATTTTCGATGCAAAAGGAATGACGACTTGGATGTCGACCGATACATGAATATCAATTTCAATAAAAAAACTGTTAATATCATACGCTCGAATTTCTTTCGTCACTTCCGAGTCGACATTGCCAACGATCTGAAACTGCACCGGAATGCGCGGGCCGAGGTTGGCCAAGAGGGCATTATCCGTGATTTTTCCAAGCGGAATGTAATAAATGATGCCGCGGCTGTTTCCAGTTCCGGACTCGACTTCGGGAAGGACCATCCGTTCAAGCCGTCCTTCTGTCGCCGCCTTTAAGCTTTCCATCACATGATCATCCGTCTCCGATAAGATGCGATTGATCACCGCGGTGTCAAAATCGACCGACACAATTTTGCCGCTTTCGTCCTTTTGAACCGTGACCAGCTGCCGAAATTCAGGGTTGTCTTTTTGAAACTGCTGCTCAATGGCGTTATTGATCACCAAGTTGGCAATCCGCTTCGTTTCCGTTTCCGCAATCTCCATGAGCACCGGCTTAATGCCTTTATTGACAATCCAAAGGCTTACCGCCGTCGAGAACATAAAAAAAACGAACGTCAATAAAAACACATAGCGGAACGGGAGCGGCCCCTTCCGCACGAATCGGGGGCGCAACAAAATGAAAATCCCTCCTTTACAAGCTATATGTATGCTTGCAAGGAGGGATTTTTTCACCGCATTTTCAACAGCGCCTCTCTTCCTTTCATTCCCTCTTCAATGCCGAGCTCCAAAGCGGCGACTGTCACCGATTCGAGCGGCGCCTCGAGCAGCTGTTCAATCGTACGCACCCCGACCGCCCGCCCGGCGATAATGCCGCGATCACGCAATTTCTCATTCAACAGCGCCACATCGAGCGCTCCGCACATAATGTACCCTTTTTCACCCGCCACCGCCAACAAATTCGTTTTCGGCAGCTGGACGGACACAGCAATAAACGGATGTCCGTCAATGATGATCGGCTTCACTTCGACCATCGCCGCAGTCACTCTCCTTTCCATACTCCAATGTATGAAGCATGGAAAAAGAAGTGCCTGCCTATTGGGCCAATTTCCAAGCGAGAAGATCGCGCAAAAACTCCGGCATGTAATACGTTTTTTCCGCCGCCCGCTGAATTTGCGGATAAAAGTGGCCGATCGCAAACATATCGGTCGTCGCCACCTCATACGTGCGCTCGGGATCGAGCGGCTCGCCGTTGATCATAATGCGGCGGATATGCCATTGACCGTCCTCCTCGAGCCCGGCCTCGATGTCCACGCCGTCGTACACCATTTCCCCCATCACTTCGCCGCGGAAGCCAAACCCTTTAAACTGCCAATGCTTCATCCGTTCCGTGTTGGCCTCAAGGATAATCTCTTTGAGCTCCGCGCCGCGCAGCTTCACCTTGCACGGGTTGAGCGGATGCGGGCAAATGCGATGCAAATCTTTTTTCGTCACCGGCCCTTTCGCAAGCGGCGCAAGCAGCACGCCGGCGTTAACCATGCCAATGTCCGCTTGGCACCACTCACGCAAAGCGGAAGCAAGCAAATTCCCAAGCGGCGACGGGGCGAACCAGTCAAGCGGCAAGTCATCATGGAGCACGGCGACTTGTTCCGCTTCAAGCCGCGCCAAACTTTCCTGCTCAAGACAAACAAGATGGCGCTCGACCGCCTCGGAGCGGGGCAATGGTTCGACATCCACGACCGTCGCGGATGCCCTGGACAGCCGGTTTTGGTCAATCTCCAGCTTGACCACCCCAACATATTTTCCGTATTTCCCCGCCGCGCAAAGCAGTGTTTGATTCAATGTTTTTCCTTCTGGAAACACATGGTGGGTGTGAGCGCCTAAAATAATGTCCACGCCTGGGATCGTCGCAGCGATTTTTTCATCCTCATTCACCCCAAGATGAGACAGCACAACGACGCAATCGGCCTTTTGCCTCACTTCCTCCACCGCCGCTGCCAACATGTCAAACGGCGGAACGATCTTCCAGCCGAGCAGCTCGTAAAAGTGAGAAAACGGAGCGGTGGCGCCAACCACCCCAATGCGAAACGTCTCCGTCGCCGGGATGACGACATACGGCAACGCCCAATGCGGCCGCACGCCATCGCGGCGAAACAAATTGGCGACAACGACCGGAAACCGAGCCTGTTCGTACAACGTATCCAGTTCATCATGATCAAGGGTGATCCCTTCGTTGTTGCCGATCGTCACCGCATCATAGTGAAGATCGTTCAATAAGTCCACATTCGCTTTTCCACGCGTCGCCTCGGTAATCGGGTGCACGCGGTCGAGAAAATCGCCCACATCAAACAAAAGCATCGCCTCGTTGCGCGCGCGATGCTCCCTTCTCCGTTCTGACAAAAAGCGGGCGATTTGCGGCCAATGTTCAAAATGGCTGTGCACGTCGTTCGTATGATAAATATAGACGGTTTGCTTCAATGCGCAAGCCTCCTTGGTTACGAAAAACTTTCGATCACAAGCCGAAGGCCAAGCAAAACGAGCACCATCCGAAGCACGACGACAAGCGTCCGGCTTGGCATCCGCTTATTGATCCACGCCCCGGTTTTCGCGCCGATCCATACGCCGGGAATGAGGGCAAGGGCAAACGACCATTGCACATTTCCCATCGCGACATGGGTGAGAGAACCGACGAGCGAGGACAAAAAAATCATCAACATCGACGTGGCGACCGCCACATGGGGCGGAAAGCGAAACAGCACGATCATCGCCGGCACCATGAGCGAGCCGCCGCCAATGCCAAACAACCCGCCGAAAAAGCCGACCACAAACGCGATGGCGATCGCGGCGAGCGGATAATAGCCGTACACGAACGTCTCCCCGTTCCGCTCCGTGTACGTGCGCATGACTTTCCGCGCCCACCACGATGCCCGTTTCAAGCGGGTTTCCGCTTTCGTCTCGGATCGGGATGACTCCCGTTCATTCTCCGTCGCCGCCGCCGTCTCGTCAGCCGAACGCTTCGTTTTCTTTTGACTCAGCGACAAAAAGAGCGACATGGCGATTAAAAACAGCCCAAAATACAATGAAAAATGAGCGGCGCTCAGCGTATTGTTCACCCAAGCGCCGATGACCGCCCCGGGAACGCTGCCAAGGCAAAAGAGCAAGCCGCTTTGATAGTCGACCATTTTGTCTTTCATATACGACAATGTGGACGATAAGCCATTGAAAATAATGACGACAAGCGACGTGCCGACCGCCACTTGCGGCGTCACCGCCGACAGCCAGCCGAGCGCGCCGAAAAACAGAAGCGACGGCACGATGATCACCCCGCCGCCAAGGCCGGCCAAACTGCCGACCGTCCCCGCGATAAAGCCGATCAAGACAAGCAACGCATACGCCATCCTCCATCCCCCTCTTCCCCGCTTCAAAACAAACCAAGCTGCCGCGGCGCCAGGCCCGTGTACTCAATGCCAAGCAAATCGATCAATTGTTTGGCGTTGTCGGCGGCATCGCCGCCGGAGTTGTTGTTAAACAGCACGTAAATCTGTTTCGTTTTTTGTTTTAATGCCTCTATATGGCGCACCCACTCGCGCAGCTCGCGCTCATTGTACCGGTATAAATAGCGGACCGCCCTCCAGTTCTCGCCGGCCGTCGCCTTGTTCCAGCCGTGGACATTCCGTCCGTGCAGGCGGATGAGCGTCTTTTCCCGGTCGGTCGGATGCAAAACGGTCGGCACCGACCCTTCCCCCGCCTGCGGCTCGTCGCAAATTGTGTGAATCCACCCTTCCTCTTCCATAAAGTGAAGCGTTTTTTCATAAAAGCGCGGCGAAAACCATGATTGGTGCCGAAATTCGAGCGCCGCCGGCACCTCCCCCATCCGCGCTTTTGTCCAGCGCAAGTACGCCACATGCTCGCGCCGACAGTCAAACCACGGCGGAAACTGAAACAGCACCATCGCCAATTTCCCCGCTTCCTGAAACGGCGCGATCGATTCCAGAAACGCGGCAAACATCGCTTCCTTGCTTTCATACGGAATCGGGCCGCGCTCATGCCCGGTCATTCCTTGGTATGCCTTCACGATAAACTGAAACGACGGCGGCGTCTCGCGAATCCACTTTTCCACGTTCGAACGCGGCTGAATGGCGTAAAAGTACGAATCGACCTCGACCGTCGGAAAATGGGCCGCGTATTCCAGCAACTTGTCTTTCGCCGCAAGACCTGGCGGATAGAGGTTGTCATGATCCCCCCAACCAGTCAGTCCGATGTAAATCATCACGATCACCAATTCGTTCGATTTCCAGCTATCTTCACTATACCATAAGCGCGGGCGGCGCGAAATAAAAATGACCGCCGCACCATCAAGGGCAATGTCAGTTCATAGATTCATAACGTCCATAATTTACAATCGAGGAACGATTGCGATACAATGATATCCATCATTATATCAGCGACTTCATGAAGCGGCGGAAAACGAAGAAATGGATCGAAGGCATCACGGGCGCGGTCATGATCGGGTTTGGCATCAAATTGGCGCTTGAAAAGGTGCAGCGCTAAACAAGAAGACCGGGCGCGGCTGAACAGATCCACCTGGCATGGAAAAGGAACGACAGGGGAGCGCCCAAAAAGAGCGCTCCCCCTTGAAACAAAACGTTCAATCCCGCTTCGTCAAGGTCGGACTGAGATTCGGATCACCGGAGACTTGAACATCACCGCGTCAGCCTTCCCATTCCAGTTATAAACATCTTGGAAGGAAAACAAGTCGTTTTCTCTCCATTTTCGATTAGCATGAACATAAAATGCCTCAACATCGATAGACGTTTGGGCGTGATCCGAAGGCACGATTTCAGAATAAACATATCCGAAGTGGCGGCTGTTTTCCTTGTGCAGGGAATTTTTAATCATATACCCTGCCACAGAAGATTGATAGGGCTTCCTAATATGTTGCATGCTGACGTGAGATGCATTCCGATATGTCTTGTAGGAGCCATAAAGCTGATGATAATCGACAACCGCATTTTCCGTCGTCAAAATCCCGTAAAAATCCGTCTCCTTTTCTTTCGGATCTATAAGCCATTCATACGACAAGACGACGGCGTATCGATGCTCCTCTTGATTGAGCAGGGAAACAGATAAGGTCAATTCCATGATGTTCTTTTTATGACTAGTGTAAATCGTTGATATGGTGCATAATTTCTGTTTCTCGATATCGCATCGGATCATTTGATGATCCGCCCGTTTTTTAAAAATCTCCTTCACCGTTTGCTCATCGAGCTCATGCCATTGGCTCGTCGCGCTTCTCGCACGAAAAAAATCCATCTCCTCCCGATCCATGTGCCGAATCTCTTCTTTCGTCATCCCCAGCCAAAAGAAAGCCGCAACCTCCTTGTTTTTGAGCTGTTGGTTGACTTTATTGGCGTTTTCCGGGTCTCTGATGAGGCTTTCTATCTCTTCTTGATCAAACCCTTGCCTTTTTGCATCCAAATGATAAGCCTGTACATTCATCTCCTGATGATCACAGCCAGCTAGCATTGTACACAACAAAAAATAACGGAGGATCCGTTTCAACGATAAGCCACCCTTCACCGTAAAGATCTATTCGCGGCAAATCAGACGTAATAGTATTTCATCTTGTAAAGGAAACTGCCGCGTTTGGTATTTGAATATAACTTGTTGTTCCCGAAACAGAAATTGACGCTCCTAGCGGCATCGATACACTAAATGATGAACTCCACCCCGTCTTCATATGAGTATAATTGGCATATGCCGAAGAACTCGTCCCAGAGCTCCACACAAATTCAGCATACGTATATCCTGAGTCATCTTGCGCATGTATCCACTTCCCATTGTATTGCCAAAATTGTTTCACAAAGATCATCAATCGGTCTGGGGGCATTCGCTCGTTTGGCTGATAGTACACACCATCACGCAAGCGTTTCCGTTCGAGTTTCACTTGTATGACAAGAAGGCGAGAAGAAGCAAAATTGACCTAGCGATCGAGATGCTTTCCCCGATCAAGATGAAGCGGAACCAACCGATGACACCGGAGCATCTCCATTGCGTCTTGAGCACCGGACCGAGAGCTAGGCGATGAAGAGATCTTACGTTACTGCGCCCAGCGCTGGACGATCGAATGCCTTTTCCGGCAGGCGAAAGAGCAGCTGAAGCCCGATGGATATCGGATTCGCCGTATTCGGACGGTGAAACGGTATTGGGTGGTGATGCTCTCCTGCGTGTACAGCATCGCTGAATCTCAACACACCGTTTTCACTGGACTAGATCTTCTTTGATCGAGGAAAGGCCACAGCGTCATCGAGTTCATTTATGATATCGAGAAGGAGGATATGACCATTGATGTAGTCAAAAAACAGTTCCGCATCGTGTAAGAGGGTCTCTGTTTGTCTCTTTTAACCATAGAAATTATTGTAGTGAAAAATGCTCATCCACAGTTTAATTGTAGAAAAAAAAATTATTTGTCAATAAAAAGTTGCACTTAACTTAAACATCTCTTTCGTAGTCCCTATCGGGAAAAATGAATAAAATCATGTTTTTAATACATGGCTGTTAACTTCACGCCTAAAAAGGCTACTAAGCCGAGAGATCGTACACGGCTGAACAGAGCCGCCTGGCATGGAAAAGGAACGACAGGGGAGCGCCCAAAAAGAGCGCTCCCCTAAAAACATGCTCCCATGAAGGAGGAATGGCCTGCGGAGCGGCCTTGACGCTTCCGGAGATCACCGGAAAGAATAAGGGACGGCGGCCGCTCCCTTGTTTTGTCCTGCGTTGATCATGTGGGCGTTTTGTGGGTCAAGCGCCCACGCTGGAGCGCTCCACCCTTGATTCATCAAGCTTACCCAATGCTTCCTTCCATCTCGAATTTGATCAAGCGGTTCATCTCGACCGCGTATTCCATCGGCAGCTCCCTTGTAAACGGCTCGATGAAGCCCATGACGATCATTTCCGTCGCTTCCTGCTCGGAAATGCCGCGGCTCATCAAGTAGAACAGCTGCTCTTCGGAGACTTTCGACACTTTCGCTTCGTGTTCGAGCGACACGTTGTCGTTGAGAATCTCGTTGTACGGAATCGTGTCCGACGTCGACTGATTGTCGAGAATGAGCGTATCGCATTCGATGTTCGAGCGCGAGCCGGACGCTTTGCGGCCGAAATGGACCATCCCGCGATACGTCACCTTGCCGCCTTGTTTCGAGATCGACTTCGAGACGATCGTCGACGATGTATTCGGCGCCAGATGGATCATTTTCGCCCCGGCGTCTTGGTGCTGGCCTTTGCCGGCGATGGCGATCGACAGCGTCAAGCCGCGCGCCCCTTCGCCTTTTAAGATGACGGCCGGGTATTTCATCGTCAGCTTCGAGCCGATGTTGCCGTCAATCCATTCCATTGTCGCGTTTTCTTCGCAGACGGCGCGCTTCGTCACCAAGTTGAAGACGTTGTTCGCCCAGTTTTGGATCGTCGTGTAGCGGCAGTAGGCGCCTTTTTTGACGATGATTTCCACGACTGCGCTATGGAGCGAGTTCGTCGTATAAATCGGCGCTGTACAGCCTTCGACGTAATGGACGTGCGCCCCTTCGTCGACGATGATGAGCGTCCGTTCAAACTGCCCCATGTTTTCCGAATTGATGCGGAAGTACGCCTGAAGCGGCGTATCGACTTTGACGCCTTTCGGGACGTAGATGAACGAACCGCCCGACCAGACGGCCGAGTTGAGCGCGGCAAATTTGTTGTCCGTCGGCGGCACGACTTTGGCGAAATACTCGCGGAACAAATCTTCGTTTTCCTTGAGCGCCGAGTCGGTGTCTTTAAAGATGACGCCAAGCTTTTCGAGGTCTTCTTTCATGTTGTGGTAGACGACTTCGGATTCGTATTGCGCCGAGACGCCGGCCAAATATTTTTGTTCCGCCTCTGGAATCCCTAATTTATCGAACGTCGCTTTGATCTCCGCCGGCACTTCATCCCACGAGCGGCCCGATTTTTCCGTCGGCTTGACGTAGTACGTAATTTCATCAAAATCGAGGCTTGACAAGTCGCCGCCCCATTGCGGCATCGGTTTGCTGTAGAAGATGTCGAGCGCTTTTAAGCGGAACTCGAGCATCCATTGCGGCTCGTTTTTCATCCGCGAAATTTCTTCGACGACTTCGCGCGTCAAGCCGCGCTGGGCGCGGAAGACGGAGACGTCCTTGTCGACGAAGCCGTACTTGTATTCACCGATTTCCGGGGCTTTTTTCGCCATCTCGGTTCACCCTCCTTCATGTTCATTGATTGTTGAGGCCTTTTTCGAGCGCTTTCCACGCCAATGTCGCGCATTTGATGCGGGCGGGAAATTTGGAAACGCCTTGAAGCGCCTCGATGTCGCCAAGGTCGACGGAATCGTCGTACTCTTTCCCTTGGATCATGTCGGAAAAAATGTGGGCGAGCCGAAGCGCTTCCTCCACCGTTTTTCCTTTGATCGCCTGCGTCATCATCGACGCCGACGACATCGAAATCGAACAGCCTTCCCCTTCAAATTTGACGTCGGCGACTTTTCCGTCCTCGACTTTCATCGTCAAGTGGATGCGGTCGCCGCACGTCGGGTTGTTCATGTTGACGTCGACGTTCGTTCCTTCAAGCACCCCGCGGTTGCGCGGGTTTTTATAATGGTCCATAATGACTTGGCGGTAAAGCTGATCCAGCGGATGGTTAGAAGACATGGCTGAAGTACTCCTTCGCTTTCTGTAATGCGGCCACAAACCGGTCGATTTCCTCTTTCGTGTTGTACAGATAGAAGCTCGCCCGGGCGGTCGCCGTCACGCCGAGCCATTTCATGAGCGGCTGGGCGCAATGGTGGCCGGCGCGGATGGCGATTCCTTCGGCGTCAAGGACAGTCGCCACATCGTGCGGATGCACCCCGTCGATGTTGAACGTGACAAGCCCCGCCCGCTCTTTCGGGCCGTAGACGGTGACGCCTTCGATGTCCGCCATTCGTTCAAGCGCATATTGCGCCAGCTCGTGCTCGTGGGCGGCGATGGCGTCCAAGCCGACTTGCTCGAGGAAGTCGATCGCCGCGCCAAGGCCGATCGCCCCAGCGATGATCGGCGTGCCGCCTTCAAACTTCCACGGCAGCTCTTTCCACGTCGAATCGTACAGATCGACGAAATCGATCATTTCCCCGCCGAACTCGACCGGCTCCATCTGCTCAAGCCATTTCTTTTTGCCATATAATACGCCGATTCCCGTCGGCCCGCACATTTTATGGCCGGAAAACGCCAAAAAGTCGCAATCGAGCTCTTGGACGTCGATTTTCATATGCGGAGCGCTTTGCGCCGCATCGACGACGACGACCGCCCCGCGCTCATGGGCGAGGCGGGCGATCTCCCGCACCGGATTGATCGTCCCGAGCACGTTCGACACATGAGCGATGGCGACGATCTTCGCCGCTTTGGTGATGGCCGCCTCAACGTCGCGCAAATCGATCGTGCCGTCTTCCTGCAGCGGAATGTATTTCAGCGTTGCGCCCGTTTGTTTCGACAGCTGCTGCCATGGGATCAAGTTGCTGTGATGCTCCATGTACGTGATGACGATCTCGTCGCCTTCTTTGACATTGGCGCGCCCGTAGCTTGCAGCGACCAAGTTGAGCGACGCCGTCGTGCCGCGCGTAAAAATGATTTCCTGCGCCGATTGGGCGTTTAAAAACCGCCGCACTTTTTCGCGCGCGCCTTCGTACGCATCGGTCGCCTTCGTCCCGAGCGTATGGACGCCGCGATGGACGTTCGAGTTGTATTCGCGGTAATAGCGGTCAAGCGCCTCGATCACCGGCAGCGGCTTTTGCGACGTCGCCGCGCTGTCAAAATAAATGAGCGGATGGCCGTTGACTTGTTGGTGCAAAATCGGAAACAACGCGCGAATTTCGTTGACATTCATGATTGAACTTTCCTTTCAATCACTTCGATTAATTGGTTTTTCACGCCTTCAATCGGAATCGCTTCGACAACCGGCGCCAAAAAGCCGTGGATGATGAGTCGTTCCGCGTCGCGTCTCGGAATGCCGCGGCTCATTAAGTAATACAATTGAATCGGATCGACGCGTCCCACCGATGCCGCGTGGCCAGCCATGACGTCGTCTTCATCAATGAGCAAAATCGGGTTCGCATCGCCGCGCGCTTTTTCGCTCAGCATCAAGACGCGCGACTCCTGCTCGGCGTTTGACTTCGACGCGCCGTGCTCAATTTTGCCGATGCCGTTGAAAATTGAGGTCGCGCTGTCGCGGACGACGCCGTGTTTTAAAATGCTTCCTTCTGTATGCTTGCCGTAATGAATAATGCTGGTCGTAAAGTTTTGCACTTGCTCGCCGCGGCTGACCGCGACCGTTTTCGCATCGCCGAACGAGCCGTCGCCGACAAGGCAGGTGATGTTCTCGGAGACCGTGTTGCCGTCATTCATCAGCCCGAGCGCCCATTCGATCCGTCCGTCGCGCCCAGCAATGCCGCGCCGATTGACATACGTCGTTGTGCCTTTTGCCAAATGGTCGACGGCGGCGAAAAAGACGCTTGCGTTCGCTTGGGCAAACACCTCGGCGACCACATTGGCGACCGCTTTTCCTTCCCTGCTTGCCGATATATAGTTTTCGACAAACACGACGCGGCTGTTGTCTTCCGCGACAACGATGACGTGGTTGAACAAGGCGATGTCATCCTCATCTTGAATGTAGACGGCTTGAAGCGGCGTTTCGATCTCCACGTTTTTCGGAACGTAAACGAACACGCCGCCGTTAAACAGCGCCGCATGGAGCGCGGCGAGGCGGTGCTCATCCGGCTTGACCGCCCTCATAAAATAGTTTTTCAGCAAGTCGCCATGCTCGCTCGCTGCTGTGAAGATGTCGGTGAAAATGACGCCTTTTTCTTTCAACTCATCGGACAGCGACACGTACGCCGGCGTATGGTTGCGCTGCACGTACAAGTTTTTCGTTCCTTCGCCTGCTTCAATGAGCGCCTTGACCGCTTCCGGCAAATCGTCAAGACCATCATACGGCGCGCTGTCGACCGTGTGGCGGGCGAACTCGGTGAAATTCCATTTGTCGATTTTCGTTTTCTCCGGTTTCGGAAGCGGCAGCCGCTCCGCCAGCTCAAGCGCCTCAAGGCGCCGCACCGTCAGCCAGTCCGGCTCGCCGCGCCCGCTTGAGAACGTGCGGATGTATGACTGCTCAAATGGGATTTTCGTTTCTGTCGCCATAATCCTCCTCCTAACGCTTACGCTTCTTGTCCGACCGTTTCGTCTTCGATGCCAAGCTCTTTTTTGATCCAGTCGTACCCTTCGGCCTCAAGCCGCTGCGCCAGTTCCGGACCGCCGGATTTGACGATGCGCCCTTGCATCATGACGTGCACGTAATCCGGCGTGATGTAGTTCAATAACCGTTGGTAGTGAGTGATGATCAAACAGCCGAATTCGCTGCTGCGCATTTCGTTGACGCCTTTGGCCACAATTTTCAGCGCGTCAATGTCCAATCCGGAGTCGATCTCGTCCAAAATGGCGATTTTCGGCTCGAGCATCATCAATTGCAAAATTTCGTTCCGCTTTTTCTCCCCGCCCGAGAATCCTTCGTTCAAGTAACGGTGCGCCATATCCGGGTTCATTTCGAGAAACGCCATTTTTTCATCGAGCTTGCGGATGAATTTCATGAGCGAAATTTCGTTGCCCTCCCCAAGCCGGGCATTGATCGCAGCGCTCAAAAAGTCGGCGTTCGTCACTCCGCTGATTTCGCTTGGGTATTGCATCGCCAAAAACAGGCCGGCGCGCGCCCGCTCATCGACTTCCATCTCCAAGACGTTTTGGCCGTCAAGCGTAATCTCGCCCTCGGTCACCTCATATTTCGGATGGCCCATAACGGCCGATGCCAGCGTCGATTTCCCCGTCCCGTTCGGACCCATGATGGCGTGGATTTCCCCGCCTTTTACTTCCAAGTCCACTCCTTTTAAAATTTCTTTTCCCTCCACGGAGACGTGAAGATTTCGAATCGTCAATACTGCCATGCAGCATACCTCCAATTCCCGCTTGAAAGTAATCGTAGCTCGCTCGTCTTCTAGCGATCGCTCATTCTCAATTTATTCTCATTATAATTTTATAACAAATGAAAACTGCCTGCAACTTTCTCGCTCTGTTTTCACTATGACCGTGTGAAAAAACAGCGCCTTTTACTATTTTACACGAAAACCTCAAGCTTGTACGAGTTTTTGCAAAAAAAAAAGACCCCGTTTTTCCGGAGTCTAGTGAGCCTCCCGCAGCTCGCCGAGGCATTCCTGCACAAGCGTCACCGCCTGGCTCATCGCCGCCCCGCCGCCAAACGCGGCCGCCACCGCGCATGCTTCCAAAATTTCTTGTTCGGACGCTCCTTCATCTAGGCAGCCTTTCGTATGATAAATCGTGCAATACTCGTCTTGAGTCGCCACGCTGATGCCAAGGGCGATCAATTGTTTTTCTTTTTTCGACAGCGCCCCTTCGGCAAAGCAGGTGTCGGTGAATGCGTTGAACCGCTCGGCGACCGCCGGCAGCTTTTGCGTAAACGCTCCGATTCCTTCCTTGTAGTGGCGAAGCGCGGATTCGACCGATGCATATGTTCCGTTGTTCATCTCCGTTTTCCTCCTTTGCTCGTGTCTGCTGTTAGTATGCATGAAGGAAAACGAAATTAAACAACGAATGGTATTGAAAGCGTGTGGAAACACCACCGTTTCGCGATCATAGATGGAACGTCATGATGAAAACCGCCTGTTCTGTTCAACTTCCATCATCAATACAAAAGGGGGAAATGCGATTGATTCGTTGGGTTGTCTTTGCCTTAACAGCCGCTTTCGCTTCGTTTTTGACGTGGATCATCATCGGCAACACCCTCGGTGAACAGGGAGACGGCGCCTTCAGCTTAACGGCTGTGATCGTCCTGCAAAACTGCGTCATCATCGTTATGCTCGCCGCCGTACTGGCGCGTTTGAACGGCCGATGAAGAGCGGAGAAACAGGTCGGCCGCGGCGCCCTCGGATTCAGAATCGTTTTAACCTTTGCTGCTTTCTTTTCGTTTAAGGGGAGCGGCTTTTTGGGGACAAAAAAGAAACGGAAGCGAAACGCTCCCGTTATTGATTGTTTTCCGCCGCTGGAATGACGGCGCCGTGGTATTTTTCTTTAATGAAATCTTGGATTTCTTTCGATTGCAGCACTTCGACAAGCGTTTTGATTTCTTTCCGGTTTTCATCGCCTTTGCGCACCGCAATAATGTTCACATACGGATTGTTTTTCGGCGACTCAACGGCGATCGGGTCTTTCGCCGGGTCCAAACCGGCGTCAAGCGCATAGTTGGCGTTGATCAGCACCGCATCGCCTTCGCCGTTTTTGTAAATTTGCGGCAGAAGCCCGGCGTCGACATCGGCCTTAAATTTCAAATGTTTCGGGTTTTCCACGATGTCGTTGACCGTCGCTTTCGTTTTATCGACGCCCGGTTTCAATTTAATGAGCCCTTTTTCTTGCAGCATCGACAAAATGCGGCCATGGTCGGCGACCGAGTTGCTCATGATGATCGTCGCACCGTCCGGCAGTTCTTCAATGCTTTTGTATTTTTTCGAGTATAAGCCGATCGGCTCGATATGAATGCCGCCGGCGTTGACGAAATCATAACCGTATTCTTTCTTTTGCGATTCTAAATACGGGATGTGTTGGAAGTAGTTGGCATCGATTTGCTTCTCCGCCAACGCTTTGTTCGGCAAGATGTAATCTTGGAATGTGATGATCTCCAAGTCGATGCCTTTTTTCTTCAAAATCGGTTTCGCTTTTTCCAAAATTTCCGCATGCGGCACGTTCGAAGCGCCGACTTTCAGCTTCACCAATTTGCCGTCTTTGCCGCCTTCCGCGTTGTCGTTCTTGTTGCCGCCGCATGCCGCCAAAGCGAGCACGAGAATGGCGGCGAGCAACACACCCAACCATTTCTTCATCAGTTGTTTCCCCCTTTATCGTTTATCGATTTTCGAAGTGACAAAGTCACCGATCAGCTGAATGATAAATACAATGACCAACACCAATACGGTTGCGACAAATGTCACATCGTTATGGTTGCGCTGGAACCCTTCCAAATACGCCAAGTTCCCAAGCCCGCCGGCGCCGATGGCTCCAGCCATCGCTGTATAGCTGACGAGCGACACCGCCGTCACCGTAATGCCGGAGACAAGCGCCGGCAAAGACTCCGGCAGCAGCACTTTCCAAATGATCGTCCACGTTGAGGCGCCCATCGCTTGAGCTGCTTCGAT
Organism: Geobacillus sp. G4; assembly: GCF_040327975.1. Classification (NCBI taxonomy): domain Bacteria; kingdom Bacillati; phylum Bacillota; class Bacilli; order Caryophanales; family Anoxybacillaceae; genus Geobacillus; species Geobacillus sp. G4. The sequence continues at coordinate 71,356 of NZ_JBEPJY010000005.1, forward strand.
GACGCCTTTATCAATTTCGCGAAGAGCGATTTCGACCATGCGGGCGTAAAACGGCGCGGCCCCAATGACCAAAGCCGGCAGCGCCGCATTGGCGCCAAGCATCGTCCCGACGAGCCATGTTGTAAACGGAATGAGCAAAATGATCAAAATAATAAACGGAATAGAGCGGAAAATGTTCACAAACGCAGCAATCACTGTATTGACAAACCGGTTTTCCCATAGGTTGCCCTTCGCTGTCAAAAATAGAAGCAAGCCAAGAACGATTCCGAGGACGAAAGTGGCCGCCACCGCCACTCCCGTCATATACAGCGTCTCGACCGTCGCCGCCCACATCGTCTCCCATTGCACGTTCGGCAGGAGGTTAGCGAGCATCGTGAATCACCTCCACCGCTACTTGCTGGCGTTGAATATAGTCAAGCGCCCGGTCGATTTCATCCCTCGCCCCGTCGAGGTGCACGAACAGCACCCCATAGGCGCCTTGATGGGTTTGCGAAATTTTCCCTTGCAAAATGTTGACATCGACGGCAAACTGACGCACCACCTCGGTGATGAGCGGCTTTCCGGCTGCCGCGCCGACGAACGTCAGCTGCGCGATCAGCCCGCTCGGGTATTGGCCAAACAAATGAGAAATCGCCTCTTCCGTCTCCTCGGGCTCGATCAGCTGCTTGACGAACCGTTTCGTAATCGGTTGCTGCGGGTTGCGGAACACATGCAGCACTTCGCCTTGCTCGACGATTCGGCCGCTTTCCATCACCGCAACGCGGTCGCAAATTTTGCGGATGACGTGCATTTCATGGGTGATCAGCACAATCGTCAGCCCGAGACGCTTGTTGATGTCAACGAGCAAGTCCAAAATCGCATCGGTCGTCTGCGGGTCCAACGCCGATGTCGCCTCGTCGCACAGCAAGACTTTCGGGTTGTTGGCGAGCGCCCGGGCGATGCCGACCCGCTGCTTTTGCCCGCCGCTCAGCTGCGACGGGTAGGCATCCTCGCGCCCGGAAAGGCCGACAAGCTCGATCAATTCATCCACCCGCTTGTTCCGCTCCTCTTTCGGGACGCCGGCAATTTCAAGCGGAAAGGCAATGTTTTCCCTGACTGTGCGAGACCAAAGCAAGTTGAAATGCTGGAAAATCATCCCGATTTCTTGGCGCGCCTTGCGCAGCTCCCGCCCTTTCACGCGCGTCATATCGCGCCCGGCGACGACCACCCGGCCGCTCGTCGGCTTCTCGAGCCCATTGAGCAAGCGGATGAGCGTGCTTTTCCCAGCGCCGCTGTAGCCGATAATGCCGAAAATTTCTCCTTCGCGAATCTCAAGCGACACATTGTCGACTGCCGTGACCGAACCGTTGGCCGCTTGATAGATTTTCGTCACTTGTTCGAGTGTAATCATCGTTTCACCTTCCTCCCCAAGCGGCAGAGCGCAAAAAGAAAACCTTTCTGCCCGCAGAGAACAGAAAGGTATTGTGCACCATTCCGTCTCTTATCTCTCAAAGCAGGCCGCTTTGTGTGAATTGGCACCATTTCAGCACATGCGCTGACGGTTGCCGGGCTTCATTGGGCACATCCCTCCACCTCTCTTGATAAGAGCGCAACAATCGCCTATTCAATTGACTACGAATGTGATTGTATCATTGTCTGTCGAAGCGTGTCAACATCTTTTTTATCCGACGTCCCGATAAGGCTTGGCCAAATGGAGGAGCGATTCAAGAAGCAAAAGCTGGCGGAAGCTTCCTGACACGTGCACTTCACGCAACCGGACGAGCTGCTGCAGCTTCAGTTCGCCGTTCAGCAGGGACGCGAGCGCCTCTTTGGAACCGCGCACCGTCAATGTTTTCCGTTCATCGTTTTCCATCCCTCTAGCGGCTGATTCCTTGCCGATCAACAGCAAGGCGGTTTCGTCATCGCTTTCAAACCGAACATACAGCTGCTCATCCGGCAAAATCGGCATCAAATGGCGCAACCCTTGCATCCGTTCCACGAATTGCCCGATCAATTCACGCATTTCCATTGCGCATCCTCCCCCATTTTCCTTTGTTTCCTTTATTTCCATTCAAAGGGGGGAGAATCCTTTACAAAAATCTCGACAACCCGTTGACGAACGAGCGCCGTTTTTGTCATTTCCCAAGAAATGTGTCAAACAGCGTCAAAAAAAGGCGAATCATCGGGACGGCAAGCAGGCTTGAATCACTTCGTACAAATACGGAACGGAATGAAAGGCATACCACTTGCCTGCGACCGTTCCGTCCCTAAAAAGAAGCAGGCAAGGGACGCTTTCAATTTTCCACTCGGCCGCCTGCTCGGGGATATAGTTAATGTCTGTTTCGTAAAACGGCAGCGCCGGAAACAACTGCTCCACCACCACAAGCATCCGCCGCGCCAGCTGGCACGTGCCGCACAGCGGGGTATACAAGTAAAGGGCCAGAAGCGGCTCGACTTCCACCACTCGCATGACATCGTTTCGGTCGATCGCTTTCACTCGCCTCTTCCCCTCATGAGCGATTCGATGCGGACGTCGAAACGAGCGCGCAACAGCACTTGCGCCAAGTGCCAAGGCGGAGCGGCCGCCACTTCGCCATACGCCCGGTCAATGTAAAGATGCTCCGCCTCTGGAAACATGCGGCGAAACTGCCGGCGCAATTTTTCTCCCGCCTCATCGGCATCGGCCAAGACGTATACATCGCATCCTTCCAGCTCATCGGCCAGCTCCTCAAGGCGCGCATCACTGATCGTGCCGTTTGTGCAGACGATGACGACTGGTTCGTTCAGCACCGCCGCCACTTTTTGCTTGTCTGATCGCCCTTCGACGATGATCACTTTTTCCACGCGTCGCATGTCCGACCCACCTAACTTCAAATGAGGATACTATTATTGTATGTCTTGCGCCGGCCAAATGTTGAAAATGAAAAGCAACGGCCATCCACCGTTGCCTTTCAACACCAGCCCGCTTCCCCGTCGCAATCGACATATTTTTGGTCCGGCTCAACGGTAGCGGTCACCTGTTTGTAAATTCTTCCGTTTTGTTCGGTATACCCCTTTTTCAACGGGACGGCCGCCGGAAGCGGAAGGCGCCCGATGAGCTCTCCTTCCTCGTACAACTCCAGCGAGCGGCCGTTCAGTTTGCCGATGATCCGGTCCGTGACATCTATGCGCGTCGTTTGCAGCGCCATCGCGAGCACCCCTTTTTTCAATCAAATTCCGGTATGTATAGAGTGCCCGAATCGAAGCGAAGATTGCAGGAACGTTTATCCTTCGTTGATCATCGCCTCGTATTGTTCCGCCGTCAACAAATTGTCGATTTCGCTCAAATCATTCGGTTTGACGACGATCATCCACGCTTTGTCATACGGCGATTCGTTCACGTACTCCGGATGGTCATTTAACGCCTCATTCACTTCAACGACCGTGCCGCTGATCGGCGCATACAATTCCGAGACCGTTTTCACCGATTCAACGCTGCCGAACGGCTCGTTCGCCGTAACCTCTGCGCCGACTTCCGGCAGCTCGACAAAGACGATGTCGCCAAGCTCTGATTGGGCGTAATCCGTAATGCCGATGCGCACGTTCTCTCCTTCCACGCGCACCCACTCATGCTCCTTTGTATAGCGAAGTTCTTTCGGCGTGTTCATCGTATCCCTCCATTGCGACAAAATGTATATTCCTTTTCATCATAACCGATTTTCCGCAAAAACTCACTGAATTCACCCGATTTTGCAAAAAATTTTTTATGTCCCCGCCGCGAAAAACGCCTCGTATTCTTGTTCGCGAAAGCCCACGACGACCCGCTCGCCGTCCGTCAAAATCGGCCGTTTGACCAACATCCCGTCCGAGGCGAGCCAATCGAGCATCTCGTCTTCCGATGCGCGGTCGAGCTTGTCCTTCAAGCCAAGCTCGCGGTATTTCATCCCGCTCGTGTTGAAAAATTTTTTGAGCGGCAGCCCGCTTTGACGGTGCAAACGGGCGAGCTGCTCTTTCGTCAGCGGCTCGTCGACCAAATGCACCGTTTGCACCTCAATGCCGTGTTCATCCAACCATTTTTTCGCCTTCCGGCACGTTCCGCATTTTGGATACCAATAGAGCGTGAGCGCCATCTTCACTCCTCCCTTTCATTTCCGCTGTGTGGCAAACAAATAAGAAGCACCAGGCAAACGCCTGGCACTTCCCATTATCACACAATATACCGTTCGGCTTCAATGAGCGCGGCGGCCGCTTCGCGTTTTTTCGCGATCACGTTGATCGGCGTATGGCGCGTCAGCCGTCGGAGAGCGGCGAGCATCATCCGCAGCGTGTCTCCTTGTTCGACGGCGACGAGCGTTTCTTTCGCATGGGCTTCAATTTCATTGAACGCCTCTTGGCAGAAAATTTGCGTGTACAGCAATTTTTGTTTGTTTTTCTCCTCACCGCTCGCCTGAATCGCTTTTTCCGTGCGCAAAAGCGCTGATTCCATCGCATAAATGTTCGAGACGATGTCGGCGATGTTGACGAGCACTTCTTGCTCTTCTTCAATGCGCTGGCCGTATTTTTGCGCCGCTAAACCGGCGACCATCAAGGCGATTTTTTTCGCGTTGCGCACCAAGTATTTCTCTTGTTCCAGCGCGCCCGTCCCCGGCTCTTCGGCGGCCATCATCATCAGTTCTTCCTGAAGCTGCTGCGCTTTTTGGAAGAGCGGCAGCTCGCCTTTTAACGCCTTTTTCAAATACATGCCCGGCACGAGAAGGCGGTTGATTTCGTTCGTCCCCTCGAAAATGCGGTTGATGCGCGAATCGCGGTAGGCGCGCTCAATTTCGTATTCCTGCATAAAGCCGTACCCGCCGTGGATTTGCACGCCTTCATCCACGATGTAATCGAGCACTTCCGTGGCAAAAAACTTGTTCAATGAGCATTCGATCGCATATTCGGCGATCGATTTCGCCACTTCTTTGCCATCTTTCGCCTTTTCCGCATCAAGCAGGCCCATCCGTTCATCGAACAAGCCGACCGTGCGGTAAACCGAGCTTTCGGCGGCATACAGGCGCGACGCCATCGTCGCGAATTTTTCCTGCGTCAACGTAAACTGCGAAATCGGCCGTTTGAATTGCTGGCGCTGATTGGCGTATTTGAGCGTGATTTCAAGCGCCCGCTTCGCGCCGCCGACCGCCCCTAACCCAAGCTTGTAGCGGCCGATGTTCAAAATGTTGAAGGCGATGACATGGCCTTTTCCGATTTCACCGAGCACGTTTTCTTTCGGCACCGGCACATCTTGCAAAATGAGCGTTCTTGTCGACGAGCTTTTAATCCCCATTTTCTTTTCTTCCGGACCAGTTGAAACGCCCGGGAAGTCGCGTTCCACGATGAACGCGGTGAAATGTTCGCCGTCGACTTTTGCATAGACGACAAACACATCAGCAAAACCGGAGTTGGTGATCCATTGTTTTTCGCCGTTTAAAATGTAATGCGTGCCTTCCGCGTTTAATCTCGCCGTCGTTTTCGCGCCGAGGGCGTCCGAACCCGAGCCAGGCTCCGTCAAGGCGTAGGCGGCGATTTTTTCGCCGGTCGCTAAATACGGCAAATATTTTTGTTTTTGTTCTTCCGTGCCAAACAACACAATCGGCAGCGAGCCAATTCCGACGTGCGCCCCGTGCGAAATGGCAAAACCGCCGGCCGGCGCCATTTTTTCCGCAATGATGGCCGAACTGACTTTATCTAGGCCCAAACCGCCGTATTCTTCCGGAATGTCAGCGCTTAACAAGCCGAGCTCGCCCGCTTTGCGAAGCAATTTCACGGAACGGTCAAACTCGTGGTTTTCCAAATGCTCGAGCTGCGGGAGCACTTCATTGTTGACATACTCTTCCGTCGTTTTGGCAATCATATGATGTTCGTCGGTGAAATCTTCCGGCGTAAACACGCGCTCCGCCGGAATGTCTTCAATCAAAAAGCTGCCGCCTTTGATCGCTTCTTCCATCGTTTTGGCCATCGTTGATTTCCTCCCCCGAAAGATGATTGATGATCCGGGCGGCAACGCCGCCCGGGAAATAGACGTTCCATGCAGCCGGGCAAATGCGGATGCATGCCTCGCGCGAGCTGATGAAGCCCGCTCGCTGTCAGCTGCCGCTACAGCAGCTCAAACACGCCGGCCGCTCCCATGCCGCCGCCGATGCACATCGTGACGATGCCGAACTGCACGTTGCGGCGCCGCATTTCGTAAAGCAAAGACAATGTCAGCTTCGCGCCCGTGCAGCCGAGCGGGTGGCCTAGAGCAATCGCCCCGCCGTTGACGTTGACAATGTCTTCATCCAACCCAAGTTCGCGGATGACTTGGATCGATTGCGAGGCGAACGCTTCGTTCAGCTCGATCAAACCGATGTCGGACAGCTCAAGGCCGGCCAGCTTCAACGCTTTCGGCACCGCAGCGACCGGGCCGATCCCCATCACTTCCGGCGGCACGCCGGCAACCGCGAACGAACGAAACTTGCCGAGCGGCTTCAAGCCGAGCGACTCCGCTTTTTCGCGGTCCATCACCATGACCGCCGCCGCCCCGTCGCTCATTTGCGACGCGTTGCCGGCGGTGACGGTGCCATTTACCGCAAACGCCGGCCGGAGTTTCGCGAGCGTTTCCATATTCGTGTCCGGGCGCACGCCTTCATCTTGTGTAAAGACGACTTTCTCCTCAACGAGTTTGTTGCCTTCTACTTTGCGCACCGTCACCTCGACCGGCACGATTTCTTCATTGAATTTTCCTTCGGCAATCGCCTTGGCGGCGCGCTGGTGGCTGCGCACCGCGAATGCGTCTTGGTCCTCGCGGCTGACGCCGTATTTTTTCGCCACTTGCTCGGCAGTGTGCCCCATCGACATGTAGTATTCCGGCGCTTCTTCCGCCAAGCGGGCGTTCGGGCGGACGACATGCCCCATCATCGGCACCATGCTCATCGATTCGACCCCGCCGGCGATGACCGTGTCGGAATGGCCGAGCATCACCCGTTCCGCCGCATAGGCGATCGCCTGCAAACCGGACGAGCAATACCGGTTGATCGTGATCGCCGGCACGGTATATGGCAGCCCGGCGAGCGCGCCGATGTTGCGGGCGATGTTCAATCCTTGCTCCGCCTCCGGCATGGCGCACCCGATAATCAAGTCGTCAATGTTTCCTTCATAGTTCCCCGCGCGCTTGATCGTTTCTTTCACGACGAGCGCCCCTAAATCATCCGGCCGCACGTGGGCGAGCGTTCCTTTTTTCGCTTTGCCGACCGGTGTGCGCGCACCTGCGACAATGACCGCTTCTCTCACGCCAATCCCCCCTTGATCTCCTCCGCTTTAGTTGCGGAGCGGTTTTCCTTTCACAAGCATATGCTGCATGCGCGCTTGCGTCTTCGGCTCGCCGATGAGGCTCAAAAACGCCTCGCGCTCGAGATCGAGCAAATATTGCTCGTCGACTTCCGTTCCGTACGGCACTTTGCCGCCGGCTAGAACATACGCCAGCTTTTTCGCGATTTTCAAATCGTGCTCGCTGATGTAGCCGGAATGGAACATCGACTGCGCCCCAAGCAGCATGGCGGCATAGCCGCTTTCGCCGGCCACCGGCACTTTCTTCCTTACAGGAGGCCGGTACCCTTCCTCATACATCGAGAGCACCGCCTGTTTCGCTTCATACAGCAGATGGTCGCCGTTCATCGTGATGCCGTCGCGGTGATTCAAGAAGCCAAGCTCGCGCGCTTCCGCCGCTGACGTCGACACTTTCGCCATGGCGATCGTTTCAAATACGCTGGCCGCGATTTTGACGTAGTCGACGTCCACGCCGCGCGGCAGGCTGTTCAACCGTTTGATGTACAGCTCCTTGTTGCCGCCGCCGCCCGGAATCAAGCCGACGCCGACTTCGACGAGCCCGATGTACGTCTCGGCCGCCGCTTGGATGCGTGAAGCCGCCAAGCTCACTTCCGCCCCGCCGCCTAACGTCATGGCAAACGGCGCGACGACGACCGGCTTCGGGTTGTATTTCATTTTGAGAAGCGCTTGCTGGAACTGGCGAACGGCAAGTTCCAATTCAAAAAAGTTTTCGTCTTGCGCCTCCATGAGCATCATCGCCAAGTTCGCGCCGACGCAGAAGTTTTTCCCTTGGTTGCCGATGACGAGCCCTTTGTAGTTGCGGTTGACTTCCTCAAGCGCCTCGTTGATCATTTGGACAATATCGGCGCCAATCGCGTTGTTCGGCGAATGGAACTCCAGAAGCGCCACGTCGTCGCCGAGGTCAATGAGGCTGGCGCCGGCATTTTTCTTGATGACGCCGCGCGCCTCTTTCAGCCGGCGGATGTGGATGACTTTTTCGTTTTCTTCTACTGTTTTATACCCGCCCGGCGCATAATAGAACAGCCGGCCGTTTTCCGTTTTATAGAACGATGTGGCTCCGTCGGCGAGCATGTCCGTGATCCACGACGGGATGTCGCGCCCTTCTGACTGCATTTTACGCACCGACTTCTCGAGGCCGATCGCGTCCCACAGTTCAAACGGACCTTGCTCCCAGCCGAACCCCCACTTCATCGCCTGATCGATCGCTGCGATGTCGTCGGCGATCTCCCCGACAAGGCGGGCAGTGTACAGCAATGTCGGTGCGATGATGTTCCAAAGGAGCGTTCCCGCGCGGTCGCCATCGGCATACACGAGCGTTTGCAGCTTGGCAGCCGCTCCTTTCGCCTGCTTCGCCATCTCCACCGCCGGGGTGACAAGCTTTTTGCGCGGCTCGTATTGCATCGTGACGTAGTTCAGCTCGAGAATGTCTTTTCCTTGCTTGACAAAAAAGCCTTGTCCGGATTTGCTGCCGAGCCAGCCGTTTTCAAGCATCGTTTTCATAAACTCCGGCACGCGGAACGCCTCTTTTTCTTCCCCTTCGACGTTTTCATACACGTTGTTGGCGACATGCACGAACGTATCGAGCCCGACGACGTCAAGCGTGCGGAACGTCGCGCTTTTCGGCCGGCCGATGAGCGGCCCCGTCACCGAATCGACCTCGCCGACGCTGTAGCCGCCTTGCATCATCTCGCGGACGGTGACGAGCAAGCCATACGTGCCGATCCGGTTGGCGATGAAGTTCGGCGTATCTTTCGCCATGACGACGCCTTTGCCGAGCACGTCTTCGCCGAACGATTTCATATAGGCGACCACATCCGGATCCGTATGCTCCGTCGGGATGATCTCAAGCAGCTTCAAATAGCGCGGCGGGTTGAAGAAATGCGTGCCTAAAAAGTGTTTTTTGAAATCGTCGGAACGCCCCTCCGCCATTGCGGCGATCGAGATGCCGGATGTGTTCGAGCTGACGATCGTCCCCGGCGTCCGCACCTCGTCGACGCGAGCGAAGACTTCTTTTTTCACTTCCAGCTTTTCAACGACCGCTTCAATGATCCAATCGACTTCCGCGAGCCGGTGGAAGTCATCCTCGAAGTTGCCCGTTTCAATCAAAGCGATGTTGTCTTTGGACATGAGCGGCGCCGGTTTTTGCTTGAGCAGCCGCTCGAGCGCCTGATTGGCGAGGCGGTTGCGCATTTGTTTATGCTCGAGCGTCCAACCTTTTGCTTCTTCCTCTTTCGTCAATTCCCGCGGCACGATATCCAACAGCAGCGTCGGAATGCCGACGTTCGCCAAATGGGCGGCAATGCCCGAACCCATGACGCCGGACCCGAGCACCGCGGCGCGCCGAATGCGTTTTACCATTTCGGTTCCCCCTCACACCATTGAATGAATGGTCATTCATTTTTTGATGAAAAAAATATCGTTGAAACCGCTCTCTATAACTAAATATATAGTATGTTAGTAATTTTCGCAACATATTTGCCGCACATTTTTCCCGACATCGCGCTCCGATTTTTGCCCATACTAAGGATAGGAGGTGAACCATCGATGGCCCGGCTGAAAAAAAATCCGTCTGAACGTGGCGTCAGCGCGGCAAGCGTCAAAGGAAACGCCGGCCCGACGGTCGAAGCCGACGGCGGCGGCAAGCGGACGAGCCAAAACCAGCAATACAAAAAGCACAACATGCAAGGGGACTGACGCCCATGGCGTCAGCTCCCTTGCCGTTGTGCACATCCGAGATCGGCGCCGGCGTTTTCCTCTGTTTGGCGCCCCCTACTTGCGGAGGATGCCTTTTAAAACAAACGCCACGTTGGCCGGACGTTCGGCAAGCCGGCGCATAAAGTAGCCGTACCAGTCCGTGCCGTACGGAACGTACACGCGCATCGTATATCCTTCGCGCGCCAATTCGAGTTGGCGCTCCGGGCGGATGCCGTACAGCATTTGGAATTCAAACTGGCTGTTGGGAATGTTGTATTCTTTGACGAGCTGCTTCGTATATTCGATGATGGCGTCGTCATGCGTGGCCACCGCCGTATAATTGCCGTTTAGCAAATGCATTTTGATGATCTTCTTAAAGTTCTCATCGACATCTTTTTTATCCGGAAACGCCACTTCAGGCGGCTCTTTGTACGCTCCTTTGACGAGCCGCAAGTTCGGGCGGTACGGCTTTAAGTCTTCAATGTCTTGTTCCGTCCGATACAAATACGCCTGCAGCACCGTGCCGACGTTGTCGTATTCTTTTTTCAGCTGTTTAAAAATATTGAGCGTCTTTTGGCAGCGCGAGTAGTCCTCCATATCGATCGTCACAAACACGCCGCGCTCTTTCGCCGCATCCAAAATGCGGCGCATGTTGCGCATGACAAGGTCATCGGAAATGTCAAGCCCCATCGATGTCATTTTCAGCGACAGCTGCGAGTTCAACTTCTCCCGGCTGATCGCCTCAATCGCCTCCAAGCAATGACGCGCCATCTCATTCGCTTCCTGCTCGTTGTCGACAAACTCGCCCAAATAGTCGACCGTGACCGCCAGCCCTTTTTCGTTCAGCTGACGGATGACACGCACCGCTTCCTCGATCGTTTCGCCGGCGACAAACCTGGAAGCGCCGAAGCGGAGGCCGTATCGCTTCGCCCATTTTGTCAATGTTTTATTTTTCGATAAGAAGAGGAAAAAATCGCGCATCAACTGCTCCACTGTTGCCAGCCTCCTTGTATGGAAACGCATTCACCATCTCTTATTGTACCATGTTTCCGTTCTATATGAATATGTTTTTTCCTGACGTTTTATTTTTTATTTATGTATAATTTTCCACTCGCTGGACAACCTACAAGCGAACCACTAACGAAAGGAGCGAACAACGATGCAACAGCAACCGCAAATGAACCCGCAGGCGGCGACGCCCGAGCCGCCGCAGATGGTGTCGACAAAAGACGCCATGTATTTTGCCGACATGATGTCGTGGAATTTGCTGGCGGCGAAAAAAGCGCACTTTTTCGCCGCGCAATGCCGAGACCCGGAAGTGGTGCAGGCGATCGAGCGCGTTGGACAGATGCATCAACGCCATTACGAAATGATTTTGCGCCATTTGCAAGCCCCGCCGCAGCCGCCGGTGATGTGAAAGGAGGAACGATGCATGAACACGAAACAAGTGCAAAATCCAGAGACGCAAGTGCCGAAAACGCCGCAAATGAACGAGCGCGATTTTCTCAACGACATGCTGGCGACGGAAAAATACATGACGTTGTCATACAGCGTGTACTTGCATGAAGCGAGCAACCAACCGTTATATCAAGATATGATGAATATTTTCACCGAAACGCAAAACTGTCAGCGCGACTTGTACAATTTGATGTTCAAAAAAGGATGGTACAAGCTCGAAGCCGCCGATCCGCAAAAACTTCAGCAAACGTACCAGCAGTTCCAAGGATATACGAGTCAACTTCCCTACCGAGGCAACGTGATGCAATGATCCAGTTCGATGAAGATGTCCTCGCTTGACCCGGACATCCTCTTTCGAATGAGCGGTTGAGAAGGGGGAGAAGGAGATGGCGGCGGACGTCCGCATCCGCGACACCGGGATCATTGAATAAGCACCCCTTCTTGTTCCACAGGGATGCTTATTCTTTCATGAATAGACGATCAATACCACCAGCCTGGATACGGCGGATACGGCGGGTACGGGTAAAACGGACGCGGAGCTAACGCGCCGCCGAGCAGTCCACCCAAGAAGCCGCCGACAAATGGGGCGCCAAACAACAATCCTGGAAATAGCATCGTTCCTTCTCCTTTCCCCAAAGCTAGAATGCTACACTGTATTCATATGCAACAAACAAGAAAAGAGGGTGGGCCGTCCGCCCAACCCTTGCCGGTTTCTCACCACCAAATGGGGCCATACCACCACGGATAGAAAAACGGCGGAACCAATGCGCTCCCGAGCAAACCGCCTAAAAAGCCGCCGAAAAATGGAGCGCCAAAAAACGGAGCGCCGAAGAAAAACGGGCGCGGCCGCCAAAACCACCAGCCCCATGGCCGCCAAATGCGCTCATCCGCCACTTGGAGATGGCTCATCTTGCTTCCCCCCTTCCGCTTGCTTTAGTCCCACTGTATGCAGGAAAAACGCCCGCTGCTTAGGCCAGTACCTAGAAGGCTGGTGAAAAACGGCGATTTCTTCCAAATCATCGATCCGTGAATGCAAAGGAAGGTCTCTTTCTACAAGATATTCTCATTAAAGGAAACTATTTTCTTTTATTCCCAGTATATTCGAAAAACAAAAGCAGGCGGCTGTCCGCCGCCCCCGCTTATAGAAGCTCTGCGCGCGCCTGTTCGTACAAACAGGCAAGCGAATCGAACAAAATGCGCACCGCCTCAGCCATTTCGTCTTCGCTCATCGAAAGAACTGGTATGAACGTCAACACCGGGCCGAGCGGACGGATGACAAGCCCCCTCCGGCGCGCCTCAAGGATGATCCGGTGCTCCACCATGGCCGCGCGCGGAAACACTTCTTTCGTTCTTCGGTCTTTCACGATTTCAATGCCGCACATCAAGCCTTTTTGCCGGATGTCGCCGACAATAGGAATGTCATACAACCGATCAAGCCATTCGGCCAGCCGGCGCGCCTTCCGCTTTACGCTGTCAATCAAGCCGCGTTTTTCGATGAGCTCAATGTTTTTCAGCGCAACGGAACAAGTGAGCTGATTCCCCGTATACGTATGGCCGTGGTAAAACGTTTTGTCTTCGTCCACATCGCCGAGAAATGCCGCATAAATCTCTTCCGTGACCAGTGTGGCCGCGAGCGGCAAATATCCTCCAGTAATCCCTTTCCCAAGGCAGACAAGATCAGGCTTCACCTCTTCCTGCTCACAAGCGAACATCGTGCCGGTGCGGCCAAAGCCGACGGCGACCTCGTCGCAAATGAAGAGCACCCCATACCGGCGGCAAAGCCTTTCCACTCCTTTTAAAAACCCGCGCGGATGGACGATGATCCCCGCCGCTCCTTGCACAAGCGGCTCGATGACAACCGCGGCGATTTGATCGTGCTGCTCCTCAAGCACCCGTTCAAGCTCACGCAAACAATAGCCGACGATCTCCTGCTCGCTTCCGTATTCGTCCATACGGTACACGTACGGCGACGGCACTTCGATCCGCTCAAACAAAAGCGGCGCAAAAATGCGGTGGAACGTTTCCATGCCGCCAACGCTCACCGCCCCGACCGTATCGCCGTGGTACGCTTCCTTCAACGAGACAAACTTGTTCTTCTTCGCATATTGGACCGGGTCGATGTTTTTCCAATACTGATAGGCGATCTTGAGCGCGATTTCCACCGCCGCCGCCCCGGTATCGGAATAAAACACTTTCGACATGTGCGGCCAATATTCAAGCAGCCGTTTGGCCAACAAAATCGACGGCACATTCGCCGAACCAAGCAATGTCGAATGGGCAATTTTCTCCAATTGCTCGCGAAGCGCCGCATTCAGCTCCGGATCGTTATGGCCGTGGACATTGACCCATAGCGACGCATAGCCGTCCAAGTACCGGTTGCCGTCGACATCGTACAAATAGCTTCCTTGCCCGCGTTCAATGATCAAGGGGCGTTCTTTGGCATACTGCTTCATTTGCGTAAATGGATGCCAGACGTACTGCTTGTCCCACTGTTCCAATTGCTCGTAGCTATACGCCAACGCCAAGCACCTCCAGCAGTTGTTTCGCCTTTCCTTGTTCGATCCAATGCTGAGCTAGGGTTTCCAGTTCCCTCCTTGAGACTGCAGGAAGGAGCGGCACGACCGCCAGCACCGGCAGCCGAAGCAAGGCGGCGATCGTTTCGACATTGTTTTGGTGGATGATCTCTTGTTCCTGAAACTGATTAAACATCAGGCCAAGCAGACGAATGCCTTGCGCGTCGGCATACGCCGCCGTCGTCACCGCGTGATGAATCGCACCAAGGCTTGAGAGCGACACGAGAATCGCCGGCAGCTGATAATCACGAAGGAAATCACTCGTCATATAGAATCGTCCGTCGCGCTCACACCACGGAACGGCCAACCCTCCCGCTCCTTCGACGAGCACCACATCATAGCGCTGCTTCAACCATTCCAACCGTTCGGCCACCCTCTCTGGTTCGATGGACGTGCCGGTCAACTTCGCCGCTAAATGCGGCGACATCGCCGGTTCCATATAGTACATGCCTTCTGATGCGGAAAGCTTCGCCACTCGTTCGTACCAATATTGTTCGGCAAACGACACCCCGTCTTCGGCCAGTCCAGTCTGAACCGGTTTCAACACGCTTACGCTCATCCCAAGCCGCTCCAGCGCCAACGCCACGATGGAAGTGACGACCGTTTTGCCGATTTCTGTTCCTGTTCCCGTCATGAAAATGGCTTGCCCCATTCTCTTATCCCCCCATCCCTCGAGTCATCATGATCGGTCGGACGCGCGGCCATACGCGCGCCGCGATGACCGAACAAACGGCGCAAAGCACGAGATCTCCCGGCACCGGGAGAAGAAAGCCGAACCATAGCGTTTGGCCGATGGAAAGCGGAGCCCCCGCGATCCATTTCATCGCTATGTACAGCCACGCGCAGCCAAACACATACACGACCAACAATGCCGCTGCATTCGCCATCAATATGTCTCTCGCTCTTGTCCATTGAAAGCGGCGGACAAGCAAGCCGCACGTATACGCCCCGGCGATGAAACCGAGCAAATAGCCAAACGTCGGCTTCCAAATATAACCGAGCCCGCCTCCTTCCGCAAACACGGGCGCGCCCGCCAGCCCAATCAAGACATATAGAAGTTGGCTAAGCGCTCCGATTTTTGGGCCAAGCAGACAGCCGGCCAAGTACACCGCCGCGATTTGCAGCGTAAACGGCACATACGGCACCGGAATTTTGATCCACCCACCAACAGCCGTCAACGCGGCAAAAAATGCCGCCCAAACAAAGGAATGGATTCGCACATCTTCCCTCCTCTCCAAATATTTGTTTCTATTGTGCCTGATGTGTTTTTTATTTGTCAACTTTATTTTTATATAGGTTTACATTTAGACAAAAAATATGGAGCCCCCTAACACAGCAGGACTCCTTTTTTGGCGCGGCTCATTTCTCAAACAGACGGCGGAAGCAGTGGCCAACGCTCACCCTTCATCCTCCCACAAGTTAAGCAGGTTCATCCGTTCGCCGTCCGTTTTCGGCATCGCCAGCGATCCACTCTGCCTCTCCTCCTTTTCCAACAACGACGACAATAAGCGCACCGCCTCCGCAATATGCCTTCCTTTGTTCAACATGATGCATTGCGCCTGTTTTCCAACAAAAACATCCGAGATTTCCGCGCGCGACGGAATTCCCTTTTTCGCCATTTGTTCAAGCACTTGCGTCGCCCAAATGACCGGGATGTGAGCCGCCCGGCATAGCGCCAAAACGTCGTTCTGTGCGGCCGCAAGATGTTCAAATCCAATCTCCAGGGCCAAATCGCCGCGCGCAATCATCACACCAAACGCCGGAAACTTCAATCCCTCAAGCAAGATGCGAACGAAGTTATGAAGCGCCGCCCGCGTTTCGATTTTCGCGATCACCGGGAGAGAACCAGCCCCTTGTTCGGCAAGCAAATGATAAAGCTTTCGCAGGTCATGAGGGGCCTGAACAAACGACAGCCCGACGATATCCGCCCATCTCGCGATGAACGGAAT
Organism: Geobacillus sp. G4; assembly: GCF_040327975.1. Taxonomy (NCBI): domain Bacteria; kingdom Bacillati; phylum Bacillota; class Bacilli; order Caryophanales; family Anoxybacillaceae; genus Geobacillus; species Geobacillus sp. G4. Next base: position 87,347 of record NZ_JBEPJY010000005.1, read on the forward strand.
CCATTCAAGGTCGCGGTCCGTAAGCGGCGGAACGGCCAAATGAAGAAACGAATCGGGAAGATGGATGCCTGTTCCTTGCTTGATTGCTTTCCGCTTTCCGCCATCGGCAACGACTTTGGCCTCGACATGCCGCTCGTGCACTTTGACGACCCGCGCCGCAATTTGGCCGTCGTTCAAGTAAAGGCGGTCCCCCACCCGCACATTGCGCCACGCTTTCGCCAATGTCGTCATCATTTTCACACCGCATCCATTCTGCGCCTGTGCAAACGCAGCGTCATCGAAATAAATATACAGCGGTGTACCGACCGTGACAAACGCTTTCATTGGAATGAACAAAACAGAACATAGAGTGAAGGAAGCCGACCCGCGCCGCAGTTTCATCCCTTTTTGCACATAGGCCGTCCGCGAAAGAAGAACTTTAAAACAAGACGGCGCGATTTGTTCCGTGACCCGAAGTTTTCGTTTTTTTCCGCGCACATCGGTAAACAGCAGTTCATCCCCTTCTTCGACGGTCGCTCCGTCCTCAGCCGTCAACTGCCACAAGAATGAAACATCGCGGGGGAGCGGAGACGGCGGCGGGGAAGAAGAGAAGGAAATGAGGCCGAAGAGCGGCTCCATTGGCTCTCCATATAGATTTTTCTTCACAGAGAGCTTCATCGGCCCCGCGTTGACCGCCAAGCGGTCGACCCGGATTTTTGGCCCCGGCAGATCCATGTAAATGCGGCATCGCCTTCCCTGCAGCTGTTGCTCCAACTGCTTCTCGGCTTGACGAATGATGGCCACGAGCGCCTCCCACGTTTCTGGAGAACCGTAGGCGCAGTTGATGCGGGCAATGTCCATGCCATAAAGAAGCAGCCGCTCGATCAGCCCCGGCTCATCCACCCATGCCTCGTCCATCGTCACCATAATGCGTGTCGGCCGAACAGAACTTGGGCTTCCGAACACTGCCTCCGCCCGTTTATGAAGCAACTGTTTCGCTTCCTTTCTTGTCATCTTTCGAAGCTCCCATCCGCCATCAACCCGCGTGCGCAAATATGCCAAAACTTGTTCGATCGCGTCGATGAGATGAGCCTCTTGCCCCTCGAGCCGCCATCCGGCGTCTTCCATCGCTTCATGCAAATCCGACGGCATATGCTCCCTCATATATAAGTAAGCAAGCAACTGATCCCGGCTCTCTTCATGGGATGGAAGAGGAAAATACTTCTGCTTTTGTCCCACCCACTCCGCCATCCCTCGGTAAAAAGCGGCCAAGCGGGCGCCCAAATCTCGTTTGTCGTGCATCAGCGGCACCAACCCTTGTGAAAAATGCGGTTTTACTTTTATATATTCGCCGCCACCCCAAATGAGGACAGAAAAAAACCGGCGCCATTCGCCGGTTGAATACGACAGAAACAGGAAATCGTTTTTAGCGATATGATTTTTGAACCACAATTTTCGTCCCGCATTGGCAAAGCAGTGAGTGTTTCAGCCGCCGCAACGGCTGGCCGCACTGTTCACAAACGGCCGGTTTATTCACGCGTTTCCTCCCCTTTGCTGCGTGTTTGGTATCTATTATACGCCCATAATTATTTAAAGTAAATATAAAATGATAGCAATTATAAATAAAAAGCAGATCATTTGGACCCTTTTTCCATTTGTGATAAAGTAATGAATGATAGTGCCAATATTCAAAACAAGGAGGCGGTCACGATGTACGACATCGCCATCATCGGCGCTGGACCGGCGGGAGCGAGCGCTGCGATCTTCGCCGCCAAAGCGGGAAAGAAAACAGTGTTGTTTGACAGCGACAAAGGCATGACCAAGCGCGCTTGGGTGGAAAACCATTACGGTGTTCCGGAAATCAGCGGCCCGGAATTGGTCGAAACAGGAAAACGGCAAGCCGCGAAATTCGGCGCGGAATTGGTGGAAACGCAAGTGACAGACGTGCAAAAAACGGACGGCGGCTTCCGCCTCGAAACGGAAAACGGCTCCTTTGAGGCGAAACACGTCATTTTCGCCACCGGCGTCGCCACGGATCTGGCGGAAAAAATCGGCCTGCGCACCAAACCGGGCACGGAGCCGCGCATTAAAACGGTGATTGACGTCGACGCCAATGGCAAAACGAACATCGACGGCATTTGGGCGGCGGGGACGGTGGCCGGCGTCAGCGTTCATACGATCATCACAGCGGGTGACGGGGCGAAAGTCGCCATCAACGTCATCAGCGAACTGAACGGCGAACGGTACGTTGATCACGATGTATTGAAAAAATAACAACGAAGGTGTCCCAAACAGCGGGACACCTTTTCTAATAGCGCCATGGAAACGGCCGGGACGCAAGATGACGGGCTGAACCGCCTGTTGCGTCGTCCCCGCATCGACATAGCGGCCCCGATCCATCCAAGGGCGCTTATTGTCCAATGCTCCGGTACTTCCCTTCAAAAAACAAGAGCGGGTCGCCCGGTTCGTCTTTCATCAAAATATCGGTCACTTCCCCAAAGTAAAGCGTATGATCGCCGGCCACGTACGTGCTGTGGACGTTGCATAAAATATTCGCCAACGCCTCCGGCAAAATCGGATGGCCGTTCACCCAATCAAACGAAACATGGCGTTCTTCTTTCAACTGGCCGGCAAACAAGCGCGACAACTCCTCTTGATCGCGCCGCAAAATGTTGACGGCAAATTTCCCCGTTTGCTTGACAATGTCATGCATTCGCGCTTTGTGACCAATGGAGACGACGACAAGTTTCGGGTCGAGCGAAACGGACATAAACGCGTTCGCCGTCATTCCTTTCGCTTCCCCTTGAAATTCGGTCGTCACGACCGTCACGCCGGTCGCAAATTTTCCCATGGCTCTGCGAAATGTACGATCATCCATACGGTTCTCCCATCCTTCCCTTTTCGTCATCCAGCAGCCCTACGCCTTCAGCTGGCGGTTGGACGGCTTCCCTTCTTGATGTTTCCACACGACGGGCGCTTCGTCCGACATCTTGCCTCTATGGCTGAGACCCATTCATGCCGAAATGAGGGTCAAATCTACCCCCATCATAGCAGAAATAGAGGAAAGAAACAACGACGATATACGGCTGTCATCGGCGGCCCGCCGCTCCAAGGTACGCCTCTGCCACCCGCTCATCGGCAAGCAGCTCGGCGGCCTTCCCGTGCACCACGATGCTTCCCCGTTCCAACACATACGCCTCATCCGCTGTCTGCAGGGCGGCACGCACGTTTTGCTCGACAAGAATCATGGCCGTCTGAAATTGATCGCAGAGCTGTGTCAGCATCCCCATCACTTCCTTGACCACAAGCGGCGCCAGCCCTAACGATGGTTCGTCAAGCAAGAGCAGCTTCGGTCTCGCCATCAGCCCGCGGGCGATCGCCAGCATTTGCTGTTCGCCGCCGCTTAATAGTCCTCCCGGACGGTCGAGCATCGTTTGCAGTTTCGGGAACAGTTCAAGCACCCGCTCATAGTCGCGCTTCACTTCCTGTCCGTCGCGGCGGTGGCGGCGGTACGCCCCCAGCAGCAAGTTATCCCTCACGGACAGGCTGTCAAAAATTTGCCGCCTCTCCGGCACAAGGCAAATGCCTTTTTCAACAATTTGCTCCACCTTTCCGTATGGAAGCGGTTTATGTTCAAAAAGAATCTCCCCTTCGGTTGGAGCGTAGACGCCGGCAATCGTGCCGAGCAGCGTGCTTTTGCCCGCCCCGTTGGCGCCGACAACAGTGACGATTTTTCCTTCGTCCACTTGCAAACTGACCCCTTTTAACACGTGCAAATGGCCGTGGTAGACATGAACGTTGCGAAGCACGAGCATCAGACCGCCTCCTCTCCCAAATACGCCTTGATGACATCAGGATGCCGCGCAATCTCTTCCGGCGCCCCTTCGGCGATTTTTTTCCCATAATCGAGGACGACGATCCGGTCGGCGATCGCCATCACCGTTTCCATATCATGTTCCACGAACAAAAAGGTAAAGCCTTGTTCCCTCATCGCCAGCAACACATCAACGAGCTGCTTTGATTCTTGCGGGTTCAGCCCGGCCATCGGCTCGTCAAGCAAAATGAGCGAAGGACGAGACACAGCCGCCCGAGCGATTTCCACGAGCCGCTGCATCCCATATGGCAGCGTGCCTGCCCGCTTGCAGGCGAGATGGGCCAAACCGACCTGCTCGAGGCAGGAAAACGCCTGTTTCTGCGCTTGCCTTTCTTCTTTCACCGTACGCGGCAGCCGAAAGCCGGCGCTGAGGATTCCGCTCTTCAACCGTGAATGAAATCCGACCATCACATTTTCCAACACCGTCATATCAGAAAACAGCTGCAAGTTTTGAAACGTCCTTGTCATTCCCAGCATCGCCAACTCGTGCGGTTGTTTGCCGCTGACCATGGCTCCTTGAAAACGAACGAGACCACTCGTCGGCGGAATAATGCCGCTGATCATATTGAACAAGGTCGTTTTGCCTGCCCCGTTCGGCCCGATCACCGCGACGATTTCTTCTTTTTTCACGTGAAAGGACACGTTCTGCACCGCCTGAACGCCGCCAAATGACTTGGACAATTGCTCCACTTCGAGCAACACTGCGCTCATCCCCGCTCCCCTCCGATCGAACGCGCCTTATGCCCCTCAACTGCGGCTATCTGCTTCTCTTGACGTCCGCCCATTTCCAAAAAGCGCCGCATCCTCTTTTGCATCACACCCGTCAACCCGTTCGGCATATAAATCAACATGACCACCAACAACAAGCCAAAAAAGACAATTTCAAACTCTCCGCCGGCATTCGGAAGCAACAGCGGGACAACGGCTTTGAGCCATTCTCCTAAGCAGACATAGACGGCAGCGCCGATGAGTCCTCCCCATACGCTGGCTGTCCCGCCGATGACCACCATGATTAAAAAGTAAATCGAAGGGACGATGCCGAATAAATCCGGATTGATAAACGTGACGTAATGGGCGTATAAGCTCCCGGCAATCGAAGCGTAGACCGCGCTGAGCATAAAGATTTGCAGCTTGTATTTCATAATGTTCACCCCAAGGGAGCTTGCTGCCACCTCGCTTCCATGAATCGCCCGCAGCGCCCTTCCGACCCGGGAGCGGACAATATTATGGGCAAACCATAACCCGGCCAGAACAAACAACGAAACGAGGTAGTAAAACTGGAGATCGCTTTGCAACGGAACCCCGGCTATACGGATCGGCGGAATGCCAAAAAAACCATTCAGCCCTCCCGTGATCTCTTTCCATTCCTTGAAAAATGTAAACATAATGACGCCAAAGCCTAACGTCGCCAACGCCAAATAATGCTCACGCAGCCGAAAAACTGGAATGCCGACCACAAGCGCCACCAATGCAGCCAAAACCGCGCCGGCAGCCAGCGCCAGCCAGGACGGCCATCCCGCATGCGCGGTCAAATAGGCGGACGCATAAGCCCCGATGCCGTAAAAGGCAGCCTGGCCGAGCGAAATTTGGCCCGCATACCCCATCAACAGCGTCATCCCTGTGCTTACGAGCGCGTACAGCCCGATGAGAATCAGAGTGCTTAGCACGTAGTTATTGCCGAAGACGAGCCAAGGGAGACCGAGCCAGACGGCTGCGCCAACAAGCAAGAGCCATCGTTTCCGTCCATCCGTCATTCGTTGACCGTGCTCCATCCATCCGCCCCCCTTACACTCGTTTTCCTGTCATCTTGGCAAACAGCCCGTTTGGCATGAAAAACAGAACAAGCAATAGCAGCCCGAAGCTGATCGCTTCTTTGTACCCCGAGGACAAGTATCCTTCCGCAAATGATTCAAGCAGCCCGACGAGAAACGCACCGGCGATCGCCGCCGGGGCGTTCGTCAATCCCCCGACAACAGCGGCGATGAACGCCTTCAGCCCGATCATCATTCCCATATCATAAGACGCGCCCGAAATCGGGGCGATGACGATTCCCGCCAGCGCTCCAAGACCGGCGCTGACGGCCACGGCCCCCAGCGACATTTTGCGGATGTCAATCCCCATCAACCGAGCGGCAAACGGATTGATGACGCAGGCCGCCACCGCCTTGCCGATGTATGTTCGGTGAAAAAACAGATGCAAGGCGGCAAAACTTGCGAGCGAAATGACGATCGCCCAGACGCTTTGCCATTGGATGACCGCTCCAAACACCTCAAGCGCCCCATGGCCCGTAAAGGGGCGCAGCGCGTACGGATCCGTCCCCCAAACAAGCAAGGCGATCCCGCGGAATACAAACGACGCCCCGATCGTAATGATAATGAGCACCGCGACAGGCGAACGGCGCGCCGGCTGAATCGCCAGCCGCTCAAACAGCCCACCGACGACCATCACCGCAAGCATGCTCAAACCGATGGCCGCGGCAAACGGCACTCCGTTATTGACCAACGTAATGCAAAACAACGCCCCCAACATAGCGAAATCGCCTTGAGCCAAATTTAAAATGCCGGTCACGCTGTACGTAATGACAAACCCGATCGCCACCAACGCGTAAATGCTGCCGACCGTCAGCCCGGAAAACAACAGCTGCACAAACTGGCTCCACGCTTCCATGCCCCGCCCTCCTTCAAGCAACTGTTGTTTACTGCTCGGCGAGCACAAACTTTCCGTCTTGAATTTGCACCATCACCAAACTGTCGGCGTCAAGCCCTGTATGGTCGTCTTTCGACATATGGAAGACGCCCGAAATGCCGATAAATTTTCTTGTATTCTCCAGAGCCGACCGTATTTTCTCTTGATCCGCGCCGCCCTCCTTGATCGCATTGACCAATAAATGGAACGCATCCCACGCATGTCCGCCAAACGTTGTCGGGGCATAGCCGTACGCTTTCTCAAACTGTTCTTTGTATTTTAGCAGCGTTTCTTTTTGCGGGTCGCTGTCCGGAAGCTGATCGGCCACTAAAATGCGCCCGGCAGGGAACCATACGCCGTTGGCCGCCTCCCCGGCCAAGTCAATAAAGCTTTTCGTGCCGATGCCATGGCTTTCCACAATCGGCGCCTCAATGCCCAACTGGCGGATGTTTTTCGTGACGACCGCCGATTCCTGTGCTGTTCCCCATACGATAATGGCTTGCGGATTCGCTTTTTTCACCTTTGTCAACATCGCTTTCGCATCATCGACCGTCGCCTCAAACTCCTCTTCGATGACGGCTTTCACCCCATATTCCGGGGCATAATGCACAAACTCTTCATGCCCGCTCGTTCCGTATGCATTGGCGACGTTCAGCCAGGCGACGTTCGTCCATCCTTTCTCTTTTAAAAAACCAAGCAGCTTCTGGATGACGATATTGTCCCCTTGAGCGGTTTTAAATGTCCAATGACGTGAGGATCCATCGCTTGGATTGACGATTTGTTTGCTTGCGGCGAGGGAAATGTACGGAATGCCTGCTTTTTCAATGAGTGGAATCATGGCTAAGGAGTTGCCGCTGATCGTGCCGCCAATAATGGCAGTGACTTTGTCTTGTTCGATGAGTTTTTTCGTGGATAATACGGCCTCATTTTGGTTGGACTTGTCATCATAGGCAATCAGCTTGATTTTCTTTCCATCAATGCCGCCTTGCTTGTTCCATTGCTCAACGAGCATTTTGACCGTCTCCATCTCCGGTTTGCCAAGCGGGGCCGCCCCGCCGGAAGCCGAAAAAATGGCGCCAATTTTGATTTCATCCTCTCCTCCCGATGTCGCCGTCTTCCCACAGGCGGCAAGGAAAATGAGCAACAATGCCGCCATCAATAGAGACATTCCTTTTTTCATCTTTTTTTGCCCCCCTTTTATATTGACAACGCCTTCAAATCATCGTTCTCCCGCCAGGCCTCCACCCGGCGGAAGAAGATCAGCGCCGCCGCTTAAACGCTTCGGCGGTGTTGATTTTGTGTTGACGAACGTATTGTTCGATTTCATGCGGCGGCGCCTGTTCACGCAACAGACGGATGATCTCTCTATGTTCTTCGATCGATGCTTTCGCCCGCTGCGGCACAAAGGTGAAGCCGTAGGCGCGGATGCGCTTCATCCGCTGCCAAATTTGCTTGATTTGCTCTTCGAGGTAGGCGTTGCCGCAATGGGCGTAAATCAAGGAATGAAATTCATAGTTCAGCTCGCTGAACCGTTCCAGCTCCAGCTCTTCAAGCGCCCGCTCCATCCATTCGTTCAACCGCTCAAGCTCGTTGATCGCCTCCTTCGTCAAATGGGCGGAGCCAAGCGCGGTCGCATAGCCTTCCAGCACAGCCAACACCGACAGCGTCTCGATATATTCTTTCTCGTTGATGTTGCTCACAACGGCGCCTGTATACGGCTTAAATTCGACAAGCCCTTCCGCCTCGAGCTGGCGGATCGCCTCGCGCACCGGGATGCTGCTGAGTCCAAGCTCGCGGGCGATTTGGTCGATGACGACGCGGTATCCCGGGCCATAGACGCCGTTTTCAATGCGGGAAAGAATATACTCGTAAGCCAATTGGGTTTTGTTTTTCGCTTTCGTTTCCATACATCTATCATATATCACATAATATATGTTGACCAGCTGTTATTTCTGTTCTGCAGACAAAGCGGAAGGCGGCTTCGCCTTGCCGAACGAAGGGATCGGCGGGTCGCCGACCGCGACGTGGACGACTTGCACTTCCGTATAGAAATCAAAGCTGTAATGCCCACCTTCGCGGCCGATGCCGCTGTATTTCGTCCCGCCAAACGGGATGCGCAAATCGCGGACGTTCGGCGAGTTGACCCACGCCATCCCGCTTTCGATCGCTTGGGCGACGCGGTGGCCGCGCTTCATATCGTTCGTCCAGACGTATGCCGCCAGCCCGTATTTCACATCGTTCGCCAGCCGTATCGCCTCTTCTTCATCCGCAAAGGACATGACCGCCATGACCGGTCCGAAAATCTCTTCCTGCGCCACCCTCATGCCGTTATGGCAACCAAGCAGCAACGTTGGCGGCACAAAATTGCCTTTTTCCAACCCTGTTGGAACGCTGGGGGCATAGACGTCCGCCCCTTCTTGCTTGGCGATGTCAATATAGCGGTTCACCCGCTCCCAGTGAGCACGGTGAATGAGCGGGCCAAGCTCGGTCGCTGGAGCCATGGGATCGCCGATGACGATGCGGTCGACGCGCTCTTTGAGCCGGGCGACAAATTCGTCGTAAATCGACTGCTCGAGCAGCAGCCGCGAGTTGGCCGTGCACCGTTCGCCATTGAGCGAAAACACGCCCCAAACCGCCGCATCGAGCGCCCGTTCGAGATCCGCATCGGCGAACACAATGAGCGGCGACTTGCCGCCGAGCTCCATCGATGTTTTTTTCAACGTTGCGGCGCTGTTGCGGATAATTTCCATGCCGGTCGTCGTCTCGCCGGTAAACGAGATGAGGCGCACATCCGGGTGGGCAACCAATGCGGCGCCCGCCGTTTCGCCAAACCCGTGCACGACGTTGAACACCCCGCGAGGCAGCCCGGCTTCATCGATGATTTCCGCCAGTTTATTCGCCGTCAACGGCGACCATTCGGCCGGCTTCAAGACAACGGTGTTGCCGGTCGCCAGCGCGGGAGCCACCTTCCACGTTTCCAGCATAAACGGCGTATTCCACGGCGTAATGAGCCCGGCGACGCCGACTGGTTTATAAACGGTATAGTTTAAAAACTGACCATTCACATGGTACGCCTCGCCGACAAGGCGCGTCTTCACCATTTCCGCGTAAAAGCGGAAGTTTTCCGCCGCGCGGGCGGCTTGCTTTTTCGCCTGGCTGATCGGAATGCCGGTGTCAAGCGCCTCTAAATAGGCGATGTCGTCCGCATACTGCTCAATCAAGTCAGCAATGCGGAAAAGGTAACGAAGGCGCCGTTCGACCGGCATTGTCCGCCACGGCCCGTGATCAAACGCCTCCTTCGCCGCCCGGACCGCTGCGTCGATGTCTTCTTTCCGCCCCTCGGCTATCTGGTTGATCGTCCCGTTCGTAAACGGATTGATGTTGTCGAAATACGCACCGGCTGCCCCTTCCACAAACTGCCCATTGATATAATGAAGCACTTTTGGTTGCACTGCCATTCGTTTCCCCTCCCGCTATGTCCGATAACGCGCATGAATGTTGTTGTGTTTATACGTCCCCGCCTCGCTGAATTCATACAGCTCAAGCGACAGCGCCAAATAGCGTTTGGCGAACAGCGGGGCGAAATGGTCTTTCATCACGGCAAACAGCTCGTCGCCGACTTCTTTTTTCACCTGTTCCGGACGCCCGGCGCCGATTTTCAGCGTCCCGTGCACAAACGCATCGTCTTCGGCCCCATCAGCCACATAATACTCGTCAAGCCGAATGGCGCGCGAGCGGATGCCGCCGACGGGAAACCAATCGCTCCGCTTGATCAACACGCTGTGAATTTTTTTAAGCAAGCCGCGAATATCGGCCTCTTCGCCGATATTGGCCGTGTATTCCAAAATAAAGTGCGGCATCATTCCTCCTCCTTTGGCTAGACGATGTAATTGATCAGCCGGCCGATGCGTTCGATTTCGGCCACGACTTCATCGCCGGGCTGGACGTTCACCGCCCCTTTCGGCGTGCCGGTCAAAATCACGTCGCCAGGCGCGAGCGTCATGAATTCGGTGATGTACTCAAGCAAATACGGGATCGAAAAAATCATATCGCCCGTATATCCTTCCTGCACAACCGCCCCATTGACATACGTCCGCAAACGAAGCGCCATCGGATCGCCGACTTCCTCATGGCTGACGATCCACGGGCCTAGCGGCGTCGTCCGGTCGCGGTTTTTGACGCGGAAATTCGGCCGGTAGTAATTTTCCAAGTAGTCGCGAACAGCGTAATCGTTGGCAATCGTGTAACCGAAAATGTAATCGTACACCCGTTCCGCTTTCACCCGGCTGGCCGGGCGGCCGATGACGACCGCGAGCTCGCATTCATAATGCATCATGTTGACCCCCTCCGGCCGAACAGTTCGGCCGCGATGGCCGATGAGCGTATTTTTCCCTTTGAAAAATAAAAGCGGCTCTTTCGGCGCAACAAAAGACAATTCGCCGGCATGCTCGGCATAATTCAATCCAAGCGCCACGATCACTCCCGGCTCCACCGGGGGAAGCCACATCACTTCAAGCTCCCCGACGATCGTTCCGTCCGGCAGGCGGAGGCGGCCATCGTCGAGCGGCTCGGCTTCGGTCACGATTCCGTTCCAGGCCACACGCGCCCGCCTCATCATTCATCGCCTCCTTGTTCCAGGGCGATTTCATTTTCCAACACACCGATCCTTTCGATTTCGATGCGCACCACATCTCCTGCTGTAACAAGCGGCGCATCGGCCGGCCAGCTGAAAAACAGCACATCGCCTGGGTAAAGGGTCATAAATTCGGTCACCTCAGCAAGCCATTGTTCGACTGGAAGGCGAAAGCGGCTCGGGTCTGCACGCTGGACGAGGCGCCCGTTGACGTATACGCGTGCGGTCAAGGATGACAGCGGCGACGCTTCCTCTTTCGGCACGATCCACGGGCCGACTGGGGCGAACCCGTCGCGCGCCTGCTCCTTCACCGCCGGGCGGTGCCGCTGCTCGTGTGGAATCGACAGATCATTCACGATCGTATAGCCGAATACAAAATCGAGCGCCTGCTCGCGCCGCACGCGCGCCGCCGTCCGCCCGATCACCAGCCCGAGCGCCGGAGCAGCCTGAAGATGCTTCACCCAACGAGGCAGAAGCACCGGACGCCGATGGGCGTTGATGGTGTTTGCCGGCTTCATATACAGCACCGGGCCTTCCGGCGGCTTTTCATACGGCGGGGCGTTCATCTCTTTTGACAGCGCCGCCCACTCCTTTCCATCATTCAGCGCCACCCCGTACATCGCCCCGCCAATAGGCGCGTCCCATTCCAATTCATCAATGCGGTGCGTCTGCCCGCCAAACGACACCGTCCCGCCGTGCGGATCCGCCTTTGCCTCAATCGTCCGCCTCATGCCGGCCAGACGCAAGCGCACATTCGCCATCATGTATCCTCCTCATCTGTATCGATGCCATTTGAAGCTTTACCATTTACAGCTCTTACCGAGCATTTGATCGCGCTTTGGCGTGACGGAGAAGCCTACGGGCTTACCCTCGTCAGTTGAAAAATGGATGAGCCACTTTTCCGTCAAGGATATGTTAAACGATTTCGTTGCATCTAATATGCCTGTTGCCAGGCGTGTTGATGAACCAATCAAAACCAGTTGAGAAAGCACTGTTCCCGGCTTTTCTGCCGCCGTCGGCAAGCGGTTCGCTTGCCGACGGAGCGTGCAGCTGCATGGCGCTCTGTTTTCGGGAAGCAACGGATCATCAACACTCGTGACCGGTTGCACGCGCTTGTTTTATGTCGCTTTTTGCATTTCTTCGTCCCGCGTCTCTTCGGCCAGCAAGCCGTATTTGACGAGCGTGCGGCGGATTTGCTGCTGATGTTCTTCGCTTGGCAAATCGAGCGGCAGCCGGAGCTTCGGGGTGATTTTCCCCATCATCCCGAGCGCCGCTTTCACCGGACCTGGATTCGTTTCAATGAACAGCACATCATTGAGCTCCATCAGTTCAAAATGAAGATCTTGCGCCCGCTTGATGTCGCCTTCAAACCAAGCGTCGTGCAGCTCGGCCACTTTATGCGGCACGACGTTCGCCGTCGCGCTGATCGATCCGGCGCCGCCGATCGCCAGCATCGGATAGCACAAAAGCTCGATGCCGGAAAAGAGAAGGAAATCGCGCCCGCAATGCCACAACACCCGGTTGACATGCTCGAAGTCTTTGTTCGACTCTTTCACGCCGATAATGTTCGGACAATCTTCGGCCAGCCGCGCCATCGTTTTGACTTCCAAATTGACCGCCGTCCGCCCCGGAATGTTGTAGACGATGATCGGAATGTCGACCGCCTCGGCCACCGCCTTAAAATGTTTATACAGCGCCTGCTGGGACGGACGGTTGTAATACGGGACGATGACCATCGCGGCATCGGCCCCAATCTCTTGCGCAAATTTGGTCAGCTCGATCGTTTCCGCATGGTTGGTCGAGCCCGTCCCCGGCACGAACGGCACCCGACCCGCCACCGCTTTTTTCGCCGTTTCCATCACCTGTTTTCGCTCTTCAAGCGTCAGCGAGCTCGGCTCTCCCGACGTTCCCGTGACGGAAATGCCATGCGTGCCGCTTTCAATATGCCAATCGATGAGCGCGGCGAGCGCCGCAAAATCAACGTTTCCTTCCTCATCAAACGGCGTGACGACCGGCGCGATCGAGCCGCGCAGCCGTTCTTTCGCCTCGTGGTATGCCATCCCCTTGCCCCCTATTGGCTTTATTTTTCTGAATCTTATTTATATTGTACACACTATCATATATGAAATCAACGATAAAATCATATATAATCATGATCCCGAAAACCGAGCAGAAGGGCTGCGGTCTTTTTCTAAATCAGGAAGGTCGGTTTCCGCTTCGCCAATGTTGGTTCGTTCGGCTCGACCGGTTGGCCGCTGTGAACGTCAAGAACGACAGACGCCTCTTCAAACCAGCTGTCCGGCGCCGCATGGCCCCAGAACGTTTGACGGCGCGGATCATCCAAATCCCAGCGGATCGGCGGAAAATCGGGGTCGCTCGTCAAATAATCGCCGTTATACAGCTCAATTCGGTGGCCATCCGGGTCGCGCAAATAGACAAAGAAGGCGTTCGACAATCCGTGGCGGCCCGGCCCGCGTTCAATGTTCGGCGCATATCCGGCCGCCGCCAGCACATCGCACGCATGGATCAGGCTGAGCGGGTCCGGCAGCCAAAACCCGATATGGTGAAGGCGCGGCCCTTTTCCGTTCATCAGCGCCAAATCGTGGACATTTTGCTTCCGGTGCAGCCATGCAGCCCAAAGTTTCCCATCCTCTGTTTCCGTATACTCCGAGCAGGCAAAGCCCAAACCATGGACATAAAAGTCGTACGCGTTCTTTACATCTCTAACCGCGCAGTTGAAATGATCGATGCGCTGCACGCGGGCGCCGCGGTGCAAGTCATACCGCTGCAAAAGCCGCTCTGTTTTCTCCATCTGGGCAAAAAACTCAAGCGGCAGCCCGGACGGATCTTGAACGCGAAATGCCCGACCGACGGCGCGCTGGCTCCCGTCTTCCAGCCATTTCGGCTGCAGCGTTTGCGCCGCAAACCATTCATAAAGCGCTTCCAATTCCTGCTCGGAACCGACTTTGTAGCCAAGCGCCTCGACCGCGGGGCGGGGCGCCTTTTTCAATAGAAGGCTATGATGATGATATTCTTCAAGTCCACGCAAATACAAATGGCTCTCATCCGCTTCCGTCACGACAAACCCAAGCACCCGTTCGTAAAAATCGCGGGCGGCGGCCAAATCGGTCACATGCAGCACCGCGCGGGCGCAGCGAATAATGGAAAATGTCATCATCCTTCTCCCCTTTCGAAAAATCCAACTCAATTTGCACTGTCACCGCTGGCTGTCGGAAGGAATGAACACGCTTTTGGCGCCGCGCAGAAATTCGCGTACAAACTGTTTATACGGCTCTTTTTCGTAGCCGTCAAAATACGCCATCCCCATCCGAACGGGATCTCCGAAAAAGTAATATTCGTAATGCGTCTGTCGGGCTCCGAACGCGCTCATCGTGAGATCCCAGGCGAGACGGAACAGCTGGACGCGTTCATAGCCGTCCACCGTCGCCCCTTGCATCGCGCGGCGGACGATATCTCCAATTTCTTCATGATGGAAATCGGCTTCAGTCGGAATCGCCATCAACCCCGATGCTCCTAAAATGCGGATGATCTCCGAAAGCCGTGGATAAATGCGCGGATACCAGTTGCGTGCGGCATCGAGCGCGGCAAAATCCGGCGTCATCGTTCCCCAGCGGTCTCGCTTCGCATTGTGCTCAGCCCGGTACAGGTGGCTCTTCATCGTCTCGAGGACGAGCATGATTTCCGCCCCTTTATCTTTCACATGCTGGAATTCGCCGATGCCGATTGCTTCGATCAGACAAAGCGTGACACCGAGCAAAAACTCCGTTTTGACGATGTTTTTCGCCACCACTTGATGGGACATATGAATGACCGCGTTCGTCTCACGGAACGTCCGGTTGCAAATCGATGAATTGCCGCAAACAAACACGCGCTCCCACGGCACAAACACGTTTTCAAACGAAACGATGGCATCGCCCTCTTCAAAGCGGGACGCCAGCGGATGGTCCCACGCACTCCGCCCGTAGTCAAACGCCTCGCGGCAAATGAACTTGACGCCCGGCGTATTGTTCGGAATGGCAAAGGCGAGCGCGTACGGGTCTTCACCAGCTGTCGATTTTTTCACGGTTGATGGAAACACTAAAATTTCGTCCGTAATCCCGCCTTGCGTCGCCAACAGACGGATGCCGCTGACGATGATCCCGTCTTTTCGCCGTTCCACCAAATGGAGCGGCACATCGGCATCGTTTTGTTCATGAAGCGCCTTGGCGCGATTCATTTGCGGATGGATGAGCGTGTGCGTCAAGCTGATGTCGTTTTCACGCGCGTACTCATAGTAGTTTTTCGCGTTTTCGGCAAACATCGGATCATCTTCGGCAAATAGATCATTGGCGACGCCCATGGCCATGACTTCCGCGTTTAAATAATCGGGAGAACGGCCCATCATCCCCGCCGACATACGCGCCCATTCTTGCGTCGCCTCGCGGCGGGCGATGAGCTCGTCAATGGTTGTCGGCTGAATGAACGTCATGCCGACGAACTGCCCGGTTGTCGGCGACCGGTACAACATTTTCTCCGGCTTTTCATATTGCCGGTCGTAAAGCGCCGCCATCGAACGGACGACGTTGCGGAACGCCGGATGAACAGTGACATCCTCAACTTTTTCCCCGTGGATGTACACGCTGCTTTTCGCCCGCTTGAGCCGCTCCATATACTCCTGACCTGTTTTGGCCGGCATTTTCATTCCCCCCGTTTTCACGTATAATAGATAAGGAAGCGCTATCATTCAGAATGTTCAAAATTAATATAACATATGATTTCATATATGAAAAATACAAAAATGATCAACCATCCTATACGAAAAAGATATGGAAGCAAGAGAGGAGGCACGGCCATGATCGATGTGAAGCAGCTGAAATACTTCGTCACGATTGCCGAAGAGGGGCAAATCACCAAAGCGGCGCAAAAGCTTCATATCGCCCAGCCGCCGCTGAGCCAGCAGCTGAAGCAGCTCGAAGAAGAGCTCGGCGTTCCTTTATTTGACCGGAAGGCGAAAAAAATGGAGCTCACCGCACCGGGCAAAGCGTTTTACGAAAAGGCGAAACGGCTGCTCGCCCAGCTGGATGACGCCGTAGCGGAAGTAAAAGAAATCGAAGAGGGAACGGCGGGAACGCTGTCGATCGGCTGCGTCAAATCGTGCTTTTACTATTTGGCCCAAGCCATCCGTCACTTCCATGAACAAGCTCCGAACGTGACCTTTCATCTCCGTGAAGGAGATACATTTTCCATTTGTCAGCTGCTTTACGAGCGGCGCATTGACATCGGCATCGTCCGCCTGCCGATCGACTCGGCTGATTACGACGTCATCCGTCTGCCCGGCGAACGTTATGTCGGCGTGTTGCCGGCGCAATGGAAAACCGGCCAACCCTCATTATGCATGCGCGATTTTGCGGATTGGCCGCTTCTCCTTCTCCACCGGGTGCACGGCGCCGGACAGTACGAGCGGGTCATCGAGGAATGCCGCCGCCATGGCTTTGAACCGAACGTTCTATGCGAATGCCCGGACGCGACCATATTGCTCTCCCTTGTCGCCCAAGGCCTTGGGGCCACCATTGTGCCGCAATCCACCGTAGCCTTGTTTCGCCTCCCTGGCATCAAGGTGCTGGAGATCATCGACTCTTCGATGACAGCGGAAGCCGCCGCCATCCTCGACCGACAACGGTATTTGCCGAAAAGCGCCCGAACATTCCTCGACGTGCTCCAAACCGTTGCCGCCCGCTCCGCCGGCGGACAACATGAAGAAAGATAGCGATTCCTCCAATCGTGGACGCTCAAGTGAAGGGAAAAAACAACATTGGCGTCATCTCTTCGTTGCGCCGCACTTTTTGTTCAACGACCGGCTTTCCAAAAAAAATCAGGCGCCGTTGGGCGCCTCATCACAACCCTGCCGACCGCTGCAGCCGCTTGGCGATTTCGAAAAAATCTTCGGCCGAAATCCCGGGGGCGAATTCTTCCGGCACTTCGTCCAAATCGGGGATCGCCCCCCCTTGGGGCGCTCCTTCGACCACCTCGAGCGGCTGTCCATCGCTTGGATGGGTTCCTTGCCAAATGCGGACGATTTCTTTGTAATAGCGATCGCTGAACGTATAAAGCCGGCGGTGGACGCCTTGATCCTCATACTTTCTCGCCTCGTCGAACACACGGTTATCCAACTTCGGGATCGGCAGCAGTTTCGTCACATCGACCCCCGTAGCCACTTCGATCGCTTTGGCGTACGCCAAAATATGAACGCCCCCGCGCACAAGCAAGTAGCCGATCATCTCGCGGGCGGTAGGATGGTCCGTCATTTCATAGACGCGCATTTTATGCGTGCGCGCTCCGCATTCAAGGAAAAAGTTGTGAAGCAAATCCAAAATCAAGTTGCCGCTGTTGAACACGTACTCCCCCGTCCATGCCTTCCCCATCGAATCGCCGGGAAACGCCGTCTGCGCCGTCGCGATAAAATGATACGTATTGCGCTTGTCTTTCGCATCCTTCATCGGCGCTGCATCCGGATCACCCGGATGGGTGGAGCCGGTCAAGCAAAGGTTGATCGCATTGGACACGAGCTCCACATGGCCAAACTCTTCGGCGGTGATGCTCGCCACCAACTCGTAAAACGGGCGCAGCTTCTTTTTTTGCCGAAAATTGAATGACTGAAACAAATAATTGTTTAACGTCGACATTTCTCCGAAACGGCCGCCAAGCAGCTCCTGGACAGCGGCAGCCGCATTGGGGTCCGCGTACTTCGGCTTCGGCAATTCGATCGCCAGCCGGTCGATCCGCTGAAATACCACGACTCTTTTCCTCCTTTTCCATTAATTGCTGAGGCGAACAGACACCACTTGCGCCAAGCGGATGTAATAAACCGCCTGATGCGCCGAGATGACGATATGGTCCGGCTTCACATCCCTCACAGTTCCTTGGATCGAACCGCGGACGGTTTCCACCACCACTTCTTTGCCGTTCAAAGCTTGGAAAGCGTGGTACACATACGGATCAACCAGGGCAATGAGCTGCGGTGACGAAGCATGAGACGCGTAGGGCTGGTTCATTCTCATTTCCTCCCTTTTGATGCGCTGAAGAAGATTCCCTTTTTATCCATATGCCGCCCCATGCAGAACATGACAAAAAAACCCAACGTCGAGAAAAGAAAGCGGCCTGATGCTCAAGGACATTCAAGCCGCTTCCAAAGATGTTTACGCCGCTAGAAAGCGGCGAATGCTCGGAATCTTTTGCACAACAAAACGATCAAACAGCCAAATTGCGGCGAGCGACAAAGCAAATAGAGGCATCACGACCGCCGCGGCGATCATGCCGCCCCACACCGTTTTCGCCGCTTGAGGGTCTTTCACCCGCGCCGGAGCGCCGAAACCGTCTTTCGGCTTGCGCTTGCGCCACATCACAAAGCCGCTGACGCACAAAAACACAAGCCCGAGGCAAAAAACGAGATTGACGAGCTGATTGGCCAGCCCAAACAACCGCCCTTCATGGAACGCGATGCCAATCGTAATCGCTTTGGCCAATGCGCCGTAGTCGGAAAAGCGGACATCGCTCAGCACCCGTCCCGAATATTGGTCAATATGCAAGGTGGGGCGTTATCCCACGGCTTCGTCTTCGATGTCGCAACGGTAAACACCCCTTTCGGCCCTTGCGGCAGCGAAATGGTGAACGGCTTTTTCACCTTTTTCGCCTCCGCGATCGCATACACGTCATCGAGCGACAACGAAGTCGTGTTGTGTGTATGAACAGAAGGCACCGGCAGTTGCTCAGCCGCCCATGGCACGTCTTGCGCCACGTCTTTGGTGACCACTTTCGATTCCGGCTTCGGTCCGAAGCTGAACGCAAACGGCGGATACCCGGTGTTTGTCGCCGTCGCCACGCGGTTGATGACCTCCCCCATGACCCCTGTCCACGGCATCCCTGTCACAATGAGCAGCAAAATGCCGATGCTCAACCATATGCCTGTCACTGCATGCCAATCGCGCCAAGCCAACCGTTTTTTCGCCCGCCAGCGCGGCCAAAACGTCCCGAGAACAGAGAATGATTGCCGCGGCCACCAAAGATAGAGGCCCGTGGCCAACAAAATAAAGCCCCAACAAGCCGCCAGCTCTACAAAACGGTTGGCTGCCGTTCCGCCAATCAATAGCTCGCTGTGGATTTTTTTCGCGATTTCCGTCCAATTCTCATCCGCGCGCAGCGCCCCCTGCACTTTGCCGGTATACGGATTGACAAAAGCAAACACCATTTCCCCTTTGTCCATCATCCCGATTTTCACGGTCCGATTCGCTTCTTTCTCAAGCGTCACAGAGACAACGGAATCATGCGGATATTTCTCCTTGACCCGTTCCGTCAGCTCAACGAGAGACAGCCTTTTTTCCCCTACCTTGTCCACCTCGTACAAATGGCCGTACAGAGCCGATTCGATCTGCGGCTTAAACAAATAGACGGCCCCGCTCAACGCCAAAATGATCAGAAGCGGCGCAAAGATGATCCCGGCATAGAAATGCCACCTCCAGACCGCCGCATACATCGGCCGCTGTTTGTCCGCCGCCTTCACCGTTTGTTCCACAGTTTTCCCCCCTGCCATGTTTTCATGTTTTTCAGTAGGCAGTATAGAACAAAACTGTGTCCAAACGGTGAGCAATCGGCGAAAATGGTGTGAAATGAAACGGCCGGACAGACCGGTCCGCCTCATCATCCGATCAACCCAAGACGCAGCGCTTTTGCCACCGCTTCCGTCCGATTTTTCGCGTTGAGTTTCCTTAAGGCGCTGGAAATGTAGTCGCGCACCGTAAATTCGCTCAAATAAAGCTGACAGGCCGCTTCCAATGTCGAGGCTCCGTCGGCGAGCAGCTTCAAAATCTCGATTTCTCTTGGCGACAAGGATTCCGCCATCCCT
This sequence comes from Geobacillus sp. G4, assembly GCF_040327975.1. Classification (NCBI taxonomy): domain Bacteria; kingdom Bacillati; phylum Bacillota; class Bacilli; order Caryophanales; family Anoxybacillaceae; genus Geobacillus; species Geobacillus sp. G4. The sequence continues at coordinate 107,417 of NZ_JBEPJY010000005.1, forward strand.
TCCCATTCTTTTTTTGGCGCCTTGATCCATTTCAACAGCAACTCCCCCGCGCTTTGGCCAAATTTCATCAGCGCGGGAAACAGGCGGCGGTCAACGGCAAAGAAGCGGCCCGGTCCGCGGTCGAGAACGACGCCTCCAATCATCCGCCCTTCCGTCGGCACATACACCGGAACGATCACCAGTGAGGCCAAACCGAACAAATCCACATACAGGCGCGGAAACTGTTCGCTCGCCCTCGGCACATAAATCGGACGAAAATGGCGAAATTCATGCACTTCCGCTTTCAATTTCCCCACGCTTTCTTTCAACATCGGAATGCTGTCCAATTCCACGCGCAAACGCTGGATTTGCTCGTTGTCTACTCCATGTCCGTATAGACCAATGGCCATGCTCTCCTGATTGACAAATTGAAACAGAGCGCACCGGCTGAAGGGGAGAAAATAGGAAAAACCAAAACAAATATGCGCTGCCGATTCCTCGAACGTCTGCGCCCGCAAAATCCATTCGTTGAACAAAATGACGGCATCTTTCCACAAGGATTCCTTCTTCCACGGAGAACGATCGTCGCTTTTGAATGATTGTTCATTCATATCATACAACAGCCATTCATTCCATTTGAAAAACAAATACCGCACCGCCGGATGTAGCGCAGCGGCCGCTTGGGCATGCGCCTTCAACACTTGATGAACCGTATTTTCCATTAAATTCAGAGAAAAGATGATCACCTCCGGATGAAACGCCGCGATGCGCTCCAAATGCCCATCGGCTGAATGCCCGCCCCCATACGGCAACCATCGATGCTGAACGAATGCGCACAGGGTGGAAAAAACGTCTGTGGCCCGCGCATTCCGCTTGCCAAGCGCTTCACCAATCCGCTTCCATTCCCGATCCAATTCCGCCTCATACCTATGCAAGATGTCCGCCGCCTCCCGCAGCAAACGAAGCAAATGATCGTTTAATTCCTTCGACATGCCCATCCTCCCCCCGCATCCCCGCTGGTTATCGACTACTTTGATCATCTACTTTCTTAATTCGCTCGGTCAATTCCTTCTTTTGCCCGTCACGTTTGTCCAAGAGCACTTAAAAAATCCGACAAACATAGGGATTTAATGGAACGGATAATTGTCATAAAATTTAAACAGATTTACTAAAGCGCTTACATCGCTTATCATTCAAAAAAAGGGGGAGGAGAAACGCCATGGAAATGGCAGCAAAACCGGTCATCATTGGGGGGCGCACGGCGAAAAAGCCATTGCTCGCCGCATTGTTGGGAGGGTTTTTGTTTCTTGGCGCTTTGCTGTCTATCTTTGGGCTGACAGGCGTCGCCTATGCCGTGCCGATCAGTGGAGTCGGCGAATTTACCGTTCAGTTCGACAAGATGAGCGGCACCGGGTTTAAAATGTACGGCGGAGTCGCAGAAGCTGGAAATGCACCGCAAACACCCGTATTTGTCAACGAAATCGAAAAAGCGACGATTCAAGGCCTTCGGATTTCAAAAGATTTTCCAGCGCTCGGCATCCGCGTCATCATTGCAGCCAGCGAGCCAGTGTCAATCGACGGGCTCGTGCAAAAAGCGACGCAAATTAACGGAAACATCTCCTTCGGCAGCTTGACGATGAAAGAAAGCTATGTCGGCGATACCAGCAACCCAGTCGAGAAAGCGGCCAAAGAATTCACACAAGGAGCCGACAGCATTACGATCGAAAACGGTGATATCAAAACCGTCTACTTATTCCAGCAAAAAGTGTCGCTGCCGGGCATGAAAGTGTACTTTGAAAAACTCAACTAATTTCAGTAAGGATGAGAAACATTGGGCATCATTCGTTCTAGCTGGCAGGCGTTCGGTCGCTGGCGGAAACGCCGCCCATTTTGGGGGGCAACGTTTCTCTTGTTATCAAGCCTTGTGATTTTATGGGTTCCGATGCAGCTATACGAAATTTCTCTCGTTCCCGGAAGCATGGTGTTCGTCGGCTTTTTCCTTGGCGGCATGGTCATGTTGATGGGGATTCTTTCCTACGCCATGCCGCGGCTATCCACCTTGCTCGGCATCATCGGTATGTTCAGTGCCATTCTGTCGATCATGGGCGCCTTGGGCGGCTTCTTAGTCGGCACGATTCTCGGCATCATCGGCGGGGCGCTTTGCATCGCCTGGCGCCCGCAATGGGCCGATCCTGCCGCCCCGCTGGCCCATCATGAAGCCGCTGCGGACAAAGAAGCAACCACCGCCACCTCATGAAAAACCATAAAGCAAAACCGAACGCGGATCGACCGTCCCGTTCGGTTTTGTTTTGTCATCGCCGCCAATAAAGGCACATATAGATGAATGAGATCATCCACTTTCCAGAACAGAAGGAGGACCGCCATGAAACACCTTTCTCCCGAGCGACTGCACGTCACCCAGACCGCTGCCAACGGTATGCGCGCATTGTAAGAATTACCCTTAAGCATTGCGCTCAAAGTGAGTGCCACTCTACATTCCCCGCCTCAATCATGATGATGTTCACCCCGTCGGTTACTATTTTAACTTTTTCAAGCGATTGAGTGGCGGAAATAAGCACTACTTCCAATATTTCATCAGCATCAAAGTCTTTAACGCAATCTGTTTCAAAATATGTTACATCTTCAAAAACAACGTACAATGCAAGGTAAAAACGCGGTGCAAAATCCGTGCAAAATTTTTTCGGATTCTATCGATTTCTTTAGGATTCCCCAAAAATGAAAAACGACCGCAAACGCGGTCGCATCAAGGGTTTTACGATTTCGCATCCGAACCGTTCGGATGTTGGAAATGGAGACGGTGGGAGTCGAACCCACGTCCAGAGGCATCGCCACTTAAGCATCTACGAGCGTAGTCGGTATATTTCGCTTCGCCGTCCGTTCCGCCTACCGACAGGCATCCCGGCGGCTAGCCTGGTTCGTCTCTTCCCTCATCCTCAGGCGGCGGATTTGGGCGTAGCCCGCTTCATATGAGCCCCTCGAACGCCACGCGGGCGATGGCGGGAGGAGCTAGCTGCAGCAATTAGGCAGCTAAAGCGTAGTTTTGTTTGCCAGTTATCTTTAGGTGACGTTTTTACGAGGACGTCCCCCTCGGCTCGCCGCTTAAGCTCGACCTACCCCTGTCGAATCCGGATCGTCCCCGCGGTGGCGAAGAAAGATCGGAATAGCGTAAGCGATGGATAACTGGCTGTTGCATTATTTATTATACCATGGCGATGCGCATTTTCAATGGGAATGTTTTCACCCCCGGTGAAAAACGGTCATTTTTGCCAAAGCGATGGAGTTCGCCAGGAAAGAAGAGCCGATGTTTCAATGCTTCTCCACTTGAGAAGATTCGATTGAGAACTGTTTTTCCCATACACCACCGACTCCCTATAAGGCTGGTGAAAAACGGGTTTTGCGCCCAGATCGGCGGCGCTGGACGAGAAAGGCATGTCGATCTGACAAAGTTTCTCTAAATAGAAAAAGAATTGGGATCTCCCGTTTTTTCTTTGAATCACCAACCCTCTATAGTTTTTGCCGCTCGCGAAACGCCCGTTCGATTTCGCGCTGCGCTTCTCTCCGCTTCATGTCTTCCCGTTTGTCGTATTTTTTCTTCCCTTTGGCCACCCCGAGCTCCACTTTGGCAAAGCCGTTTTTAATGTACAGTTTGAGCGGCACGAGCGTATACCCTTGCTCTTTCGTGTAGCCGATCAGCTTGTTGATTTCGCGGCGGTGCAAAAGGAGCTTTCTCGTCCGCAGCGGATCATGGTTGTAGCGGTTGCCTTGTTCATACGGGCTGATATGCATGTTATGGAGAAACACTTCCCCTTTTTCCACTTTAGCGAACGAATCTTTTAAGTTGACGCGCCCGTTGCGGATTGATTTGATTTCCGTCCCTTGCAAAACGAGGCCGGCTTCATACGTTTCTTCGATGAAATAGTCGTGGTGCGCTTTTTTGTTTTGGGCGATCACTTTTCCTTCGCCTTTGGGCATCCGTTTTCCCCCTCCTCATCGTAGCGTTTCTTATTTTACCAAAAACGAAAAAGAAGGAAAAGCCGCCCGTTCGGCTTTTCCTCACCGTTTTTTCTTTTTCTTCTTTTTCGCCTTCGCGCTGCGGTTTGAGCCGCTTTGCGCTTTCGGCTCCGCCTTCGCTTTTCCTTTCTTTTGCTTTTTCCCTTCAATGACGACCGGAGCGGCTTTCGCTTTCGGCGGACGGCGTCCCTTCATGCCGACGACTTCAAAATCGACGATCCGTTCGTCTTTGTTGACGTTGATGACGCGGACGGTGATTTCATCGCCGATGCGGTACATTTTCCCGGTCCGTTCGCCGATCAATGCGTAGTGGCGTTCGTCATAGCGGTAATAGTCGTCCGTTAAGTAGCTGACGTGCACCAAGCCTTCGATCGTGTTCGGCAGCTCAACGAACAAGCCGAAGTTCGTCACCGAGCTGATAATGCCGTCAAACTCCATCCCGATTTTGTCTTCCATAAACTCGGTTTTCTTCAGATCGTCCGTCTCCCGCTCCGCCTCAACGGCGCGCCGCTCCATATCGGAAGCGTGTTCGGCAATTTCAGGCAACTTTTCCGCCCATTTTTGCTGGGTGTCAAGATCCATCTGGCCGTTGATGAGATACGTCCGGATCAACCGATGGACGATCAAATCCGGGTAGCGGCGGATCGGCGACGTAAAATGGGTGTAAAACTCAGTCGACAGGCCGTAATGGCCGAGGCTCTCGGCGTCATAGCGCGCCTGCTTCATCGACCGAAGCATGACGGTCGAGATCACCATTTCTTCCGGCTCGCCGCGCACCGCTTCGAGAATTTGTTGCAAAGCGCGCGGATGGATTTGGTTGCCCGTTCCTTTCACGACATAGCCGAAGTTCGTGATGAACTCTAAAAAGCGCTGCAGTTTTTCCGGTTTCGGATCCTCGTGAACACGGTAAATAAATGGCACGTTCAACCAATGGAAATGCTCAGCCACCGTTTCGTTCGCCGCCAGCATAAACTCTTCAATCAACCGCTCAGCGACCGACCGCTCGCGCAAGACGACATCGTACGGCTTGCCGTTTTCATCGACAAGCACCTTCGCCTCCTTAAAATCAAAATCAATCGCCCCGCGCTTCATCCGCTTCGCCCGCAAAATGTCGGCAAGCTCAGCCATCAGCTCAAACATCGGCACAAGCGGCGCATATTTTTCCCGCAAGATTTCGTCTTTGTCAACGAGAATTTTATTGACATCGGAATACGTCATCCGTTCCGCCGTGCGGATGACGCTTGGGAAAATTTCATGGCGGACGACTTCTCCTTGCGGGGTGATTTCCATTTCGCACGAGAGCGTCAGCCGATCGACTTTCGGGTTGAGCGAGCAAATGCCGTTCGACAGCCGATGCGGGATCATCGGGATGACGCGGTCAACCAAATAAACGCTCGTGCCGCGTTCATACGCCTCGCGGTCAATAGGCGAGCCTTCCTCAACATAGTAGCTGACATCGGCGATATGAACGCCGAGCTTATAGTTGCCGTTTTCAAGCTTTGTCACGGTGACGGCATCGTCCAAATCCTTCGCATCTTCCCCGTCGATCGTGACGATCATCTCGCCGCGCAAATCGCGGCGCCCTTCCAAGTCTTTCTCCGTAATGACATCCGGCACCCGGTTGGCGTGCTCGATCACGTCTTCTGGAAATTGAAGCGGAAGGCCGTATTTATAGATGATCGCCAAAATGTCGACGCCCGGGTCGTTTTTATGGCCGAGAATTCGCACGACTTCCCCTTCAGCGCTCATTCGTCCTTCCGGGTACGAGGTGAGCCGGGCGACGACTTTATGCCCTTCGACCGCGCCGTTCGCCGCGTTTTTCGGGATGAAAATGTCATTGACGATCCGTTTGTCATCCGGGATGACAAAGCCGAAATATTTGCTTTCCGTGTACGTGCCGACGACCTCTTTCACCCCGCGCTCCAAAATGCGGACGATCGTTCCTTCGCGGCGCGCCCCGGATGAATCGGCTTGGACGCGCACAAGCACCGTGTCGCCATGCATGGCGTTTTTCAGTTCGGACGGCGGGATGAAAATATCATCCAGTCCCGGCTCCTCCGGTGTGACAAACGCGAATCCTTTCGGGTGGCCAATCACCTTGCCGCGCACGAGATTCATCCGCTCGGGCACGCCGTAGCGGTTGCTGCGCGTCCGGACGACAAGACCTTCCTCTTCCATGGCGACAAGCGTTTTGACAAACGTTTTAAACCCCTCAGCATCCGCAATCCCAAACGCTTCCTCCAGTTCCTCAACGGTCAGCGGTTTGTACGCCTCATCGCGCATAAACGTTAAAATGCGTTCGGCCAACACATGATCCATTGGCCATCCCCTCCTTTCTCCATTACCAATCTAACGATTCAAGAAATGCATAAATATCTTCATGCAGCTGATCTTTTTCTTGATCAAGCGTAATCACATGGCCTGATTGCTCATACCATTTGATTTGTTTGACCGGCGATTCAATTTCGTTATAAATGATGTTCGCGCTGTCTGGATTGATCATCTCATCATGGCGCGCTTGGACGACGAACGTCGGTGCATAAACCAAATCAAGGTGGGCGCGCACATCGGCAATGAGTTCTTGCAAGGCTTTCAACGTCTTCATCGGCGTTTGTTTGAACCGTTCCATTTCCTGTTCGATTTGTTCCTCTGATTTCCCTTCCCGCTTTTTATACTCGCGCGCATACTCGAGCACACCTTCGTACATCGTTTCTTCGCTTTTGATGTACATCGGCGCGCACATCGTCACAATGCCTTGTGTAGGTACAGTGTAGCCTAATTTGAGAGAAAATACGCCTCCAAGCGACAATCCAGCCACGGCAATTTTTTCGTAGCCTTTGTTTTTCAAAAACTGATAGCCGTTCATGACGTCTTGCCACCAATCATCCGGTCCGGTGTGGACGAGCTCTTCCGGCGGCACGCCATGCCCTTTGTAAATCGGAGCGTGGCACGTATACCCTTTCGATTCCAAGAATCGCCCAAGCATCCGAACGTCGGCGGAATTGCCGGTAAACCCATGCAAAAGCAGCACCGCCCGCTCCCCGGCTTCAAAGAAAAACGGCTTCGGCGGAACAATTTTCATCATAGGTTCTCCTTCCTCTCTGGTGTGAAATAGAAAGGGCAGCCCTTCATTCTATGGACCGCCCCATGTTTGACTTATGATGGCTGTACGTACGTAACCAGGATCGTCAATACGAAAAACAAAATGGCCAATATGACCGTCACGCGCTGAAACACCGCATCGAGCCCACGGGCTTTCTGCTTCCCGAACAATTGCTCGGCGCCGCCGGTGATCGCCCCCGACAGCCCGGCGCTGCGGCCCGACTGCAGCAAGACAACCGCGATCAGCGCGATCGACACAATGACAAGCAGCGTCACAAGCAAGGCATGCATGCCTGACACCTCCAACGACCGACGTTGCAATAATTTCACTATACCATAGATCGCCGTTGGCGGCAACTGGCGGGCCTGTCTCAACACGACGAAAGGCACAAATTCACTTTTTTGTGAAACATTAGATTGGAAAGCCCCTCATCTAAAAGTTTTAAAAAAATACAAGCCAGAAGATGCTCAAATGGAGGAAATCGATGAAATCATTGACGAATGCCTGGCAAAAATCGCAACGTATCTGACCTGATCTGATCGGCCTGGAGGCAACGGAAGAATGGAACGGTGTTGAAGGAAAGACTGCGTTTCCTGTCTTTGCAAGACAGCTGAATCGGAGGGCGGGGGCCAAAAAAATTCCCTGCCTCTACCCCTTTGCATAGATGTGGGAACGTTTCATCCTCCATCTGCTTGACGCTCCATGCCTCGGGCGCGGTATGATCATTGTCGTCCGCAGCCGAAATACGTTACAATAGAAAGCAAATCGGCAACGACTGGAGGGACTTCAATGGCAAGACCAGACGAACGAGTCATCATCGCGATTGACGGCTATCAATTCAAACGGGCGCGGGAGGCGAAGAAAGGAAAAATTTTCGTCACCTCGCCGATCGGGGCGAACTTTACGTTTGACGTCAACGTCATGCGGAAGCTGCTTGAGGCGATCGACCGCGACCCGGCGCTGGCGGAACAGTTCGGGCTTCCTTCACCGGGAGCAAACGAATAACAAAGGAACGGCGGTTGGCCGTTCCTTTTTCCTTATGCGCGCGTCATCCACGCCGCACGCTCGCAGCCAAACGGATCATCTTCGACATGGCTGGCGGCTGAAAAGACAAACACCGGTTTGCGCTCGTTCGTATAGATCGGCCACTTCTCTGGCAAATGCGCGCCGTTCGGGTCGCCGGTGCGGGCGAACGAAAGCCAGGCATAATGCATTTCGTTGGCGATCGCCTCGCGCTCCGGCCGATTGCCGACGAAATTCGCGACGCCCGGCTGATGGAGATTGTGAAACACAAACGGCAGCTCGAGCGCGTGGCATGCTTTCAGCTGCCCGCCGAACACCGGCGTTTCATAGTCAAACCGGTACATGTACACATCCGCTCCGTGGGCCGCTTGGGCGTCCGCTGTCCGCAGCATCCCCTCGACAAACACGCGGTACGTCATGATGCGAAGCCACGTTTGCCAGGCGGGCGCCGACGGCTCCGCCGTCTCTGCATAATAGCGAATCGCCGCCTCCGGCACGGGCCCGACTTCACGGTTGATCCGGTCAAGCAGTTCGTGTTCGCCAAGCTTCATCCATGACGGATCCGTCAAGGTAAACAGGTTGTACTCGTCTTTCGTGACGCCGATGAGAATCGGAATGCCGCTGGCCGCCCCATCGCAGAGCGCTTCGATCGGATGGCGGCGCAATACGCGGCCATCCACCACCGGACCGTACATGATTCTTGGGCCGAGCGACAGCGCCGACCGCAGCAGCTCCTCGGCGGGAATCGACAAGAGCCGGCCGCGGTCGCCCGGACGGATGCCGGCGCGCTCGAGAATGCGCTCGGTCATCGCCATGGCGGTCTTGGGCGAACGGAGGAGAAGCGCTCCCGAACCGCTTTGCAAAATGGCGCGCCGAAACAGCCCGCTGGCCTCCGGAAGCGACAACAGCACGCCGACGCTCGCCGCTCCGGCCGATTCACCGAAAATCGTGATGTTGTCCGGATCGCCGCCAAACGCCTCAATGTTCTCCTTCACCCAGTGCAACGCCGCCACTTGATCCAAAATGCCGAGATTCCCGGCTTGCGCGTACGCTTCGCCAAACAAATCCCCCAGATGCAAAAAGCCAAACACGTTCATTCGGTAGTTGATCGTCACGACAACGACATCGCCGTGTTTCGCGAACGCCGTCCCGTCATACCACGGCGAAGAACCCGAACCGAACAAAAAGGCGCCGCCATGAATCCAAAACAACACCGGGCGCTTCTTCCCATCCGCCGCCGGCGACCAAATGTTCAAGTACAGCCCGTCTTCGCTTGGCGCCTCGCTCATCCGCCCGAGCAATCCGCTGAAAATCGGATCCGACGGCTGCATGACCACGGGGCCAAACGCGGCCGCCTCACGCACCCCATCCCACGCATCGGGCGGTTCCGGCGGCAGAAAACGGCGTTCACCGACCGGCGCTTTCGCATACGGAATTCCTTTCCAAACGAAAACGCTTTCATTCGTCCCCCCGCGCAACCGTCCATACCGCGTCTCGACAATCATTTGTTCCATCCCCATCCCCTTAATATTCTGATGATTCAAAAATATTATAAACGAACAAACCACCTCCGTCCATTGCTTTGTCCTATGCGGGACAATGTCAGCTCATTTGAATAGGAAAGGGAACAGCACCTAAAGATTTCTTACTTTCCAGGCCAAATTGGGCGATGATGAGCCCTATCATACTAAGCATCGATGGTTTCGTTCCAGGCGTGTTGATTAACCAATAATATCCATAAAAAGCATAGAAAAAAGAGCACCTTTCCTGTAGAATGTAAGTAACGACGCAAACAAACCTAGGAGGCGCTCTCTGTGCACAAGCATACCACACTCCCAAATTTGATGCAAAAAATTGTTTCTGATGAGGATCGGATTTTACTTGTCAATTCGGAACAAAACAATGTCGTTCCAAAAAGCGCCATCGCGTCGTGATCTTTCAGGATGCGAACGAGCATGACATCCGTGTGGTCACGAACCTCTTGAAGGCATCGGCGGAAAAGATTGCCGAGATGTATCAAGCGCGTCATCATAAAACGACTATTTACGATCCCATCTGATGAAGAGGCGCAGCTTTCCTGAATGCGTCAAGACGTCTTGATCACCGCCAGCCATTCGATTCTCTTTTCGCCTCCGTCAAAACGACAGGCGCCCCCTCCGTTGGGGACGCCTGTTCCCGTTATTTTTTCAAATTGTAAAACGAGCGGATGCCTTGGTAAATGGCCGTGTGGCCGAGTTCATCTTCAATGCGGAGCAGCTGGTTGTATTTCGCGACGCGGTCGGTGCGCGACGGCGCGCCCGTTTTGATTTGGCCGGCGTTGGTGGCGACGGCGATGTCCGCGATCGTGCTGTCTTCCGTTTCGCCGGAACGGTGCGAGACGACGGCGGTGTAGCCGGCACGTTTCGCCATTTCGATGGCGTCAAACGTTTCGGTGAGCGTGCCGATTTGGTTCACTTTGATCAAAATCGAGTTGCCGACGCCTTTTTCAATGCCTTCGGCCAGTTTTTTCGTGTTTGTGACAAACAAGTCGTCGCCGACAAGCTGGACTTTTTTGCCGAGCCGCTCGGTCAGCAGTTTATGGCCTTCCCAGTCGTTTTCATCGAGCCCGTCTTCGATCGAGATGATCGGATATTTCGATACAAGCTCTTCATACCAAGCGACCATTTCTTCCGACGTTTTCACAACGCCTTCGCCTTCAAGATGATATTTGCCGTCTTCTTTGTTGTACAGCTCGGACGAGGCAACGTCCATCGCGAGCATCACTTGTTCGCCCGGTTTGTAGCCGGCTTTTTCGATCGCTTCGATGATCGTTTGCAGCGCTTCTTCGTTCGATTTCAAGTTCGGGGCGAAGCCTCCTTCATCGCCGACGGCGGTGTTGTAGCCTTTCGCTTTCAGCACCGCTTTTAAGCTGTGGAAAATTTCCGCCCCCATGCGCAGCGCTTCGCGGAAGCTTTCCGCGCCGACCGGCATGATCATAAATTCTTGAATGTCGACGTTGTTGTCCGCATGCGCGCCGCCGTTTAAAATGTTCATCATCGGCACCGGCAGCGTTTTGGCGTTAAAGCCGCCTAAGTATTGGTACAGCGGCAGGCCAAGCTCGTCCGCTGCCGCGCGGGCCACGGCGAGCGAGACGCCCAAAATGGCGTTGGCGCCAAGCTTGCTTTTGTTTTCCGTGCCGTCTAATTCAATCAGCTTCCGGTCGATCGCCACTTGGTCGGCGACCTCCAGGCCGATGATTTCCGGCGCGATGATTTCGTTGACGTTTTCGACCGCTTTTAACACCCCTTTGCCGAGGTAGCGGTTTTTATCGCCGTCGCGCAGTTCGACCGCTTCATATTCCCCGGTCGAGGCGCCGCTCGGCACCAAGGCGCGGCCGAAGCCGCCGTCTTCTGTGTACACTTCCACTTCCACCGTCGGGTTGCCGCGCGAATCGAGCACTTCGCGAGCGTAGACATCGATAATGGCAGACATGGGAACACACTCCTTTTCGTATCGTTTTCTCAAGATCATCATTATTTGACAATCAACGATTTCCCCGTCATTTCTTTCGGCTGCGGCAAGCCGAGCAAATCGAGCATCGTCGGCGCCAAATCGCCTAAGATGCCGCCGTCTCTAAGCTTGATGCCTTTTTTCGTCACGATGACCGGCACCGGATTCGTCGTATGAGCCGTTTGCGGCTTGCCGTCCGGCGTCAATACTTCATCGGCGTTGCCGTGGTCGGCGGTGATGATGGCGATGCCGCCTTTGGCCAAAATGGCATCGACGACTTTGCCGAGGCATTCGTCCACTGCCTCCACCGCCTTGATCGTCGGTTCGAGCTTGCCCGAATGGCCGACCATATCCGGGTTGGCGTAGTTCAAAATGATCGCATCGTACTTATCGGCTTCAATTTCCTTGAGCAGCGCATCGGTCACTTCATAGGCGCTCATTTCCGGCTTCAAGTCATACGTCGGCACTTTCGGCGAGTTGATCAAAATCCGGTCTTCGCCTGGAAATTTCTCTTCGCGGCCGCCGCTCATAAAAAACGTCACGTGCGGATATTTTTCGGTCTCGGCGATGCGCAGTTGGCGCAGTCCGTGCTGCGACAGCACTTCCCCAAGCGTGTTGTCAAGGTTCGTCGGCTTGAACGCCACGTATCCTTTCACCGTTTCGCTGAAGTGCGTCAAGCAGACGAAGAACAAATGCTTCGGATGTTTCGGGCCGCGGTCAAACTCGCGGAAATCTTCGTTCGTAAACGTGTTCGAAATTTGAATCGCCCGGTCGGGGCGGAAGTTGTAGAAAATAATCGCGTCGTTGTCTTGGATCGTCGCCACCGGCCGGCCGTCTTCGCGGACGATGACCGACGGCAGGACGAATTCGTCGTAAATGCCGTGTTTGTACGAGTCCTCGATGCATTCGAGCGGATCCCGGTACGTCGGCCCTTCCCCGTACACCATCGCCCGGTACGCCTTTTCGACCCGGTCCCAACGCTTGTCGCGATCCATCGAGTAGTAGCGGCCCGATAACGTCGCGATTTCGCCGACGCCGTATTCCTTGATTTTTTCCTGCAGTTCTTTGATGTATTGCGGAGCCGTTTGCGGGCCGACGTCGCGGCCGTCCAAAAAGCCGTGGATGTACACACGCTTCACGCCTTCTTTCGCCGCTAAGCGCAAGAGGGCGTACAAATGGTGAATATGGCTGTGCACGCCGCCGTCAGAAAGCAAGCCGAACAAGTGAAGGCTCGTTCCGTGCTGCTTCACATGGTTCATCGCCGTCAAAAACGTTTCGTTCCGGTCAAACTCGCCTTCGCGGATGGCGATGTTCACTCTCGTTAAGCTTTGGTACACAATGCGGCCGGCGCCGATGTTTAAATGCCCGACTTCCGAGTTGCCCATCTGTCCTTCCGGAAGTCCAACCGCCTCGCCGCACGCCTTGAGCGTCGCGTGCGGATACTCGCTCCAGTAGCGGTCAAAGTTCGGCTTATGGGCTTGGGCGACCGCATTGCCGTACGTTTCTTCGCGCAGCGCAAACCCGTCCAAAATGATGAGAGCCACTGGTTGTTTACTCATGGCGGCCCGCCTCCACCAATTGCAAGAATGAAGCCGGCTCGAGGCTCGCCCCGCCGACTAAGGCGCCGTCGATCTGTTCTTGCGCCAAGAAGTCGCGGATGTTGTCCGGTTTGACGCTGCCGCCGTATTGGATGCGGATCGCTTCCGCCGCCTCCGGGCCAAACAGGCGCGAAACAACCGAACGGATATGGCCGCAGACGCTGTTGGCGTCTTCCGGTGTTGATGATTTGCCCGTCCCGATCGCCCAAATCGGCTCGTAAGCGATGACCGCTTGCTTCACTTGTTCCGGCGTCAAGCCGGCGAGCGCTTTTTCCACTTGCGAGGCGACAACGGCGTTCGTCTGCCCCGCTTCCCGCTCCTCAAGCGATTCGCCGCAGCAAATAATCGGTATAAGCCCGCGGGTGAAAGCCGCCAATACTTTTTTATTGACTGTCTCATCCGTTTCCGCAAACATCTGCCGGCGCTCCGAATGGCCGAGGATGACGTACGTGACGCCGAGGTCTTTCAGCATGACCGGGCTCACTTCGCCTGTGTACGCCCCTTGATCGGCAAAGTGCATCGTTTGCGCCCCGATTTTTAAATCCGTGCCGTCTGCCGCTTGCACCAACCGATCCAAAAAGAGAAACGGCGCGCAAACGACGGAATCGACTTCGTCGGCCGGCGGCACGTGCCCTTTTACGTTCTCGACAAATTGAACGGCTTCCGCCAATGTTTTATGCATTTTCCAGTTGCCTGCAATGATGCGTTTTCTCATCGTTCACCCTTCCTTTCAATGGGCGGCGTCAGCCGCCATGCGCCAAATCCGGCGCCGTGGGTCATTTGTCTTCGAGCGCGACGACACCCGGCAGCTGTTTTCCTTCCATAAACTCGAGCGAAGCGCCGCCGCCGGTGGAGATATGATCCATTTTGTCGGCCAAGCCGAATTTCTCAACCGCCGCCGCCGAATCCCCGCCGCCGATGACCGAATAGGTGTCGGGCGCTTCCGCCAGTGCTTCGGCGATCGCTTTTGTCCCATGGGCGAACGCTTCCATTTCAAAGACGCCCATCGGGCCGTTCCAGACAACGAGCTTCGATTGACGAATGACATCGCGGTATAATTCGCGCGTTTTCGGGCCGATGTCAAGCGCCTCCCAATCGCTCGGAATGGCGTCGATGGCGACGACTTTCGTGTTGGCGTCGTTCGCAAACCGGTCGGCGACGACCACGTCCACCGGCATATAAAAACGGACGCCTTTTTCTTTCGCCTTTTCCATAAACGATTTGGCGAGTTCGATTTTGTCCTCCTCAAGCAGCGACTTGCCGACGTCATGGCCGAGCGCTTTGACGAACGTATACGCCAGTCCGCCGCCGATGATCAAGTTGTCGACTTTTTCAAGCAAATTGTCGATGACGCCGATTTTGTCTTTCACTTTCGCGCCGCCGATGATCGCCGTAAACGGGCGGTCCGGATTCGAGAGCGCTTTGCCGAGCACTTCGAGTTCTTTTTCCATCAAAAACCCGGCCACCGCAGGCAAGTAATGGGCGATGCCTTCCGTCGACGCATGAGCGCGGTGGGCGGCGCCGAACGCATCGTTGACATACAGATCCGCGAGCTCCGCAAACGCTTTGGCCAGCTCTGGATCGTTTTTCTCTTCGCCAGGGTAAAAACGGACGTTCTCAAGCAAGAGCACGTCGCCTTCGTTCAAACGGTCGACCGCCGTTTTCACCTCATCGCCGACCGCTTCATTCGTTTTGGCGACCGGCCGTTCAAGCAGCTCGCCGAGCCGCTTCGCAACGGCATCCAAACGCAATTCTTCGACCACTTTTCCTTTCGGGCGGCCGAGGTGGCTCGCCAAAATGACTTTCGCCCCGTGCTCGATCAAATAGCGGATCGTCGGGAGTGCGGCGCGAATGCGCGTGTCATCGGTGATGGCGCCTTGCTCCATCGGAACGTTGAAATCGACGCGGCAAAAGACGCGCTTTCCCCTCACCTCAACGTCGCGGATCGTCTTCTTGTTCATCGTTCGTGCCCCCTTTTGGCTGCAGTTTGGACAAAGGAAAAGGAGTGGGGATCATTTCCCCGCTCCCCTCCATTTCCCTATTATAGACTTGAACGGATGGAAAACTCAACGCCAAGCTGGTTTTACAGCCCTTTCGAGGCGATGTAGGCGGCCAAGTCGACGACGCGGTGCGAATAGCCCGTTTCGTTGTCATACCACGAAACGACTTTCACCATTTTGCCTTCAATGACCATTGTCGACAGCGCGTCGATCGTCGACGAAGCGGTGCTGCCGTTGTAGTCGCGCGACACGAGCGGTTCTTCGCTGTAGGCCAAAATGCCTTTCAGCTCGCCTTCCGCTGCTGCTTTCAACGCGGCATTCACTTCTTCGACCGTCACTTCTTTTTCCAATTCCGCCACCAAGTCGACAACTGATACGTTCGGCGTCGGCACGCGCATTGCCATGCCGTTCAATTTGCCTTTCAGTTCCGGCAAGACAAGCGCAACAGCTTTCGCCGCCCCGGTCGTCGTCGGAATGATCGATTCCGCGGCCGCGCGAGCCCGGCGCAAATCTTTATGCGGCAAGTCCAAAATTTGTTGGTCGTTCGTGTACGAGTGAACGGTCGTCATCATGCCGCGGACGATGCCGAATTTTTCATGCAGCACTTTGGCAAACGGCGCCAAGCAGTTCGTCGTGCACGAAGCGTTCGAGATGACATGATGGGCTTTCGGATCGTATTTGTCTTGGTTGACGCCCATGACGATCGTAATATCCTCGTCTTTCGCCGGTGCGGAAATGATCACTTTTTTCGCACCCGCTTCCAAATGTTTGGCGGCGTCTTCGCGTTTCGTGAAGCGGCCGGTCGACTCAACGACGATGTCAACGCCGATCTCGCCCCACGCCAAGTTCGCCGGATCGCGTTCCGCCTTGACGATGATTTCTTTGCCGTTGACGACCAAGTTGTTGCCGTTCACCGACACTTCGGCATCCAGACGGCCATGGACGGAGTCGTACTTCAACAAATGAGCAAGCGTATTCGCATCGGTTAAATCGTTCACCGCCACCACTTCAATGTCCGGGTTTTTCAATGCCGCGCGGAAGACGTTGCGCCCGATGCGGCCAAATCCGTTGATTCCCACTTTGACTGCCATCTTATTTTCCTCCTTGCGATTGGATTGTATCAGCAAGGGAGATTACTCCCCTACGAACGCTTTTGCGGCTCCTTCGTCCGTCACCAATAGCGAGTGCGGCGCCCGTTTCATGTACGCGCGAATGGCTTTCGCCTTCGACGCCCCTCCGGCGACGGCGATGACATGCTCGACATGCGGGAGGTGTTCAAGTTGAATGCCGACTGTTTTCACTTTATGGACGACGTCGCCGTACTCGTTGAAATAGTAGCCGAACGCCTCGGCGACCGCATGGCGGGCGATGATGTTCTCCATCTCTACAGGCGGCGTCTTCCGCCGCTTGGCCATCGTCACCGCTTCACCGATGCCATGGACGACCATGCGGCATGATTGGATGAGCTCAAGCACTTCTTTCACCGCCGGCTCTTCGACAAGCGACGCGTACGCTTCATCGCTCAGCTGGTCAGGCACGTGCAGCAACCGATAGCGGCCCATCGCTTTTTCCGCCATTTTCGCACAAATCGTGTTCGCCTGATTCTCGACATCTTCGCCAAGGCCGCCGCGCGCCGGCACGAACAACACATCGCGAAGCTTCGAATCCGGCGTCATCATCTCCGCGACCGCCGCCATCGTCGTTCCGCCGGCCACGGCGACGATGTCCCCGGGCTCAAGCAGCTCCTTCATGCAGGCGACACACGCTCTACCCATTTCTTTTTTTACCCAAGGGGAACGGTCGCTATCCCCGGCAACGACAATCACCCGCGGAATGCCGAGCTGTTCCTGCAGCGCGGCTTCCAGCTCTTTGAGTCCGAGCGCTTCCCGCATCAAATCATTGAGCGTATGAAGGAGCGCCTGGCCTTCCTCCGTCAACCGCATGCCCGACACATCGGCGGAAAGCAAGTTTTGTCCTTTCAAAAATTCTGTTTCCGACCGGAGCACCCGCTCACTCATGCCGAGGCTCGCCGCCAGCGCCCGCCGCCCGATCGGCGCCATAAGCGAAATGGAGTGCAAAATTTGATATCGTTTTTGCATAACGTCAAGCAAGTCAGGCAATAATTTTTTTTGTGCCTCCAATAACGGCTGCATGGATCCTTTCTCCTCGATTGAATATAGGGACATCTTATGTCCCGGTATGACATATTATGTCCCGCAGTGCCATAAAAAATTCCTCCCGCGCCATTTTCATTATAGCAGGAGGACGATAGCCGTTCAACTGTTTTGCGCCCGCCGCAACCGTTTTCTCACCGCTTCTTTTTCAATCGCTCCCCAGCCGATTTCTTCGCCATCCAATTCCACAACCGGGATCATCAGCTGATATTTTTCCAGCAGTTCATCATCTTTGTAAATATCAATTTCTTCCAGCGTAAACGAATAGTCCGCCCGCAGCTCCGTCAAAACGGCTTTCGCTTTGTCGCAGAGCGGGCAATTGGTTTTCGTATACAATCGGATATGCATTCATTTCTTCCTCTCTTTCTACAGCAGTTGCCGTTTCGATTGGCCGCCCGTTACGGCAGGCCGATATATTGCCTCCGCTTTGCCGAAGACGGGATGCGCAGCTGCTCGCGGTATTTGGCGACCGTGCGGCGCGAAATGGCGATGCCGTGCCGATCGCGAAGCAAATCAGCAAGCTGTTGGTCAGACAGCGGCGCCCGCCGATCTTCCTCGGAAATAAGGGCCTCAATGATCGCTTTCACGCGGGCGGACGATGCCGCTTCATCCCCTGCGGCCGTCGCGGCGTTTGAAAAGAAACGGCGCAACTCCACGGTGCCAAACGGCGTTTGCACATATTTATGCCGGACCGCGCGGCTCACCGTCGATTCATGAACGCCGAGCTCCTCGGCCACCTCGCGCATCGTCATCGGCTTGAGCGCCGAAAGCCCAAACTCCAAACACGAGCGCTGGCGGTCGATGATGACGGCCGTCAAATGGAGAAGCGTCTGTTTCCGTTGCTCCAAACTTTTCGCGAGCCATGTAAACTGCCGATATTTTTCTTTGATAAACTGTTCGGCATGCCGGTCGCCGGATGTAGCGATGCGCCGCTCGTACTCCCGATTCCATCCGAGCTCCGGATGGATGTCATCATTATAGGCGGCCATCCAGTCCCCTTCCGCCCCGCGGACGACGATGACATCCGGCACCACCAAAGGCGGTGTTTCGCTCGAATAGTGAATGCCTGGCCGCGGCTCGAGTGTGCGAATGAGCTCGAAGACGCGTTGCAGTTCGCCAAGGCTGACGCCAAGCTGCTTGGCCAGCGTTTTCCACGACTTTTCCGCAAAGGGGACAAAATGGTAGCGGACGATCATCTCCGCCAGCTCGTCGCGCTCAGGAAGACGTTCCAGTTGCAGCAAGAGGCATTCCGCCAAATCGCGGGCGCCGACTCCCGGCGGGTCGAGCGACTGCACAAGGCGCAGCCCCCGTTCCATCTCTTGTTCCGATGCGGAAAACCGCGCCGCCAGCTCGGCAAGCGGCACGCGCAAATAGCCATCCTCATCGAGCGAGGCAATGAGATAACGGACGATGCGCTCTTCCCGATCGGCCAGCTTCAACGCAGGCAGCTGAGAAAGCAAATGGCCAACAAGTGTCTCTGCGCGGGCGCCAATGTTCTCGAGCCATTGCTTTTGGTCTCTTTCTGTCCGGCTTGGCCGTTGCCGCACCCGGGTGCGGCGAATTTCCAAAAACGGGTTTTCCAGCGACTGTTCATATAAAAACGCTTCCAAATCCACTGCGGAATATTGCAACAGTTCAATCGCCTGCACAAGTTCCTTTGTCAGCGACAACTGCAGCCGCTGCTCTTGCCATAACTCCGCCCTCATCGTCACGCCTCCCTTTCTTTTATTGTACACAACGGGAGCGGGAGGGGGTAGGAGAAATTTTTGACGGCGGAAAGCGGCCTTGGCGACCGCCCGAACCGGCGCCTGTTCAGACGAAAAAACCCAATGCCCCGCCCGAGCCCTTGATTTGGGAACCCTCTCGAGGAAAGCGGCGCGTCCGCTGCTGATCTAAAAGAAAAACAGCCGCCTAGGCGGCTGTTTTGCCTCGGCAGGATTACAACCATATACCAAGTATATGTTTTTTAACCTAAGGGTCTTTATTCCTTCCCATTTCCTCCTCACCGCCCCGCGCACTCGTTTATACGTATCGCGCCGGACCCCATGATCTCCATCCAGTCGCCCCAGGTCATTCCGTCCTTTTTCTTCATGTGGTTTAGCTTTTGTTATCGTTCAATACCTCGTGCAACTTCTACACGTGTATCACCTCACCTACATAAAAAACGCCGCCCAATCGGGTGACGCAACGGAAGGAGGATTCGGTTTGCACCTTTCACTTATTAGTGGCATTTACACGACAAAAAACAAAAAACTGTAGTCTGGATGAAGAAAGAGCGCTTCCAGATACTCCGTGGCGCCATACGCTTTGTCTGCGGACAAAGTCCGAATTGTGATCGACGGTTGGCGAAACCGAATCGAAGCCAGCTGCTCCAAACTCGTTTCCTGTTCCGCCATATTGTCACTACTCTGCAAACGTACTCGCATATTTTAGATGAGATGGAACAAAAAGAATCCCGGCAGGTCGATCTCGCGATGGCGGAACTGGATCGTACCAAATAGCCGTGCAAAATTCGTACAAAATTTTTTCGGATTCTATCGGTTTTTTCGGGATTCCCAAAAAATGAAAAACGACCGCAAACGCGGTCGTATCAAGGGATTTGGGAATCTCAATCCGAACTTGTCGGATCGTTGGAACGCCCTCGGCAGGATTCGAACCCACGCTAAGAGAACCGGAATCTCTCGTGCTATCCACTACACTACGAGGGCATGGAAGTTCATGATTTCTCTATTTCGTTCCGTCGCATGTTCTATTATAGCAGGATCGTGCAAAAATGCAAGGGGAAAATGCAATAAAAAAACAGGAAAAATTAGGCCTTTGTTCCTTCCACATCAATGCCACCGCCACAGGCAACTGGTTAAAAAAATAAAAAAGCGGTTATGATGAAAAGAGGGATGTTCCCGCTAGCCGCGAATATGTTATAAAGAATGGGGAAGGTCGTTTTGTTTGACCTTCATTGACCATTCGTGTATGATGAAGGCGTACATATTGATCCATTAGGATGGAAAAGGAGGCGTTTTTGATGTATTTGATTCCGACTGTCATCGAACAGACGAACCGCGGGGAGCGGGCGTACGACATTTATTCGCGCTTATTGAAAGACCGAATCGTGTTCCTTGGCAGCCCGATCGACGACCAAGTGGCCAACTCGATCGTGTCGCAGCTGTTGTTTTTGGCGGCGGAAGACCCGGACAAAGATATTTCCTTGTACATCAACAGCCCGGGCGGCTCGATCACAGCTGGCCTGGCGATTTACGACACGATGCAGTTCATCAAACCGGACGTATCGACAATTTGCATCGGCATGGCCGCTTCCATGGGGGCGTTTTTGCTTGCCGCCGGTGCGAAAGGGAAACGGTTCGCCTTGCCAAACAGTGAAATCATGATCCACCAACCGCTCGGCGGCGCCCAAGGGCAAGCGACGGAAATCGAAATCGCAGCGAAGCGCATTTTGTTCTTGCGCGACAAATTGAACCGCATTTTATCGGAAAACACCGGCCAGCCGATCGAAGTGATCGAGCGCGATACGGACCGCGACAACTTTATGACCGCGCAAAAAGCGATGGAATACGGCATCATTGACCGCGTGCTGACGCGCGCTGATGAAAAATAAGGCATGCACACGTTGGCAGAACCGCTATAGAGCTGCGCCTGCACCGACATTGACGAAAAAAGGCTGCTTCCGACAAAAACGGAGCAGCCTTTTCCATTCCTTTCCCCGCCAGCCCCACACGCTGCTTTACTTTTCCTTTTGCACATAGGCGGCGAGCTTTTCGATCGCTTCTTGCTCATCCGGACCGTCGGCAATGAGCGTGATCACCGCTCCATGGCCGATGGCGAGGCTCATCAAGCCCATAATGCTTTTCGCGTTGACCCGTTTTCCGTCTTTTTCCAAAAACACATCAGCGGAAAAACGGTTCGCTTCTTGGACAAACAACGCCGCCGGGCGCGCCTGCAGCCCGGTTTTTAATTTCACTTCCACTTGTTTTTCCATCATTCTCCATCTCCCCTTTACAGCGATTTATGGAAATCGACCGGCTTTCCAGCCCGCAGCCGCTCCGCGATCTCATCAATTTTGCGCAGCCGGTGGTTGATGCCGGATTTGCTGATTTTTCCACCGGCAACCATCTCCCCGAGCTCTTTCAGCGTCACGTCTTGATGCTCGATGCGAAGTTTCGCGATTTCCCGCAGCTTGGCCGGCAGTGAATCAAGGCCGATCGTCTCGTCGATGTAGCGGATGTTCTCCACCTGGCGAAGCGCAGCGCCGATCGTTTTGTTCAAATTGGCGGTTTCGCAATTGACAAGCCGGTTGACCGAGTTGCGCATATCGCGGACGATGCGAATGTCCTCAAAGCGGAGCAGCGCTTGATGGGCGCCGATGATGTTCAAAAACTCGGCGATTTTTTCCGCCTCTTTTAAATACGTAATAAACCCCTTTTTCCGTTCCAACGTTTTCGCATTTAAAAAAAAGTGGCTGTTCATCAATTCGCATAACGCCCGGTTATGCTCCTCATACAGCGAAAAAATCTCCAAATGGTAGGACGACGTCTCCGGGTTGTTGACCGAACCGCCGGCCAAAAACGCGCCGCGCAAATACGAGCGCTTGCAGCATTTTTTCTTGACGAGCTCCGGGGAAATGTCATGGATGAGCGAAAAATCGCCGTTGACAATGTGAAGTTCACGAAGCAAAGAAGCCGCACCGTCGGTCACGCGGACGATGTAGACGTTGTTTTTTTTCAAGCGCATTTTCTTGCGGACAAACAGCTCGACGGCGACATCGTAGCCCTTTTTCAATAACGTATAAATGCGCCGAGCGATCGCCGCATTTTCCGTCTGGACATCGATGGCCATTCGCCCGCCGGAAAACGACAGTGAACCGTTCATGCGCAAAAGCGCCGACAGCTCCGCGCGCAAGCAGCAAGGCTTCACCTCTAAATGGGTCAATTCCTTTTTCGTTTCCGATGCAAAAGACACGATCGCTCCACCTCCATTCGTTCCCCGCATCCGGCCGGTTGGAGGTGCCTGACTTTCGGCGCGGCCATCGGGAGCATCACCGCCCATAATGGCGCTTTGCGGCCTACTCGGGTCCCGCCTTTAACGGTGAGGGAGAAGCCCGAGAAGAAGGGCGGCGACTTTCGCCGTATTATGGCGAATGACCCCATCCTCGTACGTGACAATATCGTCGCGGATGACTTGCAACGAAAGCCCGCTGCTGTCGTCACGCACCGGCTCGGCCCGCTCCGCCTCGTAGCGGCGGCGGATCGCTTCCGGGATCGCTCCGCTGTTGATGATCACCGCGTCCAAAAACGGGCCGCCAAGATGAGCATGAAGCGCCTCCACATGGTCGCTCACCGTATAGTGCGGCGTCTCGCCGGCCTGAGTCATAATGTTGCATATATATACTTTTTTCGCCTTCGCCTTGCATACTTCCTGCCCGATTTTCGGCACGAGCAAATTCGGCAAGATGCTTGTGTATAGGCTGCCCGGCCCGATGACAATCAAATCGGCGCGGCGGATGGCATCAACCGTCTCCGGCAGCGGCTCAATGTCTTCCGGCGTTAAAAACACCCTCTTAATTTTTTTTCCCGCACTCGGGATTTTTGACTCGCCAGAGATGATGGAACCGTCTTCCATCTCCGCGTGCAAAACGACGCTCTTGTTCGCTGCCGGCAGCACCTGGCCGCGCACGTTCAACACTTTGCTCATCTCACGGATCGCTTTCACAAAGTCGCCGGTGATCGATGTGAGCGCCGCCAAAATCAAATTGCCGAGCGAATGGCCGGATAAGCCGTTGCCGTTTTGAAAACGGTGCTGGAACAGCTCGACAATGAGCGGTTCGACGTCAGACAGCGCGGCCAATACGTTGCGGACATCCCCGGGCGGCGGAATGTGCAGCTCATCGCGCAGCCGCCCGGAACTCCCTCCATCATCGGCGACGGTGACAATGGCGGTCAAATCCAATTCATGCTGCTTCAGCCCCCTCAGCAGGACGGGAAGCCCGGTGCCGCCGCCGATGACGACCAGTTTCGCTGCTCGTTCGTTTCTCATCGGTGTATGTCCTTTCTCCTCTCCATGTCCCGGTGCGAGACAACCGTTTTATAATCATCTGAAAAATGGCGGGCGATATATTCTGCGAGCGCCACCGAACGGTGCTGCCCGCCCGTGCAGCCGATGGCGATCACCAGCTGGCTTTTTCCTTCGCGCTGGTAATACGGCAGCATAAACGACAACAAGTCAATGAGCTTTTCCAAAAACTTTTGCGTTTCCCCCCACTTGAGCACGTAGGACGATACGTCGTCATCCAACCCGGTTTTCGGACGCATATGTTCAATGTAATGCGGGTTCGGCAAAAAGCGGACGTCAAACACCAAATCTGCATCAATTGGAATGCCGTACTTAAACCCAAACGACATGACGTTGATGGTAAACCCGGATTGAGCGTGCGATGAGAACTGGCGGATGATTTTCTCCCGCAGCTCGCGCGGCTTGAGCCCCGTCGTATCGTAAATGATCTGCGCCCGCCCTTTCAGTTCTTCGAGCAGCTTCCGCTCCAAACGGATTCCTTCAAGCGGGGGCTCGTTCGGCGCAAGCGGATGCGTCCGCCGCGTTTCTTTGTAGCGGGCCACCAACGTCGAATCTTGGGCGTCCAAGAACAACACCTGGGGGACGACCCACGCTTGCTCACCCAGCTCATCGAGCGCGGCGAACAAATGATCGAAAAAGTCGCGGCTGCGCAAATCCATGACAAGGGCGACTTTGTTCATTTTATTCCCGGATTCTTTGACGAGCTCCAAAAATTTCGGCAGCAGCGTCGGCGGCAAGTTGTCAATACAAAAAAAGCCGAGGTCTTCGAAGCTTTGAATCGCCACCGTCTTTCCCGCTCCGGACATACCGGTGATGATGACGAGCTGAATCGGCTGCAGCGCCCCGTTTTGTCCCATCTCCGCCCCTCCTCTCCATCAGCTCGGATCGAGCCGATATGAAAGCAGCTCGAATTCCTCTGTATAGACAAACACCCCGTACATGACCCCTTTGCCTTTCAAGGCGTAATCCAAAATATGATAGTCTCCAGGGGCCATCGGCAGCGTCGAAAGCGTCTCCACCTGATGCCAAGCAAGCGTCCCTTCTTCGGAAGACGGCACGTTTTCACCAATGAAGTCGTCGGCGAAAAACGTAAACATCATCCACTCCGACACCGTTTCATTCCCATTTTTCATCACGATCGTAAAGACGCCTTTCAGCTCTGGATTTTTCAAATAAATGCCCGTCTCTTCCCGGTATTCACGAATGCATGCTTCACGCACCGTCTCGCCGGGCTCCATTTTCCCGCCCGGAGCGACCCACCAGCCGCGCCTCGGCTTTTGCAAAAGCAGCACTTGGCCGTCTTTATATAATACGCAGTTTGTCACCCGTTGCAATTCGTTCACCCCAACCATCCGCAAACACGCACATAATCATCTTTATTTTACCATAAATAGTTAGGCCGCTCCACCTTCAAACCGCTGGAAACCGTCCGCTTCCCGTCTGCAAAAACCTCGGGGCCCAACATTCCGCTTCCAGCCGAAAGACGCCATCCCCCGCCGTTTCGAGCGGGGCGGCAGGATGCAAGCGCGCAGGCAAAGAAAAAAGAGACGCGGACAAACGCCCGCGCCAAAAAGGATCTATATAAAAGGGGGTCAATTACTTACTTATAGCATACGACAAATGTGTTGCGCCCGTGTTACATCTGGGTTAAATAACCATTACGATTTGATTGCGATTTGGTTACCGGATCAGCTGACCCCTTGCTTATTGAGCTTTTCTTTCAGTTCCTCAACGTAATGCTGGGCGCTTTGCGCGGCGA
The DNA here is from genome assembly GCF_040327975.1 of Geobacillus sp. G4. Taxonomy (NCBI): domain Bacteria; kingdom Bacillati; phylum Bacillota; class Bacilli; order Caryophanales; family Anoxybacillaceae; genus Geobacillus; species Geobacillus sp. G4. The sequence goes on from NZ_JBEPJY010000005.1 coordinate 132,658, forward strand.
TGCTGCCGTCGCCGGCAGCCGTCACGATCTGCCGGAGCGTTTTTTCCCGCACATCACCGGCGGCGAAAATGCCCGGCACTTTCGTCTCCATCTTTTCGTTCGTGACGATATAGCCGTTTTCATTCGTGATGCCAAGATTGGCAAACGGCTTCGAGAGCGGCACCATCCCGATGTAAATGAAAACGCCGTCGCACGGAAATTCGCGTTCCTCGCCCGTTTGCGTATGCACAAGCGTCACGCTGCCGACTTTTCCGTCCTTTTCGTTGATTTGTTTCACCGTATGGTTCCAGATGAAATCAATTTTTTCATTGGCGAACGCCCGGTCTTGCAAAATTTTTTGCGCCCGCAGCTTGTCGCGGCGGTGAACGATCGTCACTTTATTGGCAAACCGCGTCAAATAAACGCCCTCTTCGACCGCCGAGTCGCCCCCACCCACGACGACCAAATCTTTTCCTTTGAAAAACGCCCCGTCGCACACCGCACAGTACGAAACGCCGCGGCCGCCGAGCTCCGCTTCACCCGGTACACCGAGTTTTTTATATTCCGCTCCGGTGGCGATGATGACCGCGCGGGCCTTGTACTCTTTATCGCCGACAATGACCGTTTTGTACGCCTCGCCGTCGATGATTTCTTTCACATCGCCGTATGCGTACTCCGCGCCGAATTTTTTCGCATGCTCAAACATTTTCGCCGCCAATTCCGGGCCTAAAATCGTTTCAAAGCCGGGATAGTTCTCGACTTCCTCAGTGTTGACCATCTGCCCGCCCGGAACGCCGCGCTCGATCATCAGCGTCGACAAATTGGCGCGCGATGTATAGACAGCCGCCGTCAGCCCAGCCGGCCCGGCTCCGGCAATAATGACATCGTAAATTTTTTCGTCTGCCACACCGTCCACTCCCTCGCTTGAGAATCATTCCATTTTCATCGTATAGAAGTCGATTCGCCCTGTCTATTGATTTGCTCATGTATAGAGCCGGCGCGCTTTTTGCACGTATTTTTGCACCGTCGACGCCGACACGCCGTATTTGGCCGCCATCTCTCTTTGCGTCACACGCTCTCCTTGCTGTCGGCGCCACATGTATTCGATCGCCGCCGCCCACGCGGCTCCGTTCGCAAATGGCTCGCGATCAGCCGACGGATGGACGGCCATCGCGAAGGCGAAGCGGCAGAGCGCTTCCTTTTCCTCATTATGCGCCGAAAGCGCATCGACCATGCGGCCGATGTTCGCCGCCCAAGCGGACGGGCCGTCGGTTAAGCCGAACAAAAAGCAGTCGATAAACGGGCGCAGACGGGGATCGGACGGCAAGAGGCGGCATACCGCAAGCGACATCGATGGCTCTTTCGCCTGCGGCGAGCGGCTGAACAAGTACAATCCGTACAGACGGTCGGCCAGCTCGTCGCCCTCCAGCCAAGCCATCAAGCGGATAAGCGCCTCATCCACCGGCGCTGAAACGGCCCACGGCTCCTCACCCCGTTTTTCGGGATGGAGGGTGGCAAGCACCTCCCACATTTGCCGAGCGAGCGGCTCATGGCCAGTATAGTAGGCAGCGCAAGCGAGCCAATAATAAAATGGCCCATCACCGCCAAAGCCTTGTTTATACAAACGGTGCAGCCAACGGAACGCCAAATCGAACCGCCCAACAAGCGCGAATGTCGCCCCGAGCTTGTATTGATGCTCGCGAAAAAACGGATACAAACCGGCCAGCGTCTCGCAAAGCGCGGCCGCCTGTTCTTCCTCACGCAAGTAATAGGCGAAGACAAGCGCGTTGCAAAGCGCATGCAAATTGCCGGGATCGCGTTTGAGCACTTCACGCACTTTCTGTTTCGCTTTGTCGACATCGCCGCTGTAAAAATAAGCAAGCGCCAAATTGTTATGCGCCGACCAAACGTCCGGATAGCGCACGACGAGCGCTTCAAGCGCTTCAATCGCTTCCGCAAACCGCTCCTCCTCAAGCAAACGGCGGGCCCGATCCTCCAGCACCATCAGCTGCTCCTCTTCTTCCGTCCATTCCGAGCCATCGAGCCGAAGCAGCTCAAGCAAGTCAGCAGCATCGTCGGCAAACTCTCCGGCCGGCTCATGCGCCAAATAACGTTCCGCGTATTGCCTTGCTTCACGAAACAAGCCGAGGCAGGCGAAATTGTTCGCCAAAAAATACAAACAGTCGTACATCGTTTCGTCCAAATCATGGATAATTTTGAACAGCCATTGATTGGAAAATTGATATTCACCAAGCTCCGACAGCACAAGGGCAAGCTGCAAGGCGAATGAGGCGTCGCGCTCATCCAAACGGACGGCGCGCTCAAAATATTTCCTCGCCTTTTCCAAATCGCCTCGGTCGTATGCTTTCATTCCTTTTTTAAAAAAGTAATCTCCGCTTTGGATGAACGGTACAATCGTCGCTTTTCGTGATGATCGCTTCAGTTGTTTTCCCATTCTGTCCTCCGTCGTCCGTAAAATTCGTCGAACAACAGTATACCATATCGGCGGCGAAAACAAGCAAGAAACTTTAGGAATGCGGTTTTTCCGTGCAAAAAAGGAACGCCGGCGCGATGGCAGACGTTCCTTTTTCTCACCTAACCATCTTGTTATTTTTTGTCGCTCGCTTCCACCTTTTGCGCGTGCCGCTCGGCAAGCGTCGCAAGCACCGCGTCAAGCGGCAGCTTTTGTTCGCGCAACAGCACAAGCAAATGGTACAACAAGTCGGCCGCTTCCCATTTCAATTCGTCATGGCTCCGGTTTTTCGCCGCGATGATGACTTCCGCCGCTTCTTCGCCGACTTTCTTCAAAATTTTATCGACGCCTTTTTCAAACAAGTACGTCGTGTACGACCCTTCCGGCCGTTCGGCGTCGCGCTGGGCGATGATTTGTTCAAGCTCATGCAAAATCGCGAACCGGTCGGCCGCCGGCGTGCGCGCCGCGCCGTCCAGCGAGCGGGAAAAACAGGAATACGACCCGGTATGGCAAGCCGGGCCGGCCGGCTCGACGAGAACGAGCAGGGCGTCGGCGTCGCAGTCGTAGCGGATGTCGACAACGCGCTGCACGTTTCCAGATGTCGCCCCTTTATGCCATAGTTCTTGGCGCGAGCGGCTGTAAAACCATGTTTCTCCGGTCTCCAGCGTTTTTTTAAGCGACTCTTTGTTCATATAGGCAAGCGTGAGCACTTCCTTGCTTTGCGCATCTTGGACGATGGCAGGTACAAGCCCTTTTTCATCAAAGCGAATGTCCGCCGTCATCGCACGTTCACCCCTTTTTCTTTCAAGTACGCTTTCACTTGTCCGACTGACGTTTCTTTGTAATGGAAAATCGATGCCGCGAGCGCCGCGTCTGCTTTCCCTTTTTCGAACGCTTCGAGGAAATGCTCCGCCTTGCCGGCGCCGCCCGAGGCGATGACCGGAACCGGGACCGCTTCGCTCACCCGCCGCGTCAACTCAATATCAAAACCGTTTTTGCCGCCGTCCGCGTCCATGCTCGTCAGCAAAATCTCCCCGGCGCCAAGACGGACCGCTTCCTGCGCCCAAGCGACGACTTCCCAGTTCGTGGCGTTGCGGCCGCCGTGCGTATAGACGCGCCATGAACCAAGCGTTTCATCGTATTTCGCGTCAATGGCGACGACGATGCATTGCGAGCCGAAAAAGTCCGCCCCTTCGGTGATCAAGGTCGGATGGAGCACCGCGGCGGTGTTGAGCGACACTTTGTCGGCCCCGGCGCGAAGCATCCGCTTCATATCCTCAAGCGAGTGGATGCCGCCGCCGACCGTAAACGGAATCGCTAGCTGGGCGGCGACGCGCTCGACGACATCGACCATCGTTTTCCGCCCTTCATGGGAAGCGGAAATGTCCAAAAACACGAGCTCGTCCGCCCCTTGCTCATCGTACGCCTTCGCGAGCTCCACCGGATCGCCGGCATCGCGCAGCTGGACAAATTGCACTCCTTTGACGACGCGCCCGTCTTTCACATCGAGGCACGGGATGATGCGCTTCGTGATCATCGCTCGTTCACCGCCTTGAGCGCTTCCGCGAGCGTAAACTGATTCGTATAAAGCGCCTTGCCGACGATCGCGCCGCCGATGCCTTGTCCAGCATATTGGCAGAGCGCGCGCAAATCGTCAAGCGAGCTGACGCCGCCAGAAGCGATCACTTCTTTTCCCGTCGCCTCGGCCAACCGGACCGCGGCGGCGATGTTCGGGCCCGACAGCGTGCCGTCCGTTGCAATGTCCGTAAAGATAAACGTCTCCGCCCCCGCCTCAGCGAGCATCCGCCCGAGCTCTTCCGCCTTGACGTTCGACGTCGCAAGCCACCCTTCCGTCGCCACGAAGCCGTCGCGGGCGTCAATGCCAATCACGATGCGGCGGCCGTATTTTTGGAGCATCTTTTTCACAAACGGCGAGTCGGAAATGGCCGCACTTCCTAAAATGACGCGGGCGACCCCATTTTCTAAATAATGCACGATATCCTCTTCCGTCCGGATGCCGCCGCCCACTTGCACATGGACGGAAAGCTTCCGCGCCGCTTCGACAACAAACCGGTCGTTGACGCGGCGCCCTTCTTTCGCTCCGTCCAAATCGACCATATGAATCCACTCCGCCCCTTGAGCGGCGAATTGCTCGGCCATCGCGACCGGCGAATCGCCGTACACCGTTTCTTTGTTGTAATCGCCTTGCAGCAGGCGGACGCACTTGCCGCCGCGCATATCGATCGCCGGATAAATCGTAAACGCCGCCATCAGCCGTTCCCCCTTCCCGTGGCGATGCCGACATAATTGTTCAAGATGCTCATGCCGACCGCACCGCTTTTTTCCGGATGAAACTGTGTGCCAAACACACAGCCGCGCCCGACGACCGCCGGAACATCAACGTCATATTCACTGCTCGCGAGCACGACGTCCTCATCCCCTGGAATGACATAATACGAATGGACAAAATAGACATGCCCTTCCTCGACGCCACGAAGGAGCGGCGACGGACGATGAAAGCGGAGCCGGTTCCAGCCCATGTGCGGCACTTTGTATGGCTCGCCGGTTTTCGTGACGCCCGGAAAGCGGACGACGCGGCCGCGAAGCAAGCCAAGCCCTTTTGTCGGCCCGTTTTCTTCGCTTTCGTCAAACAACAGCTGCATCCCTAAACAAATGCCGAGCAGCGGCGTGCCGTTTTCAACCGCCGAACGGATGAAAGCAGCTAGGCCTGTCTCATTTAAAATGTGCATCGCATCGCGAAACGAGCCGACACCGGGCAAAATCAGCCCGCGCGCCTGCTCGAGCTCCTCTTTGTCGCCGCTTAGGACATACGGACAGCCGAGCCGCTCGAGCGCTTTGCTGACGCTGTATAAGTTGCCCATGCCATAGTCGATGATCCCGATCATCGTCATCCCATTCCTTTCTTCCCTGATCCATGCCCATCCCCTTGTTCAATGAACAACGGTATGGCGGCATGCTTTTTTACGGCGCTCCTTCCATGTGCAAACCTCTCCTTGGCATCCGGTCGCCTTTCCTGCATCCATGGAGCTTTTCCCGCAGGAAGCGCTGCCTCGATCCGACCGCCTTTCCTGCGCCTGCGGAACTCTTTCCCCACGGGGGGCGCCCCACTCCATCGGCTACAGCATCCCTTTTGTCGACGGAACGCCTTTGACGCGCGGGTCGATCATCGTTGCTTCATCGAGCGCCCGCCCGAGCGCCTTAAACACCGCTTCGACCATATGGTGCGTATTGCGCCCGTAATGGACGATGACATGCAAGTTCATCCGCGCTTCAAGCGCCAGTTTCCATAAAAACTCATGCACGAGTTCGACATCAAACGCGCCGACTTTCGCTGCCGGAAACTCGCCGCGAAACTCAAAATGCGGGCGATTGCTCAAGTCGATCACAACTTGCGCCAAGGCGTCATCCATCGGCACAAACGCGTTGCCGTACCGCTTGATTCCTTTTTTGTCGCCAAGCGCTTCCTTGATCGCCTGCCCGAGGCAAATGCCGATGTCTTCCGTCGTATGGTGGTCGTCAATATGCGTGTCGCCTTTGGCCTCAATGTGCAAATCGAACTGGCCGTGCTTGGCGAACAAATCGAGCATATGGGTTAAAAACGGCACGCCCGTTTCCAGTTCCGCCTTCCCTTCGCCATCCAACGAAAGCGATAACTGAATGCTCGTCTCGTTCGTCGTTCTTGCGATCATCGCTTCCCTTGCCATCATTCATTCCCCTTTCTCGAGCCGCACCTCAATGGCGCGCGCGTGCGCCTCCAGCCCCTCGAGGCGGGCAAAGGCGGCGATTTTGTCGCCATGTTGTTTCAATGCGGTTTCACTGTAAACAATCACGCTTGATTTTTTCACAAACTCGTCAACGCTCAAGCCGCTTGAGAATCTGGCCGTGCCGTTGGTTGGCAGCACGTGGTTCGGCCCGGCGAAATAGTCGCCGACCGGCTCGGAGCTGAAGCGGCCGAAAAACATCGCTCCCGCATGGCGGAGCCGGCCGAAAAGCGCGAGCGGTTCTGCCGTCATCACTTCCAAATGCTCCGGCGCCAGTTCGTTCACGACATCCACCGCTTCCTCAAGCGTCTCGGTGACGTAAATGGCGCCGTAGTTCTCGAGCGCCGCTTGGGCAATGTCGCGGCGCGGCAGCGTTTCCAGCTGCCGTTCGACTTCGCTCGCCACCGCCAGCGCCAATTTCATCGACGGCGTCACCAAAATGGCCGACGCCCGCACGTCATGCTCGGCTTGCGACAACAAATCCGCCGCAATCTCATCCGGTCGGGCCGTTTCATCCGCCAGCACGACAATTTCGCTCGGCCCCGCGATCATGTCGATCGCCACATGCCCGAACACTTCCCGCTTCGCCAATGCCACATAAATATTGCCCGGCCCGAAAATTTTGTCAACCGGCCGGATCGTTTCCGTCCCGTAAGCAAGCGCGGCGATCGCCTGCGCGCCGCCGACTTTGTAAATTTCCGTCACGCCGAGTTCATAGGCGGCAGCCAGCACCCCAGCCGGGAGCGTGCCGTCTTTGTTTGGCGGCGAGGTGATGACAATCCGTTTCACCCCCGCCACTTGTGCGGGAATAACGTTCATCAGCACAGACGACGGATAAGCGGCCGTCCCGCCTGGCACGTACAACCCGACCGCATCGAGCGGCGTCACCTTTTGTCCGAGAATTGTGCCGTCTTCTTTCGTCATCCACCATGATTCGCGCTTTTGCCGTTTGTGGTAGTCGCGAATGTTGGCCGCCGCTTGGCGAATGATCTCCAGCATCTCCGCGTCCATCGCCGCATGCGCGCGCTTCATTTCCTCTTCCGTCACCTTGAGCGAATCCAGCTTGACGCCGTCAAACCGTTCCGTATATTCTTTCAGCGCCGCATCGCCACGCACCCGCACCGCGGCGATGATATCCAGCACCGCGCGCCGCTGCTCCTCCGTTCCGCTTTCAATCGTGCGCCGCAGCGAGACGCCGCCTCGGATCCGTTCGATTTTCATCGTTCGCTCCCCTTTCTGTGACGTCCATCGGTTTTCGTCCATTGGCAATCTGTATCGATGCAATTTGAAGCTTTACCATTTGCAGCTTTTACCGAGTATTTGATCGACTGTCGGGCGACCGAACAACGCCGCTTAAAGACCCATATATATATGGGTCTGTGAAGCAGGCGGTTGTTCGATCCTCCGTCAGTCGAAAATGGACAAACCGCTTTTCCGTCAAGGATATGTTAAAGTTCTTCGTTGCATCTATATGCTATTTTCCAACGGCGTTGTCAACGCCGCTCCGCCATTCCCGAATCTCCACCAACCCATTCTTCGGAAACCGCCCATTTCCGCTCTGTCACACCTTTTTTCCTACGGCTGGGGAATGACCGCCGCCAATCGGTCGACCAACCGTTCAATGTCCCCGCCGTTTAGCCGGTAGCTCGCCGGGTTGACAATCAGGCGCGACGTCACCTCGGCGATCCGTTCAAGTTCGACAAGCCCGTTTTCTCTGAGCGTCCGCCCCGTGGAAACGATGTCCACGATCCGGTCGGCAAGGCCGATCAGCGGGGCGAGTTCAATGGATCCGTTCAGGCGGATGATTTCGACTTGCTCGCCTTGCTCGCGAAAATACGTTGACGCGATGTTCGGGTATTTCGTCGCCACCCTTGGTGCGATTTCGTTCATCTTGGCGCCGGGCAGCCCGGCGACCGCCAAATGGCAGCGGCTGATGTGCAAATCGAGCAGTTCGTACACATCCCGTTCTTCTTCCATCAGCACGTCCTTGCCGGCAATGCCCAAATCCGCGACCCCATGCTCGACATAGGTGACGACATCCATCGGTTTCGCCAAAATAAAGCGCATGTTTTCCTCTGGCACATCAATGACGAGCTTGCGCGACTCGGTAAATTCCGGCGGCAGCGCATAATCCGCCCGCCGCAGCAACTCGACCGCCTCTTCAAAAATGCGCCCTTTTGGCATGGCAATCGTCAGCATCATTCTTCCTCCTTGCTCCTCATCATGTCAAATGCGGCGCTGGGCCTTGAGTACACCGCATGCTCTCCACCGCCATGGGCAGCCTTTCCCGTCCGTTCTTCGCATCCGCTCTGTCCCGCCAATCGCTGCCGTTTTCAACAGCGTCGATGACCAACCGGCGGCGCCTTCTCTGTTATGTTCACTGCCCATCGCGCCCGCTGCGGCCAAGCAAATACACGATCGACCGGTAGCGCTGGCTGTAGGCGTCAATATCACGAATGCCGGCAATGTGCTGCAAGACGACGCGCTTGCCTTCCGCCCGTTTCGCTTCGGCCAATTCCACCGCTTCCGCCAGCCGCTCTTGGCTGAACACGATGCACTCGATGTCATCGCGCACATCCGTTTCCCCAATCGCCTCAATCAACCGATCGACGCGCAACCCAAACCCCGTCGCCGGCGCCGGGCGCGAGAACTTCGCCAATAAATCATCATACCGCCCGCCGTTGCCGATCGGGAATCCCACTTGCTCGGCGTACACTTCAAACAAAATGCCAGTGTAATAGCTCATATGGCTGACAAGCGCCATATCGAGCTTCACCGCCTCGGCCACTCCGTACGTCCGAAGCACCGCCATGAGCACCGCCAGCTCATCGGCCGCCCGCCGCCCCTTCTCGCTTGTGACGAGCGTTTTCGCCTGTTCAATCACGTCCGTTCCACCGCGCAAGGAAAGAAGATCCAACAGCCGCTTTTGATCGATCGACGAAAGCGGCCACGACTTCACATGTTCACGGTAGCCGACGTAATTTTTCTCATATAAAAAACGGCGCAATACACTCGCCCGCTCCTCATTCCCTAAAATCTCCAAAAACAGAGCATTGACATAACCGATATGGCCGACCGCCACCGAAAACCGCCCGAGTCCCGTCCGCTTCAGCAGGGCGACCATTAAACTGATCACCTCGGCGTCGGCCGTCACCGTGCCGTCGCCGATCAACTCCACACCGATCTGTTCAAACTCCGCCGGCCGCCCGCCTTCGCGCTGCTGGGCGCGGAACACATTGGCGTTGTACGCCAGCCGGAGCGGATTGCCGTCGTCATACAACCGCGACGCCGCCACCCGGGCGATCGGCGCCGTCATATCGGGCCGCAATACGAGCGTATGCCCTTGCTGATCGAGGAGCTTAAACAGCCGATGATCGGCAATCGCCGACGCCGCCCCGACCGTTTCATAATACTCAAGCGTCGGCGTTTCGATAAACTCGTACCCCCAGCGCTCAATTTCTTCCGCCATCACCGAACGCACTTGTTTTTTCAACTCATATAAAAACGGCAGCGTATCGCGCATGCCTAACGGTTTTTCAAACATGAACAGCTTTTTTGCCATGTCCCCACGCCCTTTATCGAGATGCTTTAGTTTGCTAATATGGTAGAGAAGTGAAGTTATTAGTAGTTTACTCCTTTGCGGCCACAGCGTCAAGGGGGGAATGCTTTATAAATAACAAAACGGACAAGATCGCTTCAAAAAAGGAAGCGCTTGTCCATTTCGTTCCATGTCGCATAGGCGATTATCCACAATAATGGAATAAATACCTAAAAAAGTAGAGTACTTATTTATATACATGCAACGAAAAAGTTTAACATATCATTGACGGAAAAGTCGCTTATCCACTTTTCGACTGGCGGTGACCGAACAATCACCCGCTTCGCAGCCCCATACATGGTTCCGGAAGCGGCATTGTTCGCTCGCCCGACAGTCGATCCAATCGCTCTGTAAAAACTACAAATGTTAAAGATTCAAATTGCACCTATATAGAAAACCTACGCCCGTCAGACGATCTTCATCAGTCGCATTATAAATGTTTTTTGTGTTCCAATCTTTTTATCACTTTTTCTGGAAATCTTCATTTTTCCAAACAAAACCTCGCCCCCATTCAATTGGAAGGCGGTTCATTCCGGCGGACGATGCGCATCGGGCAACCCGCGGCCATCGCCCCGGGCGGGACGTCTTGATGGACGACGGTGCCGGCGGCGACCACGGCGCGGTCGCCGATCACCACACCAGGCAAAATGGTCGAGTTCGCGCCGATCATCACCTCATCGCCGATCACCACATCGCCGAGGCGGTATTCGTCAACCAAATATTCGTGAGCGAGAATCGTCGTGTTGTAGCCGATGACGCAGTTGCGGCCGATGCGGATTTTTTCAGGGAAGAGAATATCTGGCATGACCATAAAGGCGAGCGCCGTTTGTTCGCCGATTTTCATGCCGAGAAACGTGCGGTACAGCCAGTTTTTCAGCGGCAAAAACGGCGTGTAGCGCCCGATTTGAATGATGATGACGTTTTTCAGCACTTTCCAAAACGATACGGTGCGGTACAATTGCCAGAGCGAGTTCGCCCCGTGGACAGGGTATTTTGTCGTTCGTCTCACTGGGAGGACGTTTCCTCCTTCCGTTCGTTGATGCCGACAATGGCCAGCAAATCGCTCATTTTTTCCAGCATATAGTCCGGTTCATATTGTTCCAAATAGCCGCGGCCTTTAATCGCCCAAGCGACGCCGGCCGTTTTGACGCCGGCGTTTTTGCCGGCCAAAATGTCGTGGTAGTTGTCGCCGACCATCAGCGCTTCGTCCGATTTCGACTGAAGCGCCTCAAGCGCCTTATGAATCGGTTCGGGATCCGGTTTGGGGCGGCTGACGTCATCAAGGCCGATGACGCACGAGAAAAACGGTTCCAACCGCGTTTTTCTTAACCCCATCAGGGCGGTGTCGTGCATTTTCGTCGTCACGACGCCGAGGCGGAAGCCATGGCGGTGCAGCGTTTCGATCGTCTCATACACGGTGTCAAACTCGCGGATCAGTTCGTCATGGCGGGCATGGTTGAAGGTGCGATACGTCTTCACCATCTCCTCGGCCCGTTCCGGATCGAGCGAGCTGAACGTCTCATACAGCGACGGGCCGATGAACGGCAAGACGTCCTCACGCCCGTAGCGGCCCGGATAATACTTCTCCAGCGTATGCAAAAACGACTGGATGATCAGCTCATTCGTATCAATCAACGTTCCGTCAAGGTCAAATAAAATCGTGCGAATCGTCATGATGCGGCTTCCTTTCTCATCGGGTGTTCAAAACGGCGCCAAAGGAACGCCACCGCCATCGTCAACAGCACAGCCGTAACGAGGCGAATGACCAACAACGGCCAGACCGGGATGCCGAGCGGAACGAAAATGAGCGTGTCTTCGACAACCGCATGGCAAGAAACGAGAAAAATAAACGCCAACGTCAAATCGCGCTTCGAGACGCCGTCTTCTTTCGCCGCCTGAATCATCACCCCCGCCCCATAAGCGAGGCCGAACACAAAACCGGCGGCAAGGGTGAGCGATGTGTTCGCGCTCATGCCGAGCATCTTGGTCGCTGGCGCCATCCAGCGCGAAAACGTCTCAATCCAGTGGCGTTCTTTCAACACTTGAATGATCGTCATCAATGGAATGACAATCGCAACCAGCTGGACGATGCCGGTCGCCGCTTTTTTCAGCGCCGCCAAGATGATCTCTCCCCAGCCGGACGGCGAGGCGGCTTCAGGCGAGACAAACCCATATTGAGCGAGTTCCTGCCCCCCATCCCATAGATGGGCGATCAACAAACCGGAGACAACGGCCAAGCCAATGCGCACGGCGAGCATGAGCCAAACGCTCATACCCGTCCGCGAAGCGACGGAAGACTCGACGATCAAGTTGTGAGAAAAGGAAAGCATGACAGCGAGAATGAGCACTTCTTTCACTGTAAACTCGATCGTCAGCATCGCCCCGATCGCGGCGTACAGCCCGAGCAAATTGCCGAGCACCAGCGGCACGGCCGCGTCGCCGGATAAGCCGAACCACTTCATCAGGGGAGTGACAAGGTCGATCAACCATGAAAATAAAGGGGTCGGCTGCAACAGCGCTAAAATGAGCGTCACTGGAAAAATGATTTTGCCGAGCGCCCATGACGTCTTCAGTCCGGCGATGACGCCGCGCTGCAATGTTCCTACCATATCTCCTCTCTCCTTCGCTTGTCTTCATGCCGCCGTGTGACCTTTTCACCACACGCCGCCTCTCTTTTTCCCTAGTCATCCGTCAACGGATAAGGACGGCTATTCGTCTTGATACCTTGCTTTTGCCCATCCTTTCGCCCGGCGCACGATCCACAGCGCGATCGACAACACGATCAGCGTCACGGATACGACTTGGGCCGCGCGCAGACTGCCGGCCAGCATCAAGCTGTCGGTGCGCATCCCTTCAATCCAGAAACGGCCAACCGAATACCAAATCAAATAGGACAAAAACAGCTCGCCGCGCCGCAAATTGACGCGCCGCAGCCAAAGAAGCAAGAAAAAGCCGACGAGGTTCCAAAGGGACTCATATAAAAAAGTCGGATGCCAATAACGGCCGTCAATGTACATTTGATTGATGATCCAATCCGGCAAATGCAAATTTTCAAGAAACTGGCGCGACACAGGGCCGCCGTGCGCCTCTTGGTTCATAAAATTGCCCCAGCGCCCGATCGCCTGGCCTAAAATGATGCTTGGTGCGGCAATATCGGCGAGCTTCCAAAACGACAGCCCGCGCGCGCGGGCGAACACCGCGCCCGTCGCCACCGCCCCGATCAAACCGCCGTGAATGGCGAGGCCGCCTTGCCAAACTTTTGGAATCTCGGACAAATGCTTTGAATAATAGTGCCATTCAAACAGCACGTAGTACGCCCGCGCGCAGACAATGGCGATCGGCACGGCAAATAACACCAAATCGACAAACGTCTCTTTCGGCAAGCCGCGCCGCACCGCTTCGCGCGTCGCGAGCCATAGCCCAATCAACACACCGGTGCCGATAATGACCCCATACCAATAAATCGTAATGGGGCCAAGGTGCAAAAACACGCGGTCGAGCGGCTGAATCGTCGATTCCATCGTTTCCACCTCCTATGCTCCATGCCCAAACGAGATCCATTCCTTTGACGCAAGAAACATCAGTCGTAATCGTGCGCGCCGTCTTCGATGGCGTCGCTCAATCGCGCCGAAAACTCCTCAGCCGCGTTGACCCCGAGCCGCTTCAGCCGGAAGTTCATCGCCGCCACTTCGACGATGACCGCCAAGTTGCGCCCTGGGCGGACCGGAATCGTTAATTTCGGCAATTCGGTATCCAAAATTTTCACTTTCTCTTCTTCCAACCCGAGCCGATCGTACTGCTTCTCCGGATCCCAAAGCTCCAAGTCGACGACGAGCGAAATGCGCTTATGCGTCCGCACCGCCCCTGCGCCGAACAGCGTCATCATATTAATAATGCCGAGGCCGCGAATTTCAAGCAGATGCTCGATCAGCTCCGGCGCGCTGCCGACGAGCGTATCTTCATCTTCTTGGCGGATTTCCACACAGTCGTCGGCGACCAACCGATGGCCGCGTTTGACGAGCTCCAGCGCCGTTTCGCTTTTGCCGACGCCGCTTTTGCCCGTGATCAACACCCCGACGCCGTACACATCGACAAGCACCCCGTGCACCGCGGTGGTGGGGGCGAGCTTGCTTTCCAAATAGTTTGTCAATCGGCTTGACAGGCGGGTCGTTTTCATCGTCGAGCGCATGACCGGCACCGACTGGCGCTCAGACGCTTCGATCAGCTCCGGCGGCACTTCCAATCCACGCGAGACGATGATCCCTGGCGTAATGTCGGTGCAAAGCCGTTCCATCCGCGATTTTTTTTCTTCCGGCGTCAACGTTTCATAAAACGACAGCTCCGTCCGTCCGAGCAGCTGCAGACGCTCCGCCGGGTAATAGGCGAAATAGCCGGCCATTTCAATCCCCGGCCGCGACAAATCGCTTGTCGTAATCGGGCGGTAAATGCCCTCCGCGCCGCTGACGAGCTCGAGCTGGAACTGTTCAATGATGTCTTTCGTCCGCACTTTTGGCATACGTCGCCTTTCTCCCCTTTCTTCATCTTTTTCCATTGTAACACGTTTCGTTCCGCCATTGAATGGAAAACATCGGGGAAAACAAAACAGGGACGGCTCCCCCCGTCCCGATCAAGCCAAACACATCAAACCGAAACGATCTTCACCGCATCGTTTCTCCCATTGCAACCCCTTGCCGCATTCGCCATCTTTTCACACGATCACGGAAAACCATGGCGCCACCGGCCTTCCAATGGATCACGCCCCCGTTACGACCGGTTGCGCAGCGGCTCGATAATCGCTTTTTGCACGAGCAGGTGGAAAAACGACAAGACGATCGATGCGAGCAGCGCCGTGCCAAAGCCGCCGATTTGAAACGCATCGCCCATCAGCCCTGCAGTCATCATGAGCGTGATGGCGTTAATGACAAACAAAAACAAACCGAGCGTCAACACTGTCACCGGCAGCGTCAACAAGATGAGCACAGGGCGAACGACGGCGTTGAGCACCGCCAAAATCACGCTCGCCAAAAACGCCGCGCCGATGCCGCTGAAGTGAATATCGTCAAAATAGCCGTCAATCGCCATCAGCAGCACCGTATTGATAAACACACCGATCAGCCAATTGAGCATCCCATCACCATCTTTATTCGAGTCTCGCGCCCGCCGGCCACACCTTGTTACAGTCCCAAAGAAACGGAGCCACGGCATTCGCCGGCAAACGGGCGCTTTCTCTTATTTTAACACTTGAATCCCTTTTATGACATTCCAAACGATGACAACAAGATTCACCGCCCCAGCAACGAGGAACCCAAGCCAGACGAGCCCGCCGCCAAAAAGAAGCGATTCCTCGCCCCAATGGCCGAACAGCACCGGCGACGCGGCCAACGCAATGAACAAGAGGATCGTAACGGCCGGAATCAAATGCGACACGAGCGACCGCTTCGCATGGCGTTTGACTTCAAGATCTTCGACAACAAAATAGACGACAATCGGCAAAATGAACGGCGCAAAAAAGACGCTGAAATAACAAAGCGCGGATAACACTTTGTTCGTCGACAATCGGCAATCCCCTTTCCAAGTTTCCTTTACCTGTATATACGACGGCCGCTAGGAAAAGTTTCCTGCCGACGGCAAAAAAAGGCGGCGGCCGCCGGTGCCCCAAGCGGCGGACAAAGCCGCAAAGGCCTTTACGCCTTCACCTCTTCATATTGCGCCTGCATGCGCGCCCGGTCGCGCTCGAGAATCGGTTTTAAGTAGCGGCCGGTGTGCGACTCCTCCACCTCGGCCACCTCTTCCGGCGTGCCGACAGCGACGATTTGTCCGCCTCGGTCGCCGCCTTCCGGACCTAAGTCAATGATATAGTCCGCGGTTTTGATGACGTCCAAGTTATGTTCAATGACAAGCACGGTATCGCCGTTGTCGACGAGCCGGTGGAGCACATCAAGCAGCCGGGCGATGTCATCGACATGAAGCCCGGTCGTCGGCTCGTCCAAAATGTAGAGCGTCCGGCCGTTGGAGCGGCGGTGAAGCTCAGCGGCGAGCTTGACGCGCTGCGCCTCGCCGCCCGAGAGCGTCGTCGCCGGCTGGCCGAGCTTCATATAACCGAGCCCGACGTCATAGAGCGTCTCGAGCTTGCGTTTGATTTTCGGGATCGAGGCGAAAAAGTCGAGCGCATCTTCGACCGTCATGTCGAGCACCTCGGCGATGTTTTTTCCTTTATACGTCACCTCGAGCGTCTCGCGGTTGTACCGTTTGCCGTGGCACACTTCGCACGGGACGTACACGTCCGGCAAAAAGTGCATCTCAATTTTGATGATGCCATCGCCATGGCACGCCTCGCAGCGCCCGCCTTTGACATTGAAGCTGAACCGCCCTTTTTTGTAGCCGCGCACTTTCGCTTCGTTCGTCGAGGCAAACACGTCGCGGATGTCGTCAAACACCCCGGTGTACGTCGCCGGGTTCGAGCGTGGCGTGCGGCCGATCGGCGACTGGTCGATGTCAATGACTTTATCGAGATGCTCCAGCCCGCGGATGCCGCGGTGCTCGCCCGGTTTCGCCTTCGCCCGGTGCAGCTTTTGCGCCAGCGCCTTATACAACACTTCGTTCACGAGCGTACTTTTGCCCGAGCCCGACACCCCGGTGACAGCGACAAACGTGCCGAGCGGGATTTTCACCGATACGTTTTTCAAGTTATGCTCGCGCGCGCCGACGACCTCAAGCCAACGTCCGTCCGGACGGCGACGCTCGGCCGGAATCGGGATGAATTTTTTCCCCGATAAATACTGGCCGGTGAGCGAGTTCGGGTCGTTCATCACTTCTTCCGGCGTGCCGGCGGCGACGACCTCGCCGCCGTGGATGCCCGCCCCCGGACCAATGTCAATCAAATAGTCCGCGGCCAGCATGGTATCCTCGTCGTGCTCCACCACAATGAGCGTATTGCCGAGGTCGCGCATGCTTTTCAACGTCGCGATCAGCCGGTCGTTGTCGCGCTGATGAAGCCCGATCGACGGCTCGTCGAGCACGTACAGCACCCCCGTCAGCCGCGAGCCGATCTGCGTCGCCAAGCGGATGCGCTGCGCCTCGCCGCCGGAGAGCGTTCCTGCCGAGCGGCTGAGCGTCAAATAGTCGAGGCCGACGTTTTGCAAAAAGCCGAGCCGGTCGCGAATTTCACGCAAAATGAGGCGGGCGATTTGCGCTTCTTTTTCGGTCAGCTCGAGACCGTCAAAAAAGGCGAGCGCCTCGGTCACCGACATGGCGGTGACCTCGCCGATATGCTTGCCGCCGACAAGGACGGCCAGGCTTTCTTTTTTCAGCCGGTAGCCTTGGCATGTCGGACATGGTTGTTCCGCCATATACTTTTCCATCTGCTCGCGGATGTAGTCCGAGCTCGTCTCGCGATAGCGGCGTTCGACGTTCGGAATGACGCCTTCAAATGCGATGTATTGTTCGCGCACTTGCCCGAAATCATTCGTATAGCGGAAGTAAATCGGCTCCCCGCCGCTGCCGTACAAAATTTTATCGAGCTGCTCTTTTGGCAAATCTCTGACCGGCACGTCCATCGGGATGCCGTAATGGCGGCACACGGCTTCGAGCAGCTGCGGGTAATATTGCGAGCTTTGCGGCTCCCACGGAGCGATGGCGTGTTCTTTTAACGTCAGCTCATCGTTCGGGATGACCAAATCGAGATCCACTTCGAGCTTCGCCCCGAGCCCGTCGCAGTCCGGGCAGGCGCCGAATGGACTGTTGAACGAAAACAGACGCGGTTCAAGCTCCCCGATCGAAAAGCCGCAGTACGGACAAGCGTGCTTTTCGCTGAACAAGAGCTCCCCCTCGCCGATCACGTCAACGACCACTTTGCCGTCGGCGAGCTTCAGCGCCGTCTCAAGCGAATCGGCAAGCCTGGCGGCGATGCCGTCTTTGATGATGATGCGGTCGACGACGACATCAATCGAATGTTTTTTGTTTTTTTCCAGCTCAATGTCCTCCGTCAACTCGCGCATCTCGCCGTCAATGCGGACGCGCACATACCCTTGTTTGCGAATATCCTCCAATGTCTTGGCGTGCGTCCCTTTTTTTCCCGAGACGATCGGCGCCAAAATTTGCATTTTCGTCCGCTCCGGGTAAGCGAGCAGCCGGTCGACCATTTGCTCGATCGTCTGCGATTGGATTTCAATGCCGTGCGTCGGGCAAATGGGGCGGCCGATGCGGGCGAACAGCAGCCGTAAATAATCGTAAATTTCCGTCACCGTGCCGACGGTTGAGCGCGGGTTGCGGCTCGTCGTTTTTTGATCGATCGAAATGGCCGGCGACAACCCTTCAATCGCATCGACGTCCGGTTTTTCCATCTGCCCTAAAAACTGGCGGGCATACGCCGACAGCGATTCGACGTAGCGGCGCTGGCCTTCCGCGTAAATCGTATCAAACGCCAGCGACGACTTCCCCGACCCGGACAGCCCGGTCAAGACGACGAGCTTGCCGCGCGGGATTTCGACGTCAATGTTTTTCAAGTTGTGGGCGCGCGCCCCTTTGACGACAATTTTATCCATTCCGTTCATCCGGCCATCACCCTTCCGCTTTCAATTCGAAAATGATATCGCGCAGCTGGGCGGCCCGCTCGAAGTCGAGCGCTTTGGCCGCCTCTTTCATTTCCGCTTCGAGCGTTCGAATCAGCTCTTCCCGCTCTTGTTTCGTCATCGCTGCCGCCGGCTTTGCCTCGTACATCTCCGTCTCTTCCGCCGCATACGTCGCGCGGATGACGTCGCGAATCTCCTTTTTCACCGTGCGCGGCACGATGCCGTGCTTTCGGTTGTACTCTTCTTGAATCGCGCGGCGCCGCTTCGTCTCTTGAATGGCGATTTCCATCGATTTCGTGATCGTATCGGCGTACATGATCACATGGCCGTTCGCGTTGCGCGCCGCCCGGCCGATCGTCTGGATGAGCGAGCGCTCCGAGCGCAAAAACCCTTCTTTGTCGGCGTCCAAAATGGCGACAAGCGACACTTCCGGAATGTCGAGCCCTTCGCGAAGCAAGTTGATGCCGACCAATACATCGTATTTGCCGAGCCGCAAATCGCGGATGATTTCAATGCGCTCGAGCGTCTTAATTTCCGAATGCAAATACGCCACCTTGATCCCCGCTTCTTTCAAATAATCGGTCAAATCTTCCGCCATCTTTTTCGTCAGCGTCGTCACCAACGTCCGCTCGTTCCGCTCGACGCGCTCGCGAATTTCGCCGATCAAATCGTCGATTTGCCCTTTCGTCGGGCGGACGTCGATCGTTGGGTCGAGAAGCCCGGTCGGGCGGATGATTTGTTCGACAACGCCCGGGCTGTGTTCAAGCTCATACGGCCCCGGCGTCGCTGAGACGTAAATAATTTGATTGATTTTTTGCTCGAACTCTTCAAACGTGAGCGGCCGGTTGTCAAGCGCCGACGGCAGACGGAAGCCGTGGTCGACAAGCACTTGCTTGCGCGCCCGGTCGCCGTTGTACATGCCGCGCAGCTGCGGCAAGGTGACGTGCGACTCATCAACGATGATCAAAAAATCGTCCGGAAAATAGTCAAGCAATGTATACGGCGTCGAGCCTGGCGGCCGCAGCGCCAAATGGCGCGAGTAGTTTTCGATGCCGGAACAAAAGCCCATCTCGCGCATCATTTCAAGGTCATAGCGCGTCCGCTGCTCAAGCCGCTGCGCCTCTAAGAGCTTTCCTTGCGCGCGCAGTTCGGCAAGCCGCTCCTCAAGCTCTTGTTCGATGTTTTGAATGGCGAGCCGCATTTTCTCCTCGCGCGTCACGAAGTGCGACGCCGGGAAAATGGCGACATGCTCGCGCTCGCCGAGCACCTCGCCGGTTAAGGCGTCCACCTCGCGGATGCGCTCGATTTCATCGCCGAAAAATTCGACGCGGATGCAATGTTCATCGCGCGACGCGGGGAAAATTTCGACAACATCGCCGCGGACGCGGAACGTGCCGCGGCGAAAATCGATGTCATTGCGGTCGTATTGGATGTCAACGAGCCGCCGAAGCAACGCGTTGCGCTCGATTTCCATCCCAACGCGCAGCGAGACGACGAGCTCCCGATATTCTTCCGGCGACCCTAAACCGTAAATGCACGACACGCTCGCAACGATAATCACGTCCCGGCGCTCAAACAAGGCTGATGTCGCCGAGTGCCGCAATTTGTCGATTTCATCGTTGATTTTCGCGTCTTTTTCAATGTACGTATCCGTCTGCGGCACATACGCTTCCGGCTGATAGTAATCGTAATAGCTGACAAAATATTCGACGGCGTTGTGCGGGAAAAACTCTTTCAGCTCGCTGTACAATTGGCCAGCGAGCGTTTTGTTGTGGGCGATGACAAGCGTCGGTTTGTTGACTTGGGCGATCACGTTCGAGATCGTAAACGTTTTGCCCGTCCCCGTCGCCCCAAGCAGCGTTTGATGCTTCACCCCGCGGCGCAGGCCGTCAACGAGCTTGGCGATCGCCTGCGGCTGATCGCCTTGCGGTTCGTATGGCGCCACTAATTGAAAACGGCCCTCCACCGTTTCGCCTCCTCCTTCGTACCATCTTTCCCCATTGTATCACATCGTGATGATCCATGCATCAAAAATGCGAACTCATATTCGTACCAATCCACTCAGCGTTTTCCATCGCTTCGCACCGAAAAACGCGAAAAAGCGGACCCATTCATGCCCAAGGTCCGCGTCTTCGCTCCGTTCCGTTTCGACAATCCGAGGTTCAGCCGACGATGCCTTTTTCCAAAAACAGACGGTTGAACCGACAACGCCGCTTCATTTTTGCTTCAGATAGTCGAGCATGCGGCCGGCCCAAAGAAAGCCGGCGATCGTCGATGCAATGTCAGCGACGATTTCATGCAGCTCATCCGTATAGCCTTTCAAGTAGGAAGCGACAAGCAGCGCCGTCGTCAACAGCACAGCAATGTACCGATTGTACGTCACCCGCGCAAACAACAGCACCAATAAGCACGGAATGATGAGTGCCGCCAAAAACCACATGATCCATTCTCCTTTACGAAACAGCTTCAGACGCTGATGCGTTCCGATCACGGACGAACAGCAGCCCGAGTTCATGATGCTCATCCTCATAGAGCGCCCCTTGGACGAAACGGACTTCGCCGTTATGTCCGACGACATCCAACTTGCAGAACGCGCGGTTGCGTTGGAGCGCCTCGTAAAACTCGGTTTCGGTCCGCACCGGGGCGCCGTTTGTTTTGATGATGACTTCTCCGATCGAAAGCCCCATTTTTTCCGCTTTCGAGCCGGGAAGCACGCCGACAATCACCAAGCCGTGCGGATGGCGGGCAAAGCGGGGCGGGCGGGCGCGGTCGGCGCGATGCCCGGAAAACGCGATCCATTCGCGGCCGATGATGGCCATAGCCCCCGCCGCCACCGCGAGCGGTGGATACCATATACCCGAAGCGGCCAACAGGGCGACAACGAACGCCAGCCGAACAACAAGCCGCCCCTCCGCGCGCGCCGCTTCCGCCGGCAGCATGTGCTGGCGGCGCTGGGAAAAGCCGAGAAGAAACGGCACGAGCCAAAATGAATAGCTGTCTCCCGTCGAAACGAGCGGCCACCAGGAAGCCGGAGGCAGCGCGCCGCCTGATACGGGCAGCACAACCGGCACAAACCAAAGACGCTGCGTCCATTGCAGGCCGACCGTCATCCCTCGCTTGCTTTTCGCCAGCTGCGGCGAGGCCGCCTCGTTTCGCGTGCGAATGATGAGCCATCCTTCCGAAAGCAAAAGCAACGCAAGCCACACCGCCAAAGCGGGCGCGGCCGCCATGCCATCGGGAAGCCATCGGGACAACGCGCTGCTTCGCTCCGCCAAACCGAGCACGAGAAGCGCGCCGCCAACCGTATAAGCAGGCGACAGCAACCGCGCTTCCATCGTCAAACTAAAGAGCACCGTCAGCACCGTCACCGTCCAAACCGCTTCCTGCGGCACCGCGATCCCGATGCCGACGGCCGCCGCCGACAACATCGCTCCAGCCATCCATCCCTTCGTCCAAAGCCCGCGCCACTCTTGCCATAGGCTGTAGACGCGCACATGAAAATCGCGGCGCTCCCGCTTCACCCGCCGCCAACCGACGGCCAAAGCGAGCGCGGCGCCATAATAAAGAAGCGGCTGCCGCCAAACCGACGCGACGCCCTCAAGCCATTCCAGCCACCATGTTGCCATCCGCTTCACCCCTTGCGTCGTTCATCATTCTTTATCTTCTATTCTACCAAATGGCATGGCCAATTCCCATGCCCACAGCCATCTTTTTTCGCCAATGGCGAATCTTCGCTGTTTTCCACTTTCTTTGCCGAATCAACACTAGTTTTGTCGGCTGGGAAGGATTTTCAAAGATGCAGAGGAAAAAGGATAAACAAGACGAAACAAGGAGGAGTGAAACGATGGAATTGAAAACGTCCGACGTCGCTATTCGCCTTGGTGTATCGCCGAAAACGATCCAGCGCTGGGTGCGCAAATACAACATTCCGTTGCGGAGAAACGAGGCCGGCCACTACTTGTTTGATGAAAAAACAGTCGCCTTGCTCGAACGGGTCAAATTTGAACAAGGCGCCGCCATGGAAGCGCCGCCGACCCCGAAACGCCCTCCGACGCCGCTGCGGAACAACATTCCTATTGACGCCTTACATGAATCGATCGAACCCGAAATCGCCCGCGTCTCCTCGCGCTTGGACCAGCTTGAACGGCAACTGGAGCAAAAAGCAGATGACGTCGTCTCCATTCAACTGTTGCATCACCGCCAAGAAATGGAAGAAATCGTCGCCCGCCTCACTGCGTTGGAGCAGCTTGTCGCCCGCCTTGAACAGCAGCTGAACAATCGGCCGCCTTCCTCCCATGAAACATCGGACGAACCAAAGCAGAAACGGCGCGGCCTTGGGCGGGTGATGGGGTTGTTTGCCTAATGGTTCCATCCTCCCTGCTTGACGCAGGGTGTTTTTTTGGTTGCTTCTTTCCCCTTTTTCTCCCCCTTCACTACTTCTTTACAATTTTTTTATGCTTTTTTAATCGCAGCGGTTTATAATGGACCATGTTGTGCAATCTTCCCGTATGGGAAAGGAGGGCGCGCGAGATGGAACAAAGAGAACGAAAAGCGGTCGCCATCGCGTTCATCGTATTGGCTCTCTACCTTTCTCCGCTGTACATGTTAGGCGAACACGCCCATATTCGCGTGCACGACAATATGGATTCGAACATCGCCTGGTATCGCGTGCTCGTTCGCAGCGGCCAACTATTTGGCCCAATCGATGCCGTCATCCCGCAAGTGATCAACGGGTTGCCGCGCAACGCCTTCGGCACAGAATTCAGCGGCATCGTGTGGCTGCACGCTTTGTTTCCCTCCATGGCGGCGTACGCGCTCAGCCAGACGATCACGAGGGTATTCGCCTTTTTGGGTATGTATTGGCTGCTCAGGCGCCACTTTTTGCCTTCACCGGAATCATGGCTCATTCGCGTCGGGGCGGCGCTTGCTTTTGCGCTGACACCGTTTTGGCCGTCCGGCATGTTAAGCACGCTCGGCATGCCGCTGGCGCTTTGGGCGTTTCTGTCGATCCGCAACGGAGAAGCGACATGGAAAGAATGGCTTGCGATCATCTTGCTTCCGTTTTACGCCAGCTTTGTGCTCGGATTTTTCTTTTTCCTCGCCGCGATGGCGGCGGTGTGGCTGTTTGACGGCGTTGTCCGCAAGCAGTGGAACAAGCGGTTTTTCGCCGCGATCGCCCTGATGACAAGCTTGTTTTTGGCCATCGAGTACCGCCTCGTGTACTCGCTTGTCTTCAGCGGCGAACCGACGAGCCGGAACGAGTTCCTCTCCTCGCGGCTCAGCTTCGTCCACTGCCTTCGTTTAACGTTGAAAAACTATGTGCTCGGCCATACGCATGTGATGACCGTCCATGGGCCGATCATCTTGCCGGTGCTTTGGGCGGCGTTTTTTCTCGTTTTGCGCCGCCGTCAGCGCGGGTCATTGGAGCGGCGCTTCCTTTTGCTGTTTTGGTTGAACATCGCCTTATCGGCTTGGTATGCGTTTTGGTTTTACAAAGGGTGGCAGCCGCTGAAAGAACGGATTTCACTTTTGAATACGTTCAATTTCGCCCGCTTCCATTTTTTGCGGCCGATGGTCATTTACGTCGATTTTGCCTTGGCCTTGCAAATCTTAGCCAAGGAACGGACCGCATGGCGGCGCCTCGTGCCGATCGCCTTGGCGCTGCAGCTGCTTTTGCTTGGCGGGTTTAACGAGGAAATCCGCTATCGCCTCGCTGGCACGCCGTCGTTCGAGCAGTTTTATTCCGAACATTTATTTACCAAAATCAAGCAATACATCGGCAAGCCGGTATCGTCCTACCGCGTTGCCAGCGTTGGGCTTCACCCGGCCATCGCTCAATACAACGGGTTTTATACGCTCGATACGTACAACAATTTTTACCCGTTGTCGTATAAGCGGAAGTTTCGCCGCATCATTGCCAAAGAATTGGACAAAAGCCCAGTGCTGAAAGACTATTTCGACCATTGGGGCAACCGCGTCTATTTGTTTTCGGCAGAGCTCGGGAAACATTACATGTTCACGAAACGCTCGCATAAAGTCATTCGTCATTTCGAGATCGACACAAAGGCGTTCAAACAGCTTGGCGGCAAGTACATTTTTTCCTCCGTCCCGATCATGAACGCCCGCGACATCCATCTCCGCTTCTTGCGGGCGTTCACCGATCGACAGTCAGTCTGGAAAATTTATGTATACGAAGTGGAGTGAAAGGGAGGCAAGAAACATGGTGGACAAACCATTGTTAGCCATCGTCGTCCCATGCTACAACGAAGAAGAAGTGTTGCCGGAAACGGCCCGGCGGCTGACCGCTTTGCTTGAGCAGCTGCTCGAAGAAGGAGCGGTCGCCATCGGCAGCCATATCGTTTTTGTCGACGACGGCAGCCGCGACCGGACATGGGCGCTCATTGAAGAAGAAAGCGAGCGCAACCCGTTTGTCTCCGGTGTGAAACTCGCTCGCAACGTCGGCCATCAGCGGGCGCTGCTCGCTGGGCTCGAAACCGTTCGCGCGTACGCCGATTGTGCCGTGTCCATTGACGCCGATTTGCAAGACGATGTGGAGGCGATCCGCGAATTTGTGCAAAAATACCGCGAAGGGTATGACATCGTGTATGGCGTGCGGCGGAGCCGAAAGACAGACACGTGGTTCAAGCGTACGACCGCCCAAGCCTTTTATCGGTTCATGAGGGCCATCGGAATCGAGCTGATTTACAACCACGCCGATTTCCGTCTGATGAGCAAGCGGGCGCTCGATGAACTGAGCCGTTACACGGAAGTCAATCTCTTTTTGCGCGGGTTGGTTCCGCTCGTCGGCTTCCGCTCGACGTGCGTCTTTTACGACCGGCATGAGCGGTGGGCTGGACAGTCGAAATACCCGCTCAAAAAGATGCTCGCCTTCGCCTTTGACGGCATCACGTCCTTGAGCGTCGCACCGATTCGCGCCATTACGCTCATCGGTTTTTTGGCCTTTCTCGCGAGCGGTGCAGCCGGGCTGTACGCCCTCATCAGCAAACTTCTCGGGCACGCCGAATCAGGCTGGACGTCGCTCATGATTTCCGTTTGGTTCATCGGCGGGCTCGTGCTCATGAGCCTCGGCCTCATCGGGGAATATATCGGGAAAATTTATCAAGAAGTGAAACGACGGCCGCGGTTTGCGATCGAAAAAACCGTGCAGCTGCCGCTTCCAGCAGAAAGAGAGAACACGCCAGTCCGCCTGTAGGAAGCCACGGATCATCTACGGGGAATATGATAAAAAGGGCGCCTCGTCTTTTGCAGAGGCACCCTTTTCTTTTTTGTTCCTTTTGCCCGCCATCATTGGTTTGCTTACGACTGAAACAACACGCCAAGCGCTTTTTTCAGCTGCACATCATGCTTCGGATCGCGGACGGCTTCCATGATTTTCGTTTGCAGCACATCCGCCGTCGTCTCATCGATTCGTCCCGTAACCGGCAGCTGATTCGCTTTTTGGAACGCTTGAACGGCTTGTTCGGTTTCTTTGCTGAAGTAGCCGTCCGTGCGGCCCGGGTCGAACCCAAGCCCTTTGAGCATTTTTTGCGCATTGGCGATTTGCTCGTCGTTCATGTCATACCGAAGCGGTTTTTCCACATGAAGCGGAGCGACGTGGAAATAATCCGGCTGCGCCACCGCGACATCCGGCTTGATCCCTTTTTTATGGATCCAATGCCCGTCCGGCGTCAGCCATTTGTACAGCGTCAATTTGATGTTGCTGCCGTCGCCCATCGGAATCGCCTGCTGCACCGTCCCTTTGCCGAACGTTGCCTCGCCGACCAGCTTGTAGCCGCCCGCTTCCTTCATCGCTCCCGCCAAAATTTCCGACGCGGATGCGCTTCCTTTGTCGATGAGCACAACGATCGGGTATGGCTTTTTCGCCGTTAAATCGGAATAAAACTTTTGCCGATCGCCATCGCGTTCTTCAATTTGCACATATGGTTTGCCTTTCGGGATGAGCTGTTTCAAAATTTCCTCAACGCTTTGCAAATAGCCGCCCGGATTGCCGCGCACATCGATGATCAAGCCATCAATATGTTCGGCCTCAAGCTTCGCCAATTTCTTTTTAAAATCGGCGGCTGTGTTTTCCGAAAACGACGTAATTTGCAAATAGCCCGCCTTTTTGCCGTTGTATGTTTTGATCGAGTCATACACCGTCTGAATCGGAATTTCGTCGCGGACGACTTTGACTTTCATCACGTTTTTGACGCCGGGGCGCAAAATGTCAAGCTCCACCGTTGTTCCTTTCCTGCCGCGGATTTTCAACACCGCTTCATATAAATCAAGCCCTTCCAGGCTTTCTCCGTTGACGCGCAAAATTTGATCGTTCGGCTTCAGACCCGCTTTTTCCGCCGGCGAGTTTTTGATCGGAGCAACGATCGTCACCTTGCCGTCGATCATGCTCACTTCGGCGCCGATCCCCTCAAACGACGAGTCGAGCGACTCGTTGAACTGCTCCGTCGTTTCCGCATCCATGTAGACGGAATACGGGTCATGGAGCGTGTTGATCATACCTTGAATGGCGCCTTCCGTCAGTTTTTCTTCATCCACTTTCTCCACGTACCGATTCTTAATGAGCTCATAAGCTTGCCGGATTTTTTTCATCTCTTCGCTGTCGTTCGTCGACTTGGACGGCTCATTCGAAACAATCGTCGAAAGCGAGCCTTCCATCGGGCGGTCCGCCAACTGAAGGCCAGCGTACGTCCCTCCCGCCCCAATGAGCATCGATATGGCCATCAATGCGGCCGTCGTCGATTTTTTCACGTTGCTTCCTCCTCACCCTATGCTTGACCTTCCCCACCGCTTGCTGCGGTGCGAGAAGGGGGCTTTCTCCTCGCTCCTCCGTCAGTGAAGCAAATGAACACCTCTTCCGCCTCAACGCTGACGGCTTTTGCAAAACACGAAAAGGAAAAGCACCGCCTCACGCCGTGCCATGCCTTTATCTTCATCATATGTTGGGCTTGTACCGAGTATGCTAGTGCGTTGTCTATCCTTTACTAGTTTACACGCTCCTTGTTGATTTCTCAACTCATACAGAGCGGAAAAAAGAGGCACCCCTCGCCGTGCCGGCGAACGATGCCCCTTCTTGATCCGTCTTCTTGGCCGGATCGGAAATGGCGGCCAAGCCAATGAGCCGCACAAAACGAAACGCTTTCACACCTCTTTTGGCAAGTCGATGAGCATCAACCGCGCCCCTTCGTCCGTTGCAAGGCGAAGAACCGGCGTTTCTGTGATGCGGGCCGCATCGCGCCGTTCAAGATGAGCCTCGCCGTTTAACGTCAAATCCCCCTCAATGACAAAGACAAAGATGTTCCGCCCTCCCGGCTGGGTAAACGTCAGCTCATGCCCAGCTTCCAAATCGGAAAGGTAAATCGTCAAATCTTGATGAATGTGAGCAATCCCTGGGGAAGACGGGTGTTTCGTGACAATCGGCAGCAAAGCATTTTTCATCTTCTCGACCGGAAACTCGGTCCGCTCGTACGACGGCGGCAATCCGTATTGTTCCGGCAAAAACCAAAGTTGCAAAAAGTTCACCTCTTCCGTCGCCGACGGGTTCACTTCCGAATGGACGATGCCGGTGCCGGCCGACATCCGCTGCACGCCGCCGAACGTCGTCACCGCCTTATGTCCGGTGCTGTCTTCATGTTGCAAATACCCTTTCAACACGATCGATACAATTTCCATTTCGCGGTGCGGATGGGCGCCAAACCCGGTCATTGGCGCGACGAAATCGTCGTTTAACACCCGAAGCGGTCCGAATTGGATGTTGTTTGGATCATAATACTCGCCAAATGAGAAGCTATGATATGTTTTCAACCAACCGTAATCGGCATGATAACGGGACGACGCCCGGTCAATGCGGATCATCTTGTTCCTCTCCTTCATTGATCGAAATAGAGCACCAAGAGCATACCGCTTCAATGCGGCGATCGCCATAGCGATCATAGTCATGTGATATATACGATGCGGATCATGAAAAATCTAGAATGCTGGTGATTCAACAGGAAATGCGGTTCAATCATGTCGCTTCTCAAACGGAGCAGCCTTAATATATAAATGTTGCTCTTCCCTCCACTCAAGAAACATCGATATTAGGGGAAATGGACGTTTCGCACCGCCCTCCTTGGAGGGATAGCCAGCATGAAGTTCTACATCAATTTGATTGGGTCTAAAATCTCGAATTCGAGATTATTATATAAAAAACCGTTTTGCCTGTCAACTTTGGAACGGATGAAAAATAGGACAAATGGATGATTTACCTCAGATCATAGGACTAGTTATAGTGAAGGTAGATTATCGCCGCATCTTCTCCCGCGAGAAGATACGGCGAAAAGGCAAAGCGCTGGAAACAGCGTGGCGCAAAGCTAAAGGGGCTACGGCGAAAGACGCTATGCCAGCCAGCTGCCGAACGTATCTTCAATCCATCATTGATGAAGGGAGAAGAAAAGTTATGAAGCGAATGCTAGTTGGATGCCTCGCTGTTGCCTTGTTGGTTTCATCAGGATGGGCAACAGCGGAAGCCAAGGGGAAACAACAATCCAAGCCAAAATGGGCCGATAAAAATAAAGACGGCATCCCGGATGATTGGGAGCTGAAGTACAAACTCGGTCTAGGGAAAAACGTCGCCAACCAGGACAAAGACCGCGACGGCTTAACCAACCGAGTCGAATACAACCTCCGTCTGAATCCGACGAAAACAGATACGGACAAAGATAAAATATTAGATGGGGACGAAGACACCGACCGCGATGGGCTGACAAACAGCGCCGAGGTAGCGCTCGGCACTAAACCGGAAGATGCCGACAGCGACAACGATCATGTCAAGGACGGAGCAGAGAAGAAAGGAAAAGCCCAACTGGCTAACCTCGTCCAAAAGCTTGAGCTGCAAATGAAAACCGCGGCGAACCAAACGATTAAAATCGACTATCATTGGTCTGAACGCCGTTCCCATTTGTACATTAAAGATCAGACCGGTGAAGTGACAGCAGGCGATGTCCAATCGCTCATTAACGACTTGCAAGCATCGCCGTCGCTGTCAAATGATGAAGTAATCGCCAAAATCCAAACTCTCTTTTCCCTTGACACTCCGTTCCGCCTTGAACTCGAGTGGAAATACGGAAGCGGCTGGGCGCGGAAACTTTCCGTCAAGCAAGACGAGGACAAAGGAGAAAATGCTGGGCAACCCAGCGATGATCAAGATGACGATGACCAAGTCCATGATCAAAATCACGATCAAGACGATGAGGGCAACAACAGCGAATAATCGCGTCCTGAGCAGACAAGCGGCTGCCGAAAGGCCGGGAAACCGGCTGATGAGGGCAGCCGTATTTTTGTTGGAGCTTCCAACCGCTTTCTTTCCCTCGTTGCCAGCGGAAGGAGGCACAGAACTGAAACGAGCATTGGCCGAGGCCGATTCGGCCCACATCCCGTGGTGCGAACCTTTTACCTTGGCGGAGAGAAACGGCGCCACGCACCGGGTATGGGAAACGACCTCGACCTATGAAGGCCGCCCCGTACGCTTGATCGTCGTCGAATCGAGCGCGCTCGACCAGCGAAAAGGAAAGACGCTCGAAAAAGAACGAGCCAAAGAAGCGGAGCTTCTTCGCGAGGAACAAGCCCGTTGGGAGCGTCACCCATTCTCGTACCGCAAAGACGCCGAACAAGCCTTGGCGTCCCTCAAGGCGTCCCTTCGCCCCCGGTTTCATCGGGTCGAGGCCGCGGTCGAAAAGATCGTGCGTCCGAAAAAAGGGGCGGAACCGGACATGGAAACGCTGCATCTCCTGCGCCTTGACGTCGAATTCGACCAAGACGCGTGGAAACAGGCGAAACGGAAAGCGTCCCAGTTTGTCCTCGTCACCGACCGTTCCGAAGGAATGGAAGGGCCAACAAATGGATGCCCAAGAAATCTTGAAGCTGTATAAAGGGCAGATCTCGGTGGAAATGAACTTCGCTTTTTTGAAAGACCCTTTTTTCACGGATGAGATCTATGTCAAAAAGCCAGAACGAGTTGCGGTATTGGGTGATTTATTTCTCTTGGCCTTGGCCATTTACCGCGTTTTTCAGCGCCGGGTGCGTCCGTTCATCACACCGGAACGCCCGTTGAAGGGGCCTGGAGGCCGCAAGCTGACTCGACCGACGGGGCAGGCGATTTTTCAGTTGTTCTGGTATGTGAACGTCGTCCTGTTGGAGCTGCCGGATGGGCAAATCCAACGCGCGTTAGGGAAACCGCTCACCTACGAGCAGCGAAGGATTCTGCAAGGGTTGGGAATGGACGAAAGCATTTACGTGTAACATTATACGGAACGACCATATATTGTAAAAAAAGGATTTCCCTCACTCGTCGTGTTGGTCGAAACGTGATTCTGAAAAACGAAATAAAAAATCCTTTCTTTCTACCCTGTTAGGGTGCGAAATGTGAGTGACATGGCATTTTTCCGCTAGTTTACCGATGCGATACGTTCCCATACCATCCCCCCTCGCTGAAAGCTACTAGAGTTTCCCATAGTACTTTTATTTCCACCGTTCATTTGGGACAATATCCCGCATCCAAAACCACATATCATCGACCCTGCTGAACAAGGAAACCGGGCAATGCGGGGTAAGGCATCGAAAGTAATCTTCCCGTTCAATAACCAAGTCCCAACTATCCTTGTTCAAAACTTTTCTCATCTCCCCTTCATCTATTGGCGACCCTGCAGCAGAGCATTTTGGGCAAATCTCCTTGTTCTCAATGAGATCTCGCCAATTGGGAGGCAAGCTACAGCATCCAGCCATGCCTTGCACCTCCATGCTTCCACATTCCCCCTACTAGCTTCAGTCCACTTGAAGCGCCTTTTCCACATATATCAATTCCAGATTAGCGTTTATAGGACTGTCATGGTTAAGAGAATGGCCAGAACTTCACGATCAAATAGACCCCTGATCCAACCAATAACAAAGACGACGCCTTGTAAAGAAAAGGAGCCACATTTTTTATCACCCTCTCGATCAGTGCCCTCGACATGACAGCCGCCACCGAAATCGCGGTCACAACCAATCCCATGCCTAACGTATAGGCTGCAAAACGGGTCATTCCCCCTGCCAAGTCTCCCGCAAGCAACGCCGAGGCTACCGTTAAAAAGAACATCGGCAACGTGCAGCCTAAAGAAGTGATTGCATACGCAATGCCATACAGATAAAAAGACCATGCCGGGTGACTTCCTTTTTTCACCCTAAACGGATTGGCCATTCGGAATTCGCGGCCCAACCACATCCATATCCCGGCGAGGATGAGCAACAATCCCATCACAGTTACTGCCGCCGACAAATACCTCCCGATCACCCCCTGAAATAAGGACATCAACAGACCGATGGGAAGAAAAATGCTCAAAAAACCGAGCGTCATCATGATCCCAGCCTGAACCCCCTTCGTCCAATGCGCCTCTTCTCCCCCCATCAAATACACAATAAACGCTGGCAACAAGGCGACGCCGCAGGGATTCAATGCGGCAACGACCCCGGCACTGAACACAATCCCCATGCTAACGTCCATGGCGAATGGCCTCCTTGATCGTTTGTATGTTCGGTCGAATGCTTTTATGGACGACTTTCTCGTCTTTCACAACCACTACCGTATCAAGCGAGTTTACCCCGAATAACTTGACAAGGGAAAGATCGGCATCAAATACATGCGGCCAAGAACCCCCGTACGTTCGCTGAAAGGCAGCTAAATGCTCCTTTTTGTCGATCTGCGGATCCACATCGACAGTCACTACTTGAACGTTCTTATCCTTCGCTACTTCCTTTAAACTCTGTTCGATCTCAGCGCACGAGACGCACCAGGCCGCCATAAAAAACAGGACGGTTGGTTTCTCGTCATCGATGTTGACTGTGTTTCCCTCAATATCTTTCACGCGAATGTGGATGGCATCCTCTTCTTTTGCAGTCTTGTTTATACTCAACCATCCCACTGCCAAAACCGCAATGAGGAAGAGAGCCCCAGCAAGCCAATAGTATCGCTTACTTCGCATTTCCGTTCCTCCTTCCATATGATCCGTTGATCTGGTCTCTCTATGAAGTCATCTGCTCTTGTCGCTAAGTTACCGAAGTTTCCCTTCGTCTTTTAGCGAAAATCTATTTTTCTTGCCCATATATCCCTTCGAGCAACATGTCAATAATCGGACAGCTGTAGAGATTCTCCTCATGGGGGCAACACGCCTTCAACTCAAGGAGCATCGCCTCTATTTTCATTAAGTCTTGAATCTTCTCCTTGATCTCCTCGATTTTCTGTTCCACAAATTGGTACATGTCTTTGCATCGATCGCGATCCCGATCGACAACGCCAAGCAATTTATCAATTTCCGCCAAGGTGAATCCGAGCCCTTGCAGCCGCTTAATAAACTGAATGCGCCTGACCGTTTCCTCCGTATACAGACGATATCCGCCTTCTGTCCGCTCCGTTTCTGGAATAAGCCCTTTCCGTTCGTAGTACCGGATCGTTTCTTTATTGACATGGCATTTTTCTGCCAGCTCCCCGATGCGGTAATGTTTCACATAACCACCTCATCCAAAAGGATATCAACCCTGCACGATCGTACAGGGTCAAGTCGATATGAAAGTTAGGCCGGCATTTCTTCTATGATGCTTAGGGAAGCACGCCGCTAAACGGACTGCTCCCTATTCAGCTTCACCGCCATCGCAACAACAATTGGCTCCAACCCCTTCATAACGCTCCACGAAACGGCGGCCTCATTGGGACGCCTCATCCCGCACAGCACGATAACTTCGAGACGTCTTGGTCAAACGTCAGCGCCGCCAGCTTCAACCCCTCCGCCATCGTTAAATACGGGACAAGCGTGTGGCGAAGGTCGTCGATCGTTAATCCGAATTGAATCGCCAACGTTGCGGCGTAAATGACCTCGCCGGCATGATCCGCAACGATGTGGGCGCCTAGCAGCTTGCCCGTATGGGCCTCAGCGACAAGTTTCAACACTCCCGTCGTTTCCCGGTTGACGATCGCGCGCGGCACCGCCTCAAGCGGCAGAACGGACGTTTTCACGTCATACCCGTTTTCTTTCGCCCGTCGCTCGGTCAACCCGACGGTGGCAATGGCCGGATGGGTGAACGTCACCGCCGGAACGACGGCCGTATCCCAGCGCTTGTTCAGCCCGCCGACGGCATTGGCCGCGGCAACGGCTCCCTGATAGGCCGCGACATAGACGAACTGCGGGCCGAGCGTGACATCGCCTGCCGCATAAATCGACGGGTTCGTCGTCCGTGTGTATTCATCGATCAAAATTTCCCCGCGCGCCCCGACTTCCACACCGGCTGCCGGCAAGTTCAACGCCGCCGTATTCGGCGTTCTCCCGGCTGCCACGAGCAGTTCGTCCGCTTCGATGACCCGGGTGCGTCCGTCTACATTCACATACACGTTTTTCGTATTCCCGTCTTGTTCGACCCGTTCAAACGAAGCGCTGGTGATGATGCGGATGCCTTGTTCTGTGAGCGCCCGCTCCACCGCTTCGGAAATTTCCGGGTCATACTCTTTCAAGAGACGCGGGCTTCGCTGCATCAACGTCACCTCCGAGCCGAGATGGTGAAACAGCTGGCCCAACTCCATCCCAATGTAACCGGCGCCGATGACGGCGAGCCGTTTGGGCACCTTTTTCATATCGAGCAGCGTCGTGCTCGTCAAGTAGTCGACATCATGAAGCCCCGGAATATCCGGCACTGCCGGGGAAGCGCCTGTCGCGATCAAAAACCGTTTCGCCGACAGCGTTTGGCCGTTCACTTCAATCGTTTGACGTCCAACAAATCGGGCCTCCCCTTGGATGAAGTCAAACCCATACTCTTTGATCAAGTCGGCATATTTCGCTCGGCGAAGCTGCTCGACCAGTTCATTTTTTTGCTTCACTAACGGCGCCAAATCAACCGGACCAGCGGATGTATGCAGGCCAAGAAACGGATGGTTTCGCGCCAATGCATTGATTTCACCAGCCCGAAGCAATGTCTTTGACGGCACGCAGCCGATATTGACGCACGTCCCCCCTACCGTGCCGCGTTCGACCATCGCCACTTTCGCCCCATATTTCACCGCTTCGATTGCTGAAGAAAACGCTGCCCCGCCGGAGCCGATGACGATGTAGTCATACTCTTCTTCGCCAGCGATGACAGGGCTGGCTGTCACGGCGATCTCCTCGATGTCCCCCGGCTCGTAATGGGCGTTTTTGACCGCTTGTCTCGCCATGTCAACGTCCGTGCCCTCAGGCAGCGCGAATACCGCTTCCCCGCGCGGAAAGCTGACATCAATCTTCTCGGCCCCAATCGCCTTCAGCGCTTTGGCAACATGCTGCTCACAACCGGTGCATGTCATGCCATGGACGGTCATTCGATATGTTTTCATGGTAAAAAACACTCCTTATCAACAAATGTCTCTTTCCTATTTTGTTCAGATCCTCGATTACAAAACCTATATCACTCGTCCTCATGGTTCGTTTGGAATGGGACGCAGCACGCCCCATGGCCGTTTCCCGTTTTCCCTAGGCCACCGCTTTCCGTTTCACCTGTTCGCATTGGCTTTCGCTTTCCAATCATCATCATCAGCGAACAGAAAAACAAAACCGTAAAAAGGCCGATGGCAAGGCTTTGGTGTCGGATCAAATACGCACCGACCGATGTTCCGGCCAACAACGGCAGAATAACCGCCAGATGGCACGGGCAGCTGAGCAGTGCCAGCACGGCCCAAAACGATTTTTTGGCCATTTTCATCGTTCTCCCTCCTTGCGATGACGGAGTGGCGGGTTTCCGTCTTTGCTCAACATTATAAACGATGGACTAAGGTACAGAGTCAAGGGGGAATGTGGTGCGGCCAAACCATTTCCTTGAATCGGCCAAGCAACGTCCGAAACCATAAAAAATCCCCGCCTTAACAGCGGGTCATACGGATCAATAGGCAATGGTAAGTAGCTGTGATCTCCCCGTGCGCCAAAAAGCGCTGTTCGTATTCGTGCATCATGGCTTTGAAGACAGACGGACGCTGGCAATAGCGGCCAATCATGCTATTCGTGGCACCGATATGGCGCAGCGATAGGAAAAAATCACGGACAGATGGAAATCGCTCCGTTTCCACCCATTCAAACCCGTCAATTTGGGCGGCAGGGGCAGCTTGCTGGCAACGGCCCATCCATTCCGCCAGGGTCGGAAAAGCAGGGCCGATGCGAAACGACTCATGGATGTTCCTAGCTTTCAGCGCGAACGAAAATGAAGTATGCAATTCGTGGAACGTGCGGGCGCCGAAAGTGGAAAACACAAGGCACCCTCCCTCACTTAACGCCCGGTAGAGGCGGGCGATCGTCCTGACGGCGTCATTCAGCCATTGAAATGTTGCATTGGAAATGATCAAATCATATCGCTCATCCCATGTCATATCCTCGATATCGGCGCATATCCATGTCACATCTTCGCCGCTAAGTCGTTCTTTCGCAACGGCGATCATGCCTGGTGCAATGTCGACTGCGGTCATGCGCGCGTGCGGGAACATACGGCACAGTTTTTCAGTGAGATAGCCCGTGCCGCAGCCAACTTCTAAAATGTTGTGGGGGCGTATGCCAATGTGGACAGCCAATAGATCGGCCATTGTTTTTTGGACATTAGCAAACTGGTCATACGTTTTCGCCCGCTCGCTAAACCGTTTTCTCATGAGCTGCTTGTCAATCATCAGTCTCACCAACCCATGTCTGAATAAGATGAGCGCATGTCTCTGCTTGAGTCCAAAACGGAACATGCCCCGCATCAGGGAGCAAAGCCATGATAGCGTTGGGAGCGCGTTCAGCGATATAGCGTGCAGCAGCAGGTGGACAAATTGCATCTTGCTCACCGTGAACGATCAGCATTGGAGCGGAGATGTCCGCCAAAAACGGGCGCGCATCGGCCTCGATCAAATAATCAAGTCCGATCAGCAGATCATCAACCCGATCGCGGTAAAAGAAATCAGAAATATCCCTCTTTTCGCTCTTGGACCATAATGAAGCAAGAAACGCAGCGATCGTGTCAGCTGGACGTACTTGCAGCTGTGTTTTCATCCGCTTGACGATCCGTGGATGCCATCCAGCTTCATAACCCTCATCGGCAATAAAACGGCTCGTGCCGCCGATCAAAATAAGGCGAGAGACCCGCTCGGGATAAGCATAGGCCAACTCCAGAGCTACAAGCGAACCGAGCGACCAGCCGATGACCGTCGCACGCTCATGAAGCACCTGTTCCGCCCGCTTTCGAAAGCAATGAACCGTTTCAATTTCCTTCCATTCGACGGCTGTCGCATTTCCCCTTAATGATAACGAATCGAGCAACGGTGCAAAAATATCCGCCTTCATTCCCCATCCCGGAATGCAGACAATATTCATGGGATCCCCCCTAACATTTGTAAACCAAAAACAAATAAATGTTTACATTAATCGTATCACAGGCGACGGATGGCCACAATCTTTTTTCATTCCCAACGAGTTGAAGAGGGTCTCCCGCATCCATCACCGCCAAAAATGGATTGAAACAGAATCAAAGTGGAATGGGCATCGAATTTACCTGACGATGATGTCGAATCAATCAAAAAAATACGCAACTTGTCCTGCCAAAAGACAGACAAGTTGCGCAATACCACCTACTGCTCGAAATTAGAAAGGAATATAGTCAAGCGGATTGACCGCATTTGTTTTCGCTTCGTTCCACCCGCCGCGGTGCAATTCAAAATGAAGGTGCGGACCGGTCGAATTCCCTGTATTGCCCATGTAGCCAATTATTTGTCCTTTGCGGACATGCTGTCCTTCTCCGACAAGACGTGCTTCCAGATGGGCGTACACGGTCGTATACGTTTGTCCGTCAATGATATGGCTCATGAAAATGACATTGCCGTAGCTGCTAGAATAATAGGAACGGAATACGATTCCATCGGCCGCGGCAACCACTGGCACCACCGGCGCGCGCTTGCCGATATCAACGCCTGGATGGAAATCAGTGCCCCCAAACCGGTAGCCAAAGCCCGAGGTGATCGGTCCGTTGGCCGGGCGGGTGAACGCTCCGCTCGATACAGGCGGCGTGCTGCCGCCGGATGGCGTTTCTCCTGATGACGCTCCTCCACCGTTTGGCGAGGCATATGTATGTCCTCTCTGTTTCGCTTCTTCTTCGGCCCGTTTTTGCCGCTCAAGTTCAGCAAGCTGCTCTTTCACCGCCGCTTCTTGCTTGGCGATCAGTTCTTTTTCTTCTTCAAGCGCCATCTTATGATCATGCTCTTCTTCCTCTTTTTGCTTCAAATCGGCCATCAGGCGGTTTTTCTGTTCCAGCTGGCCGGCGAGTTTCGATTGCAGCTGCTTCAATTCTTGCAAATCAGCTTGCAGCTTGTTCCGCTTCTCCGTCAATTCGGCTTCCTTTTTCTCTTTTAACGCTTTATCGGCTTCCTGCTCGCGGATGATTTGTTGGTCCGCTTCCATGATCGTCGTCACGGCGCTCATCCGGTCGATGAAGTCGCTGAAGCTTTGCGCGCCGAGCAACACTTCCAAGTAGCTGACGGCCCCGCCGTTTTCCTGCAAAGAACGAAGCCGCTCCTTCAAAATTTCATTTCGCTTTTTAATCCGTTCTTGAATTTCGGCAATTTCTTGCTTCAATTGGTCAATGGCTTGCTCCGTTTGGTCAATATCGGCGCTGACGTTGCGGATTTTGCCGCTCGTTTCCTCAATGGCAATGTTCAGCTTTTCAATATCGTTGGCGACTTGTTT
Source organism: Geobacillus sp. G4 (assembly GCF_040327975.1). Taxonomy (NCBI): domain Bacteria; kingdom Bacillati; phylum Bacillota; class Bacilli; order Caryophanales; family Anoxybacillaceae; genus Geobacillus; species Geobacillus sp. G4. The sequence continues at coordinate 170,808 of NZ_JBEPJY010000005.1, forward strand.
TTGTTGCGACTGAAGGGCCTCGATGTTTTTTTGCGCCTCGCTGATCTTGTCTTGCACCTCTGACCGCTTCGAGCGAAGCGAGTCGATTTCGTTTCGCTTTTGTTCGATGTCGCGAGTGCTGACGGCGTCCACCGCCGGCGGCAGAACGCCAATCCCAAGCGCCGCAGCGACGGCGAGCGCCATCATGTTTTTCTTTTTCATCGCTTTCCCCTCTCCCTATGACTCTTTTTTTACACTTTCAAAAACTTGCGCACCGACATGACGCTTCCCCAAATGCCGATGCCTGCGCCGATCGCCAGCAGCAGTGCGCTCAACTGCCATATAAACGGCGAAAACGGAAGAAGTTCGAAAAACGGCAAGGAAACCCGCTGTTCATACACTTGATACACGTTGTAGTACACGATCGAAAGCGCCGCGATCGGGAAGAGAGCGCCAAGCATTCCAAGCCATAACCCTTCCAAAAAGAACGGCCAGCGGATGAATCCGTTCGTCGCCCCGACAAGCCGCATAATTTCGATTTCGCGGCGGCGGGCGAAAATCGTAATTTTGATCGTGTTGGAAATGAGAAACATCGCCGTAAACAACAATCCAAGAATGAGCACGAGCCCCACGTTGCGCGCCACTTTCAGCGCGTCAAACAGCTTCTCGACCGTCCCTTGGCCATAATTGACTTTATGGACGAACGGCAATGTTTCGATTTGTTTGGCGATTTTCACCGTATCTTGCGGATGGGCCGCTTTCACGACGTATACATCGCTCAACGGGTTGTCCTGTTCAAACAATCGGAACGACGAACCCTCGTCCCCCATGCTTTTGATCAGCCGCTTCAGCTCTTCGTCCTTCGACGAATAGCGCACTTCCTTCACGTTTGGAATGGCTTCAATTTGCCGGCGCAAAGCGTCTTTTTGCCGGTTGTCAGCCGTCAGCTCGATATGGACGCGAATTTCGACATCGTTTTCGACTTTTTTAGCAAAATGGTTGATGTTGAACATGACGACAAAAAAGACGCCGACAAGCAACAATGTGACCGTGACGGCGCTGGCGGATGCAAACGTCATCCAACCGTTGCGGCCAAGGCTTTTGATGCTTTCCCGGACGTGGCGCTTAAACGTATGAAGCGTCATAGCCGTATTCCCCCTTCGCCTCGTCGCGGACGATTTTCCCGTTTTCGATGGCGATGACGCGCCGCCGGGTCGCGTTGACGATCTCTTTATTGTGGGTCGCCATCACAATCGTCGTTCCCCGGTCGTTGATTTTTTCAAACAGCTCGACAATGCCCCATGAGGTTTCCGGGTCCAAGTTTCCTGTTGGTTCGTCGGCAATCACGATCTTCGGGGAGTTGACGATTGAGCGGGCGATCGAGACGCGCTGCTGCTCGCCGCCGGACAATTCGTTCGGATAAGAGCGGATTTTATGCTTGAGGCCGACTAGGTCGAGTACTTCCATCACTTTTTTGCGGATCACTTTCGGCGATTCTTCAATGACTTCCAAGGCAAAGGCGACGTTTTCGTAAACGTTGAGCTTCGGTAGCAGCTTGAAATCTTGGAATACAACGCCGATATGGCGGCGCAAAAGAGGGACTTTGTTGTCTTTGAGCTTGGCAAGGTTGACGCCGTTGACCATAATGGTCCCGCTCGTCGGCTTTTCCTCGCGGTACATCATTTTAATAAACGTCGATTTCCCAGCTCCGCTGGGTCCAACGACATAGACGAATTCTCCTTGCTTGATGCGGACGTTGACGCCGTTTAACGCCACAACGCCGTTTGGATACGTTTTGTATACATCTTGCATTTCAATCATCGCAATCACCTATTTTCGACTCGTTTGCTGCCATTTCTCGAGCTGTTTCGAACGAATCTTGCAAAATTCCGCAAGGATTATTATAACACGATTTTCTATTGTCGAATTTTACATTTATATTTCAAATGAAGGGACACTGGCGAAACTAGGACAAAAGATTCAAAAACAGAAAACACCGCCCCGTTCTTAGCGAACAAGGCGGTGCACCTTCCGTAAGCGAAACGATCTTTTCCTTTCAAAGAGCCAGGAACATCCGACCACTATTTTTTCGAAGCGAGCCATTCCGCGACTTTGTCGGCGTCTTCCCCTTTAATGATTCCGGCCGGCATCGCGCCGCGGCCGTTGGCGATAATGTCTTTAATCTGATCTTTCGAATACTTGCTTCCAACCTTTTGCAAGTTCGGGCCGACCCCGCCCGACAGGTCTTGTCCATGACAGGACGCACAGTTTTGTTTAAAAATTTGCTCGGCAGCCGCTGCAGTATCCCCTCCGCCGTTGCTGCCGTCGTTTTTCTCCCCAGCGTTGTCCCCGCCACCGCCGCACGCGGCAAGCGCCAACGAAGCGCCGAGAAACAGAGCAGCTAACTTCCACTTCATGGCGAACTCCCCCCAGAAAACAAAAATTTCATTCTCCTTTATTATAACCGATTTTTTCCGCTTTACGTACGTTGAAATCCCTCTCCAAGCACTTCGGCGGCGTTGGCCACGACGACAAACGCTGTCGGATCAATGGTTCGGACCAATTGTTTCAATTTCGTGAACTCGGATTGCGCGACGACGCACATCAGCACTGGCCGTTCGTGTTCGGTGTAACCACCGTACGCCGGCAGCCGCGTCACCCCGCGATCGATTTCGTGCAAAATGGCGCGGCGCACTTTTTCCTCTTCATTGGTAATAATCAAGGCAATTTTCGAATAGCCAAGCCCGACTTGGACGAGGTCGATCGTTTTGCTCGTCACATACAAGGCGATCAGCGCGTAGAGCGCTCGCTCAATGTCAAAGACAAACGCCGCGGTCAACACGATCAAGCCGTCAATCAAAATCACACACATGCCGAGCGACAGCCCGGTATATTTATGGATGATTTGCGCCGCCAAATCGGTTCCTCCGGTCGACGCCCGGCCGCGGAAAACAACGCCGAGGCCAAGCCCGACACCGATACCGCCAAAGATCGCGCCAAGAAGCGGATTCGTCGTCGCCGGCTCCATCCCTTTCGTCAAATAGACGACAAGCGGCAAGAACACCGTTCCGACAAACGTCTTGACGCCAAACTGCCGGCCTAGCAGCACAACGCCAGCGATAAAGAGCGGAATGTTAAGCGCCCATTGGACGTAGGCAGGCTCAATGCCAAACAGCGCGTGCATAATCGTGCTCACGCCGCTTACCCCGCCCGAGGCGATCCGATTCGGCAGCAAAAACACGTTAAACGCCACCGCGACGACTGCCGCGCCGACCAGAACATACACATACTCCAAAGCTCCCTCCACCGTCGGAGGCATCGCTTTCTCTCTTCGCTTCCGCATGCTTCCCCACCTTCCTCTGTGAGTATAGCATGCCCGTTTTGGCAAGTAAATGACAGCCGGTTAACGCGATAACGGTCTGCTATGATAAAGGAAAAAAGGACGATCCGATGATCGCCCTAGCCAAAAAATACAAGCCTCAATACACATCGCCACGGTTGCCGATCGCCTCAATATAGATGATTCGTTCATCATGATCGATGCGAAACAAAACACGATATGTTCCGATTCGCAGCCGATATAATCCATCCTGCCCCTTCAACTTTTTAATATCCCCCTGTGGTGGGATCGCAAGCAGACCTTGCAACCCAGAGGCCAACCGTTCTTGAACCTCTTTTTCTTGCCTAGCGATGAATTTGACTGCAGCCTTACGGTAAATCAACTTGTAGCCCGAATTCACGCTTGGCTTCTCCCCCGGTGATATATCCTTCATCGCTTTGCAGCTGCTGGCGCTCTTCTTCCGTCAACGCTTCTTCATCTGTTTCGTCAATCCGCTCCCATACCATTCGTTCCTTTCTGGATCGATCAAGCAAGTACATCAAAAAATCGTACGCTGTTTGATGATCCGTTTCATCCAACCGGTCAATCAGTTCGTAAAGCAATTGTTTGCGCACAGCCAAAGCCATCGCCCTCCTTTTTCCTTATCATTACCTTCAGCGTATCACGAAAGCATAGATGCGTCAAAAGGCCAAAACACGATTTTGAAGCGAAAAAAGGACGATCCGATGATCGCCCTTTACTTCAACTTCGCACGCAAATACGCGTCAATAAACACATCAATTTCCCCATCCATCACCGCTTGCACGTTGCCGACCTCAACGTTCGTCCGATGGTCTTTGACAAGCGAATACGGATGGAAGACGTACGAACGAATTTGGTTGCCCCAGCCGATTTCTTTTTGCTCGCCGCGCAGCTCAGCGAGCTCGGCTTGCTGCTCCTCGAGTTTCTTTTGGTACAATTTCGCCTTCAACATATTCATCGCTTTTTCGCGGTTTTTGATTTGCGACCGCTCCGATTGGCACGTGACGACGATCCCGGTCGGCAAGTGGGTGATGCGCACGGCCGAGTCGGTCGTGTTGACGTGCTGCCCGCCCGCGCCGCTTGAGCGGTACGTGTCGATTTTCAGCTCTTCCGGCCGGATCTCAATTTCAATGTTATCATCCAATTCCGGCACAACCTCGCACGACACGAACGACGTATGGCGGCGGCCTGAGGCGTCAAACGGCGAGATGCGAACCAGCCGATGCACCCCTTTTTCCGCTTTTAAATAGCCGTAGGCGTTGTGCCCTTTAATGAGCAGCGTGACGCTTTTAATCCCGGCTTCCTCGCCCGGGAGGTAATCGAGCGTCTCGACTTTAAACCCTTTTTTCTCCGCCCAGCGCGTGTACATGCGCAAAAGCATCGACGCCCAGTCTTGCGATTCCGTGCCGCCCGCGCCCGGGTGGAGCTCCAAAATGGCGTTGTTTTGGTCGTACGGTTCGTTGAGCAGCAGCTGCAGCTCGAACTCGCTGAAGTCTTTCATCAGCTTTTTCGCTTCCTCGACGAGTTCAGCTTGGAGCTCGTCATCCGGCTCTTCCTTGAGCAATTCGTACGTCACTTCCAAGTTGTCAAACCGTTCTTCAAGCGAGGAAAATTCCTCGACGAGATCTTTGAGCGCATTCGCTTCGGAAATGACCGCCTGCGCCGATTTTTGATCATCCCAAAAGTTTGGCGCGGCCATTTGCTCTTCTAATTCGCGAATGCGCGCCTGCTTCGCTTCGAGGTCAAAGAGACCCCCTGATTTCCGCTAATCGCTTAGCCATTTTCTCAAGCTCTTGCTTGATTTCCACCAAATCGATCATGTTGTCCTCACCTCATCATCAATATAGTATGCCAACGATGAATGTCTGCCATTCAAAAGGGAGGCAGAGCCTTCCTTTTATATTTATAAACGGTCACACCGTTCTTCCGCAACAATGTTTATATTTTTTCCCGCTCCCGCACGGGCACGGGTCGTTGCGGCCGACGCGCACCGCCTTGCGGACCGGTTTTCTCTTCGGTTCTTCGCCGTCTTCTTTCGGGTGAACCGCTTCGCCTTTGGCCACCTCTTGGCGCTCAAGGTTATGGTGAATTTCCGCCTTCATAATATAGGTGGCGACTTCCTCTTCAATCGCCGCAATCATCTCCTCAAACATGGCGTAGCCTTCCATCTGATATTCGCGCAGCGGGTCGACTTGCCCGTAGGCGCGCAAATGGATGCCTTGGCGAAGCTGCTCCATCGCGTCGATATGGTTCATCCATTTCATATCGACAGCGCGCAAGACGACGACGCGTTCAAACTCGCGCATTTGTTCAGGCGGGATTTGCGCTTCTTTCTCATCATAGCGCGCCTTCACTTTCGCCCAAATGAGCTCGATCATCTCTTCGGGCTCTTTGCCGCGCAAGTCAGCTTCCGTTACATCCCCTTCCGGAAGCAGATGGGCGTTGAGATACTCAACGAGCCCTTTCAAATTCCACTCTTCCGGAACCTCTTCTTTCGGCGTATGAGCGTTGACGACGCGCTCGATCACCGATTGGATCATCTTTTCGATAATGCCGCGCAGGTTGTCGGAATCGAGCACTTCATAGCGCTGGCGGTAAATGATTTCCCGCTGCTCGCGCAGGACATCGTCATATTGAAGCAGCTGTTTGCGGGCGTCGAAGTTGTTGCCTTCGACCCGCTTTTGCGCCGACTCGACCGCTCTCGTCACCATTTTGCTTTGGATCGGCTGCGAGTCGTCCATTCCAAGGCGGTCCATCATCGCCATTAAGCTTTCCGAGCCGAAACGGCGCATCAATTCGTCTTCAAGCGACAAGTAAAACTGCGACACCCCAGGATCGCCTTGACGCCCGGAACGGCCGCGCAGCTGGTTGTCGATCCGCCGGCTTTCGTGACGCTCCGTGCCGATGACCGCAAGCCCGCCAAGCTCCTTTACCCCTTCGCCAAGCTTAATGTCCGTCCCGCGCCCGGCCATGTTCGTCGCAATCGTCACCGCACCTTTTTGCCCGGCTTGGGCGATGATTTCCGCCTCTTTCGCATGGTTTTTCGCGTTTAAGACGTTGTGCGGGATGCCGCGTTTTTTCAGCATCTCCGACAACATCTCGGACGTTTCGATCGCCACCGTGCCGACAAGCACGGGCTGCCCTTTCGCATGGCGGGCGGCGATGTCCTCAACCACGGCGCGGAACTTCCCTTCCATCGTCCGATAAATCAAATCCGGACGGTCTTCGCGGATGACCGGGCGGTTCGTCGGAATGACGACGACGCGCATGTTGTAAATGTTGCGGAACTCTTCCTCTTCCGTCTTCGCCGTCCCCGTCATCCCCGCCAATTTTTCGTACATGCGGAAATAGTTTTGGAACGTGATCGTGGCTAAGGTCATCGACTCGTTTTGAATCTCGAGCCCCTCTTTCGCCTCAATGGCTTGATGAAGCCCATCGCTGTAGCGGCGGCCGTGCATCAAGCGCCCGGTGAACGGGTCGACGATGATCACTTTTCCGTCTTGCACGACATAGTCGACATCGCGCTGCATCGTCACGTGCGCCCTTAGCGCCAGCTGAATATGGTGGTTGAGCGTGACGTGTTTCAAATCGAACAAGTTGTCGATGCCAAACGCGCGCTCCGCTTTGTTGATTCCTTCTTCCGTCAGCTGGACGCTTTTCGTTTTTTCATCGTATGTGTAATCGACATCTTTGCGCAACGTGCGGACAAACGCATTCGCCTGCACATACAGCTTAGTCGACTTCTGCGCCGTGCCGGAAATGATGAGCGGCGTCCGCGCTTCATCGATCAAAATCGAGTCGACCTCGTCGATGATCGCATAATAGAGCGGCCGCTGCACAATGTGCTCTTTATAGAGCACCATGTTGTCGCGCAAATAGTCAAAGCCAAACTCGTTGTTCGTCCCGTACGTAATGTCGGCGTTGTACGCCGCCTGCTTCTCCTCGCGCGACATGCCGCTTAAGTTCAAGCCGACGGTCATGCCTAAAAACTCATACAGTTTGCCCATTTCCGTCGCATCGCGCGTCGCCAAGTATTCGTTGACCGTCACGACATGCACGCCGCGCCCCGTCAAGGCGTTCAAATAGACGGGCATCGTCGCCGTCAACGTTTTCCCTTCCCCGGTTTTCATCTCGGCGATGTCGCCCTCATGCAAGACGACGCCGCCCATAATTTGCACTTTATATGGGTACAAGCCAAGGACGCGCTTCGCCCCTTCGCGCACAACGGCAAACGCCTCAACAAGCAAATCATCGAGCGATTCGCCTTGTTGGTAGCGGGCTTTGAATTCCTCGGTTTTTTGCCGCAGCTGTTCATCGGACAGTCGGGCCATCTCCGGACCGAGCGCATCCACTTGATCCGCAATTTTCTCGAGCCTTGCCAACTGACGCTTGTTCGGGTCAAATACTTTTTTTAAGACTCCAAGCATAGGAAACGCTCCTTATTTTTCATGGACTCACTTATTCATCATATCATTTACAGGGATAGGTGACAACTGTTGCACAGGCTTAGAGAGGGGCATGTCCAAAAGAGGGAATCACGCCTTGGACTGAAGCTGCTCAATCGCCGCTTCCGCATGGTGAAGCCGCCGGTTCAGCGCATAAATTTCAAAACTTTTCTCCTCAACTTTTTCATGAATTTTGCGAAGCAATATTTGCACATCATCCACAAGCGGCGTTTCGACCCGATGAAGCGTCTCTTTCACTTCCGTCAATTCAGTTTCCACACCATCCAACCGGGTCTCCACGCCATCTAACCGCGTTTCCACGCCGTCCAACCGGGTCTCTACACCATTCAACCGCGTTTCCACACGGTCTAACCGCTCTTTCACCGCGCCCATTTCCTGTTCGAGGCCGACGAGGCGTCCGTTCATCTCCGTCAAACGGCCATCCATCTGCTCAAACCGTTGGCGAGTTTCTTCTTGGAACACCAAAAATCCTTTTTCCATGTTGTCCAACTTGGACAAGATTTGACGCAACAGTTCCTCCATCGCTCTCCCCCATTTTGATTTTTCTCATGCATATTATAACATCCCCTGCCAAAAAAAGCAGGGGATGCGCATAGGGAGGCTGTTCAATTTGCCTCGATCAATCCGTATTTTCCGTCTTTGCGGCGGTAGACGATGTTCGTCCGGTTTGTTTCCGCGTTGGTGAAAATGAAGAAGTTGTGCCCCAACAAATTCATTTGCAAAATCGCTTCTTCGCTGTCCATCGGCTTCAAGCTGAAATGTTTCGTTCGCACGATTTCAAACTCCTCTTCATTCTCCGCCGCGGAAGCGCCGATCGAGACAGGGGCAGCCAGCTTCGCTTCTTTCTCGCGGTCGCGCAGCTTCCGATTGACTTTCGTTTTATGTTTGCGGATTTGCCGCTCCAGTTTATCCGTCACTAAATCGATCGCCGCATACATATCTTCATGGCGCTCTTCAGCGCGCAGCAACAAATGCGGCATCGGAATGGTCACTTCGATTTTCCCTTGTCCATCGTTGTATACTTTTAAATTGACGTGCACATGCACGTCTTCGGTGCCATCAAAGTAGCGTTCCAGTTTCCCGATTTTTTTCTCCACGTACTCGCGCAACGCTGGAGTTACTTCGAGGTTTTCCCCGCGAACGTTATACATCATCGCTGACCACTCCTTATCTTATAAAACTGTAAATCCCTACACTTTTTATTACCCATCCAATCCATGTTTCAATCAAAAATATTTTTGAAGATTTTGTGAAAAACATAGGAAAATATGGTAAGATAGGCATAGGTGTTTTTTCTTATGATGTGGAAGGTACGGAGTGTGTGAACGATGCGAAAGGTCCATATTTCCCATGCGAAAAGCGGTGACGTGCTCGCTGTCGACTTGTTTGCCGCCAACGGCAGCGTCCTTTTGTCGCGCGGTGTGCGGCTGACAAGCGGCTACATCCGTTCTTTAGCACAAAAAGGGGTTCAATACATTTATATTGACGACAAACAAACATATGACATCCGCCCGCGCCCGCTCATCAGCCCGACCGTGCGCCAGCAGGCGGTCAAGAAAGTGTACGAGACGATGACCGCTTTGATCGAGCAAAAAAAGCTGCTCCGCCGCGCCTCCTCGCTCGATTTAGGAAAAGAGTACGAGAAGGTGTTCAAAGACATTTTGGATTACTTGCTGAAGCAGGAGAACTTGCTCATCAATTTGTCGGATTTGGTCATCTCAAACGGCTACTTTTTCCATCATTCGGTCAACGTCGCCACCATCGCCGGCGTCATCGGCATCGCCAAAGGCTACCGCCCCCAACAGCTGCTTGACCTCGGCGTCGGGGCGCTTCTGTTTGACATCGGCATGACCCAACTGCCCGATGGCCTTTGGCGGAAAAAAGGGGAACTGACCGAAGAAGAAAAGGAAATCGTCCGCCGCCACACCTATCTCGGCTTTGAGCTGCTTCGGCGCCAGCGCAACATTTCGCTCTTTTCCGCCCATTGCGCCTTGCAGCACCACGAGCGTTGCGACGGCAGCGGCTACCCGCGCGCCTTATCCGGAAACGAGATTCACGAATATGCCCGCATCGTCGCCATCGCCGACGTCTTTGACGCCTTGACATCGGCCCGCTACCACCGAAAGCAATATTCGCCACACGAAGCGGCCGAATACTTATCCGCCGCCGGCGGCCTTTTGGACTATGAACTGATCAAGCTGTTTCTCTCCTACATCGCCATCTATCCGGTCGCCGCGACCGTCTTGCTCAACACCGGGCATATCGGCGTCGTCTCGCAAGTGTTCCCGGGTTTCCCGCTCCGCCCCGTCGTTCGGATTGTTAAAAATCCGGCGGGCGAGGAGCTGAAAAGCCCATATGAGATCGACTTGCGGAAAGAGATGAACATCACCATTGTCAAGGCCGTTTGACTCTTTTGCCGCTCACGGCAAAAACAGGCGAACGAATGCCGGTTTCATTCGCCCTGCCGCACAAAAGCGGGTGCCCTCGATTCCAGCAAGAGGACACCCGCTTTCGCTTGCACGGCTGGCAAAGCACCGCCGTTCGTTCTTCACTGCACAACATACCGCCGCAGACCGCTCTCCATCGCACTCTTCCACGCCTGAAACGCCGGCGACAACCGTCCACAGACAATACGCTCTTTCGCCGCCGCATCGGAAAATTGCCCGTCAAGCGCCGCTGCCGCTTCCAGCACATCCGCAAACCGTTCGATATGGCCGACCAAATCGCTCTCGTCAGCGAACAGCTGGCATAAATAAACGTTCGTCTCACCGATTTTCCCAAGCGCCAATAAAAGATCCGCCAGCAACACATCCGCATGCATCCGCCGCGGGTCAGAAAAACTCGCCTCCACATAATCGAGCCCTTCTTCGACCGTCTCAAGCAGCGCCGCGTATTGGCGGATGATATTCAGCGCCTCGCTTGTCAATTCCGCCATCCTGAATCCCACCTATCGCCGTTTGTCGTAAAACATCCCGTCAAACGAAAGCGGCTGCTCGTACGGGTGAACATAGCGGGCGTTCGCCTGCCGCTTCGCCCCTGTCATCCGCAAGTCGCGGCGAATTTCTTCGCACACCCGAAGCAGCCGTGCCTCAATCTCTTGATTCCAAACGATAATCTCACGGCCAAGCTCTTGTTCTTCCTCGCTGTATGGCGGCCGCAGCTTCCGAAGCAGCTCCTCACGCTCCCGAAGCAGCCGATCGACCGCCGCAAGCCGCTCTTCGCGCTCCTCGGACGGCCACGGCAGCGCCGTCGCCTCAAGCAACTCCTTCGTCACCAACCAAACATCGTGCACAACGCCCATTACGCCTGCCCGCCTTCCGCGTATTGGCGCTGCCGATTGAGCTGAATCACCTGCTTCCACGTATCGCGAAACTCGACGACATACCCTTCCACCTCATCCAAAATCGCCGCATCGTTTTTCACATTCGCCTCGACTAGGCGGCGGTAGATGTAGTCATACATGGTCATCATCGATTTCGCGACGTCATATTCCATTTTCAGCGTCGCCATCAATTCCAAAATGATCTTTTGCGCCTTCAACAAGTTTTCATTACGCGCCGCGATATCGCCCGTCTCCATCGCCTGGCGCGCGAGCTTGATAAACTTCAAGCAGCCGTTATACAGCATCAATGTCAACTCCCCAGGCGACGCCGTCTGCACAGCGTTCGCTTGGTAGTGTTGATACGGATTGTTCGTTGCCATCCCGATCACTCCTCTTCCACGTCAAGTGCTGCACACGTTTCAAGACTGAAGCAAGAACGTTTTTTTCAGCCAAACCGCCCCTTTCAAGAGGCGTCGCGCCTTTTCAGTTGTCTCAGCCTAAAACCTCCATCATCAGGAAGCGGATCGCTTTCCGATGATGGCCAAGCGCCTACGGACGCCTGCATGCCACAGCCGCTGATCGTTATCTTTGCATGCCGCCAAAGGCATTCATCAAATACATGCTTTGTTGGTTGGCGCGCTGAATCGCCTCTTCCATCGCTGTGAATTGGCGGTAGTAGCGGTCTTCAATCTGTTTCAGCCGATCTTGAAACCGGTCAATTTGGTCATTGATCTGGATTAAATCGCGCCCGATCGCAAACTGTTGGTTTGTCCAAACGGTTTTCCCCGCCTTTTGCTCGATTTTCCCGATCGTTTCCTTGATCGTATCGCGCAGGCGGCGGGCGATGCCTTTCTCCGCATCGGTCGCACCGTCTTGGTTAAACAACTGATAGACGGCATCCGGATTTTCCTTGATTTTCTCCCGCAGCTTCGTTTCGTCAATGATCAACTTCCCGCCGTCTAGATAATTTGACGACGTCGTAATCCCGATTTGCGCGAGCTGCGAGAACCCGCTTGGGATGTTCGCCCCTTCGACTTTCGTGTACACATTCATCCGCATTTTGCTTAGGGCGCTGGACAAAATCGAATCACCGCGAAGCATCCCGCTCCGCGCCTTTTCTTCCCACAGCTCAATTTGCTTTTCCGTCATCGCTTCCTTTTGCTCGTCGGTAAGCGGCGGATAGTCGCGGTAGCGCTCTTCTTTCAGCTCGGCGTTGATTTTGGCGATCGTTTCGTTGTATTTGTCGACAAACCCTTTAATGGCGTTAAACATCGCGTCCGCATCCGTCGCCACCGACACTGTCGCCGTGCCCGTCCCTTTCACCGTATACGTCACACCGTTGATCGTAAATGTATTCGACGAGCGGGTCGTTCGCAAGCCGTTGATGGTGATGTCGGCGTCTTTCCCTGCCGTTTTCCCCGTGAGCTCTTGCCCCGCTACGGTATTCGTAAACCCAAGCTTTTGCGCAAAAAAGTCAGCCGTCGCCTGATCGGCGAGCACCAGACTCGCTTGCGCTCCCGTGTCTTTTTTCATGATCGAAACCCGCCCGGTCTGCTCGTCGTAAAACGCGCTGACGCCAAGATCTAGGTTGCTGTTGAGTTGGGCGATCAATCCGTCTAACGTCGTTCCTTGTTTCACCATGATCGACGCCTGCTTCGTCGTCCCATCCCCGTTTGTCACGTTGATCGTCAGCGTCACATCAGCGGCAACGGAAAAACTCGCCTTGTCCACTCTCACGGCGGCATCCGACAGCCAGACGGCCGATGTGGCCACTTGGTTTACTTGCATCGTCGTCGCCACGTTCGCCGCACTCGATCCCGCCGTCGCTGTGACGACCGATTCGTTCGAACTCGAGACAGTTTTTTTGAGCATGCTGCTTTGGAGCGTGATGTTGGAAAACAAGTAGTCGTCAAGCCCCTGAAGCAACGTGTTCATCGCTCGGTAATCATCACGCTGCCACTCGAGCAGCTGCTTTTTCTGCTTCAATTTATCCAGCGGCGCCCGCTCTGCTTTCATCAAATCGCTCACGATTTTGTCAATGTCCATTCCACTCGCGAGGCCGCTGATGCGCATCGTATTCGCCATGTCGACTCACCACCGTTAAATTTTTTTATCCACTAAAAGCCCGACAAACTCCATCATCGCCGCGTACATATCAAGCAGCTTTTTCGGCGGGATTTCGCGGATCACTTCCTGCGTTTTTTCATCCACCACTTGCACGTAATATTCATGCAGCTCTTTATGCAGCTCAAACCGGATTGATGTATGGCTCGGCTGCACGAGCTCATTCAAGCCGTTGACCACTTTCTCCACAGCTTCTTCCGAAAGCGGTTGAAAAAGGGAAGAAGCAGAACCCCCCACCTCTTGAGGCTGCACTGCCGCGCGTTCGACGGTTGCATGCACCTGCTCGCTTCGCGTCGGTTCATAGGAAGGAAAAGAAGAAGACACCCGTTCAATCGTCATACGATCCCGCTCCTTTGGTTTGGACGCTTTCTATGGTTTATATCGGATGAAACGTAGGGAGTGTGAAGGGGGAAAGGGGAATTTCATTTAGGCGAAAGGTGACTAGGGAGTGGTGTATAATCTCGAAGCAACTAAAATCGCTATTCTGAAAATACCCGAACGCCAAAATGTGCAAGGTTGTAGAATTCAACATAGAGGCATTTTCATCCTTCTGATGGTGACAAAATTTTTTGTCATGGGAGTCTATATAGAAAGGTTCCCTAAACATATAAGAATATATTATAATAAAACCAGAACAAACGTTCCCAAAAGAAAGGAGAAACGGTCATGGACGACTTATCCAAATTAACCCCTGTACAACAAAACGTTCTAATTGCTAGCATTATCGGAGACGGAGAAATTACAAAGCTTTATAAAAAGAGCCGACGGAAAAACCATAGTTACCGGGAACATTTCGGCATGGAACAGGCTGAGTATCGAAAATGGAAGATTTCATTTTTCGACAATCTTTTGTACATCACTCCCCGAAGTCAATGTGTTCGATCATCGTCTCTTCCGCTATTTACAAGGCTATATCCATACTTTTACCATGATGATGGTTCTAAACATATCCCGATTCCTTTATTGACGTATTGCACGTTGCCTCATTTCCTTGCTGTTTTATATATGGATGATGGCTCGCTCTGTATTTCTCCTAATATCAATAAACGCAAAAAAGTAATTTACCTGACACCTCATATTTACCTTTATCTACAGAATTATCCTCGCGAAGAATTAAAAAAGTTGCAACAACACATTCTTTCTCATTTCGGTGTCACCTTCCGTTTAAGTAAACATCCAAATGGACAAGGCTGCATTTTACGAACAACCTCTGTGAGGGATACGTTTCATTTTCTTAATATAATCTCCTCAGCAATCTCAACTTGCCCGTCTATGTATTACAAAACCAACTGGAACGAGCGACTCAAAATAGAAAAGGAAAAATGGCAAAAGATATTCCCAGATTTCGAATTGCGGACGAGCAGCCACGAACGTTCAAAGCGATACTCTAAGAAGGAGATTCAACAACTAAAGGACATGAAGCAAAAAGGCGCGACGATTCAAGAAATTGCTGATACCTTGCACCGAAGTTATTGGTCTATCGTGTATAAATGGCGTGAAATACAAAAAGAGTGACAACAAACAAGAGACCCTAGGCCACCCTAAGGTCTCTTGTCTTATGATTAACGAAGCAATTGCAATACCCCTTGCGGTTGTTGGTTGGCTTGCCATGCCTCAACGTCTTTCGACCGTTGTGCAGACTACCTCTTCACCCTCAGCTTGACCTGTTAGGGGCTGGGCGCTTCGGTTCGGCATCGGCCTCCCCTACGGGCTTCATCACCATAGCACTCGCCTTAGGTGGTATGCCCTAGTCGTTGAACCTTCTCCACCCTTTCGGGACAGGAGCTTGGCTGCTGATTGCCCAATCCTTTGGCTTTTTCCGCCGTCACGTCTGCCGTTTCCAGCTCCGTTGTGGCGCCAAAGGCTCTTAGGGTTTCCCAGCAATTCACCCAGTCATCCTCTTAGCCGTTTCCAGCTAAGACGCCCGCCAAACCAGCCTACCGAAGCAGCTGCAACACCGCTTGCGGCAGTTGGTTTGATTGAGCCAACATCGCTTGCGCTGCTTGCGCCAAGATGTTGTTTTTCGTGAATTCCATCATTTCTTTGGCCATGTCGACGTCACGGATGCGGGATTCCGCAGCGGTTAAGTTTTCCGCCGATGTGCCTAAGTTGTTGATCGTGTGTTCGAGGCGGTTTTGGACAGCGCCAAGTTTAGCACGCTCTGCAGATACTGTTTCAATCGCTCTGTTGATAGTTGTCACTGCCTTATTCGCAGTGGCTTGGCTTGTAATATCTACGCCTCCTACAGTAAATGAATCTCCGTCGGCTACAGTTACTCCCGTTGTATCTAGAACAACTTTCCCATTTTTATCAATAAATGTAACTCCACTATCTGTTGTCCAAGCAACAGCGTTCCCATTGCTATCTTTAAGAGCATTTTCAGATGCTACATAAGTATATGTCCCAGCTTGCAAACCATTATTTGTTAGTGAACCAGTCGCAGAAACCTTTGTTCCATTCCCGCTTAACGTTACTGTCCCAGCCTTAACAGCAGCAGTAAACGTAAATGTATCGTCTTTCTCTCCAATAGCTGAAGTCCATGATTTCCCATCGTTGCTTGTAGCTACAGTATTGCCATTGGAATCAACCATTTTATAACTGCCAGTATTGGTTGTTTGAATCTGATAAGTGCCGTCAGCTATATCTTGGAGGGTTCCGGTTTTTGTGAATGAAGCATCCCCATCAGCATCACTAATTACTGTTGTCACATCTCCTGCTACACCTAATGCGAATGCACTCATGTCACTGATATTCAACTTAATGTTTTGTGATTCATTCGCACCAATATGGAAAGTGCCAGAAAACGTCCCGTTAAGAAGTTTTTGCGTGTTAAACTCAGTAGTACTCGAAATCCTTGATAATTCTTGTGCAAGCTGATCAACTTCTTTTTGAAGTTCAACGCGATCTGTAGCAGTATTCGTATCGTTCGCTGCTTGAACCGCCAGCTCCCGCATCCGCTGCAAAATCGAGTGAGTCTCGTTCAAAGCACCTTCTGCTGTTTGGATGAGGCTGATTGCATCTTGAGAGTTTTTCGAAGCCATCTCCAACCCACGAATTTGCCCTCTCATTTTTTCAGAGATCGCAAGACCCGCCGCATCGTCACCCGCGCGGTTAATGCGAAGGCCGGAAGACAGCTTTTCAATGTTTTTAGACGCCTGCGTGTTGTTGAACGTCAACTGCCGATACGTGTTCAACGCCGCGATGTTGTGGTTGATTCGCATAGTTTCTTCCTCCTTGAATGGATATTCTCTTCCACGTCCCTGTGGAAGTCATCGGCACGGGGCGAAAGTCGGCCGCCTTTCGCCGCAAGCCGCGCTCACTTTTTATATCGGCGCATTTTTTGGAAGTTTAATAGGGAACGTTAAATTTTTTGTCGATGATGACAAAAAAGCGCCGCTTGGGCGCCTGATTCGTTTATGAGGTGTTCCATTGTTTCAGCTTGGCGGTCAGTGCGGCGAGCGAGGCTTCGGACGCTTCGGAGGCGGCGCTGTTTTCCGCTTGGATGGCGAGGTACACTTCTTTGCGATGAATGTCGACGTGTTTGGGCGCGTTGATGCCGAGTTTCACTTGGTCGCCTTGAATGGCGAGGACGGTGATTTCGATGTCATCGCCGATTTGGATCGCTTCTTTGATTTTCCGCGTTAGGACAAGCATCAAGCCGCCCCCTTTATGTCGCCACTTTGTCCGGGAAGAGGCGATGTTTCGTTTGGTACGGGGGGTTCGTTAAGATCACTTGCTTGCCGAGGCGCTTATGGACGTTAATGACCACGGGCGCCTGCAAGTTCGCCGTCGTCTCGTGAAACGGGTCGGCGACGGTGAGGATGACATACACGGCGACGTCGCGTTCGCTTTCGATGTTAAGTTGTTCGACCGTCGCTTCATCCAGTTCAAATTCGTACGATGGAAAGTACGAAAACGGCTCAATCAGCACAAACCCGAGCGCAGGGATCTCGACCGACTGCAAGATGACAAACGGCGTGTCGGCGAGCGGAAGAAGGACGAACCGCTTTTCGTCGGCGAATCCGGGCAAGCCATGTGGGAAATGGATAATGTCTTCTTCCTTCACCGCCACGGTTCCGTGGTATTTCGTGTCGATATTCATGAATCGTTCCTCCTGTTTTCTCAAATGACGACGTCAATGTGAAGCGACGGGCGCTGGGCGAGGGCGATCTTGACCGTTCCTTGCTGGTAGCGGATGATCGGCGCATGCGCCTTCACATCAATGCGCGGCGCGTGGGTGTTCCAGTCGATCGCCAGCCGTCCTGGTTCATAGTCGACCTTGACGCTAAACGGCGGCGGGACGAGGGCGATGTTGAACTCGAGCGGCGGGTCTTCACTGTTTACAACGGCTTGGTCGGCGAGCGGGTTGCCGCCGTCCTCGATGCGCATCAGTTCATCGCCTTGGACCGCAGCGCGCTCGATGAAATCGAGCACCGCTTGCCGCCCGTCAGCGGCCGCATCCCGAATGAGCCGAAACACGTGCTTGTTGTTCACCGCCGCCCACGCCTCGGTCTGGTCGATCGTCAGGCGGGCGGGGATGGAAGCGATGCGCATGTCGGCGGACGGCTGCTCGATCGCCATGTCGGCATGGGGCTGGGCAATCTCGAGCCGCGCGGGTTCGCTTGAGATCGCCAGCTTGGCGTACGTCGCTTCCATCCTAAGCTGCGGAATGCGCATGCCCTTCCCCCTTTCAATGGTTGGGATGGATACCAAAACAGCGCGGGACTGTTCGGTGAAAAAAGCCAGCAGGAAGCTGGCTTAGCGCAAAAAGTCAACCAGCGTCGGCTGAATGACGCGCGCGCCGACGGCCAAAGCGGCTCGGTGGACGCTTTCTTGCGTTTTCAAGTCGGTGATGACTTTTTCAAGATCAACGTCTTCGTTGTCCGACAACATTTTTTCCGCGATCACCTGCTGGCTGTCGATGCGGTCTTCCATCAGCTCGATCCGGTTCATGCGCGCGCCGAGTTCGGCGCGGACGCCGAGCAAATTTGTCAAATGGCTGTCGAGTTTGTCTAAATAGCCCGTTAAATCATTACCGGTCGTACTCGGATTTTCGAGGGAAGCGGCCAAGTTTTGCAAGTCGGAAAACAATCCGCTGCCCGCCCCGAACGCTGTGCTCGGCGGAATGTTGACCGGAATGTAAATGCCTTTGGCGAGCTCAATGTTCAGCTGTTGGCTGTTCGTCGACACGGAAATCGTGCCGTCCGGGTTCACAGTAACAGGTGGCTCCGTCGTTTTCGCGCCGTTAAAGATGTATTTGTCGCCGACTTTCGTATTGGCGATCGTGACCAAATGTTCGGTGAGCTGGCGCACTTCTTTGGCGATCGACTGGCGCTGCGTTTCTTCGTATGTGTCGTTGCTCGCCTGCACGACGAGCTCGCGGATGCGCTGCAGCGCCTGCGTCGCCTTGTCAAGCGCCGAATCAGAGTTTTCGACCCAGTTGTACGCTTCCGAGAAATTGCGTTTGAACTGCTCGACTTCGGCTAAATTCGAACGGTAGGCGATTCCTTTCATCGCCACAACAGGATCGTCGGACGGGCGGGTGATTTTTTTCCCCGTCGAAAGCTGGGTTTGATATTGATCTAACTTTTCGTAGCTGCGGGTGATTTGTTTCAACATATTATTCGCCAACATGCTTTGCGTAATACGCATCACCGTTCACCTACCTTCCAACGACGCCCATGCCGTTGATGAGTTTATCGAGCATCTCGTCAATCACCGTAATTTGACGCGCCGCGGCGTTGTAGGCGTGCTGGAATTTGATCATGTTCATCATCTCTTCATCCAGCGACACGGAGCTGACCGACTGCCGTTTTTCCTCCACCGACTGGCGCAGAATTTCACTATTGCTTTTCATCCGGTTCGCCTGCTCACCGTCGACGCCAAGCTGTCCGATCCAGCCTTGGTAGTTCGTTTCGACCGTGCCTGAGGAAAGCGGCAAATTAAGGGACGCCAAGTTGACGGAGATGCCGTCTTGCAGCGAAACGGTCGCATTGGACAGAAGCAGGCTGCGGACGTTGGCGAGGTTGATGGCGTTGTTGCCATTCCCTGTTTCCCCGCTTTTCGTTGACGCCGCGATGTTCGCCAAATCGTCGATGTCGGCGGCGAGTTTGATCGTTTTCGCCGCGCCGCTCACTGCGCCGATCCCGTCAAAAAACGGGTGATTCGTGCTCCCGTTTAGCCCGTAGCCTTGTTGATGAACGTCGTTGAACACCTTGCCGAACGTGTAGGCGAGCTTGTCCAAATTCGCCAGCATGTCTGGGTACAGCCCTTTGACGATCGGCTGGCCGCTGGCGTCGGTTCCTGTTTGATAGCCGTATCCTTCGATCAGCCCGCGCAATTTGCCGTTCGGAAGAGAGGAAAAGGAAACGGTCGTCCCGCTGACATCGAGCGTATTGATGCCTAGATCGGGAGGCATCTCCTTCACCCCGTCGCCGTCGACATCGCTGCCATCGGAAAACGACACGACAGACGCCGTTCGGCCTTGAACGAGATACACTTTCGCGCTCCCGTTCATCACGTAAACATCGTACGTTCCTTCCGCCATGGGCAAGGCGTTTCCGCCAGTTGGATGCTTTTCCACACCGATCTCCATATATTGCGACAGCTGGTCGATCAACCGATCGCGCTCATCGTACAAGTCGTTGGGCAAATAGCCGTTCGGCTCGATTTCGGCGATCCGTTCATTCAATGCGCTGATTTGGTTGAGAAGGGAATTGATTTCCGTCACCGTCGTACCGATTTGCGTGCCAAGATCCGTGCGGATTTGCGCCAAGGAATTTGACAAGTAATGGAACGTCTCGACGACCGCTAACCCGCGCTGGCGGACGACGGAGCGCGCTCCTTCGTTCTCCGGGTGGGTGCTCAAATCTTGAAGCGCCTGCCAAAACTGGTCCATCGTTTTCGCCAGTCCGCTGTCGGACGGCTCATTCATAATGTCTTCCATCTTCGACACCGCATCCGCGCGCGCTTCCCAATAGCCGAGTTTGCTGTTTTCGCCGCGGTATTGGATGTCGAGGAAATATTCACGCACCCGTTCGACCGACGACGCTTCCACCCCTGTCCCCATTTGCCCTGGGATGTTCGGGCGGTTGAGCCCGGGCGTCGGAAACGGCGGCGTCGCCTTGAGTTGGACGCGTTGCCGTGTATACCCTTCCGTATTGGCGTTGGCGATGTTATGTCCTGTCGTATACAACGCCGCTTGCTGGGCCATCATGGCGCGCCGAGCGGCTTCTAATCCGTGGAATGTCGAGAGCATCGTTCTCCCCCTTACGCTTTCGATTCAAACAGCGGGCGGTCTGGCGATGGCGCGTACCCTTGCGTGCGGCTGTAAGTGGACGGCGTTGGGGTGAACGTCTCGATCATGGCGGTGACAAACTGGAGTGACTGCTCAATGAGCTGGCGGTTCAACTCATTCGCTTCCGCCACCGCGTTCACCGCCTGTTTCAGCCGCTCACGGCATTCACGCAATTCCTCGCGCTCCTTGCCTTTCGCCATCGCCTCGCATTGGGCGATTGTCACCGTTTCATCGCCGAGCACCTCTTTCAGCCAGCGCCGCCGCCGTTCTTCGAGTTGACGGATGGCCAAAATATGCTTTTGTTCATCCGTAAGCAAAGCCGACAGCGCCTCGATATCGTTTTTTTTCAACGCTTCCGTTTTCCGCCGCGAAAGCGCCAGCAAGCTTTCATGCAGCTCGATATGCGCCCGCAAAAGATGGATGAGTGCCGCAAACGTCATCACGATCCGCTTCCTTTATCGATGGTTTCGATAATACTCGATCATCCGCTTGGCGACCGCCCGCGGGTCGACTTGGTATGTGCCGTTTTCAATTTGTTGGCGCAGCTCATCCAATTTCGCCTGCCGCGCCTGTTCCCAGCTCGCCGCTTCTTGCAGCTCTTTTGCTTCTTTCGAAATTTCCACTTGATCTCTAGACGCCTTCTCCGTCGCCAGCCGCTCCGTTTTGGCGAGCTGACGCTGGTACGGGTTGACGCCCATCGGTCCAATATGGTGGATTTTCATCACATTCACCTCGCTTGACCGGCGCTTGTTTGCATTTGGCTATTGTTTATATCGGAACGTTGACGGAAATGTTTAGCGTTCTTGATAGTCTTGGGTGTAATAAGTGGCGCGGCGGGAACGAGCTTCTTTTTCCTTTTCCCCCTCCGCCCGTCGCAAGTCGGCTTGCAGCTGGCCAAGGCACTTGGCGCACAGCCGCCCTTCACGGATCATCGCTCCGCACGAGTCGCAAGGGTAGCCGAGATTTGGAAAATGGACGAGCTGCAGCCGCCCCGCGCGAATCCATTTGATGATCAGCTTCTCCTCCACCCCTGTCGCCTCAACAACTTGCGCCATCGTCGCCGTGCGGTTTTCCCGTTTGCGCAAAAACGCGTAGACACGCTCAAACTGCCGCTCTTCCTCTTGGTGGCACGATTCGCATACATCACGCGTCGATAATTTGACAAACAACCGCCCGCACTTCGAGCAATTGGATAGTTCCGCCATCGTGGATCCCTCCCGATCATTGCCTATGAAGCCGCCGTATAAAAACTTATTAGGTTGAATAATGGCGCCCGCCTGGTGGTCACCAACTCGTCGCCAACACCGCCCCTCCTGTCAGTGACGCGTCCCTGCATGCGGCGCCGTTGAACATATTCCACAGCCGCAAGCAGATCGATAATCTGTCAATATTGATGACCAACGCAACATTGCGGAATCGATCTTGTACTCTTAAACGATTCCGTCATGTGTAAATATTAATGATCAGCCCTTGAATCTCGCCGACAAGCCGCAAAATCTCGAGTCCACGCTGTTCTTTTTGCAGCACTTCATTCGTCAGTTCAACGAGCTTTTGATCGACTTCCTTCACGAGCTTATAAATGCGCGCCCGCCCGCCGCGGCTGAAGCCGCGCTGTTCTTCCAGCTGCAGGCCGTTTTTCACCGCATCGTCCAAAAACGACTTGACGAGCTGCTTATATTTGCGCAAATCCTCAACCGTCCGCGACTCGGCAAGCTTTTTCCCTTGCTCCTCGATTTGCCGGACTTGTTCGTTGATCCGCTCCCATACGACGTTGTGGCGCGTTTTCGCCATGACTTCGGTGAAGGACACCGATTCCATCGGGACGTCATCCTTGCGGCTCACGTTCGCCAGCCCAGCGCGCGTTACTTTTTGCACTTCCATCGTCATCACCTCTCGCTACCCCCATTATCGCACAATCATAGCAAAAGGGCGAGGCGTTTATGCCCCGCCCAACGCGGATTCAATTAACTTTTCAACAGCTGCAAAATCCCTTGCGGCAGCTGATTCGACTGCGCGAGCATCGCCTGCGCCGCCTGCGTCAAAATGTTGTTTTTCGTAAACTCGGCCATCTCCATCGCCATATCCGTATCGCGGATGCGGGATTCGGCGGCGGTCAAGTTTTCGTTCGCGGTTGTCAAGTTGTTAATGGTATGCTCGAGGCGGTTTTGGTAAGCCCCCATCTTAGAACGGGATTTGGATACGGAGATGATGGCATTATCCAATGTTGTGATCGCATTCTGGGCATCAGTAATCGTTTTAATATTTAAATTGCTAATGTCTGTAGCATCCTCGCCAAGAGAGTTTTTCAATTGCTGTTTCCAAGATAATGTCAACGTTTGCCCATTGTTGGCTCCAAGTTGGATATCGATATTTTGATCAGTAGCAAGAATATTCATTTTGTTAAATTGCGTATCTTGCCCAATACGGTCAATTTCTTCAATCAACTGCTGAAACTCGCTGTCAAGCGCTTCGCGATCCGTATCTTGGTTCGTCCCATTCGCCGCCTGCACAGCCAGCTCGCGCATCCGTTGCAGGATGCTGTGGACTTCGTTTAACGCCCCTTCCGCCGTTTGAATGAGCGAAATCGCATCGAGCGCGTTCCGTTCCGCCATCTGCAGGCCGCGAATTTGCGAGCGCATTTTTTCCGAAATGGCAAGCCCCGCCGCGTCGTCAGCCGCACGGTTAATGCGCAAGCCGGAGGAGAGGCGCTCCAAGTTTTTCGAAATGCTCGATTGATTGGCCGCCAAATTGCGGTAGGCGTTGAGCGCCTGAATGTTATGGTTGATTCGCATCGAAACCGACTCCTTTGCTTAAGATTGCTCATAGGCGATGAACTGCTCATACTCTGCTGTTTTGGGCTTTCGCACCGTTTGCGCGGGGGAGGCGCCGCTCTTCAGCGCCTCGTTCCACGCGGTGGCGATCGTAGTCGTTAATTGCCACACTTCCTGAACAATCTTCACGTCTTTTTTCATATTCGCCTCGATGAGGCGCTCAGCCATATAGTTGTAGAGCGCATCCAACTGATGGGCGATGATGCCCGCGTCATAGCGCAATCCAACGCCGAGGCGGCGGAGGATGTCGTTTCCTTTTTGCAGCTGTTTGTTCGCTTGGAAATAATCTTTTTGTTCAATGGACGCAATGGCTTCTTCCAAACATTCGATGAGCCCCTCATATAACAACGCCGTCAGCTGTTGCGAGTTTTTTTGGTAAATCCATTCTTCTGTAAAAAAATCCACTATGTATTACCCCCATTTTTATATCGGTCGTTATTTCAGGCATGTTTAGTGATTTTTTTCAAATTCCTGAATTAAAATGAGTATTTCAGCGATGACCGCATACAATTGCGGCGGAATGCGGTCGCCAAGATCAAGCTGAAGCAAGTTTTGCACGAGCAATGGGTCCTCTTGAATAGGGACGTGGTGCTGTTTCGCCAGTTCAATGATTTTCTGCGCCACATGCCCGCTTCCTTGCGCGACGACAGTAGGCGACTGGCCCGTCGCTTCGTCATAGCGAATGACGGCTGCCGTCGGGCCAGTCATTTGCTTTCGTTTTTTTTGATTGAAATATTGCGCCATCATATCGTGAAATCGTACCCTCTTTCCGTAAACGGTCCGTACAGGCGAACGGATGGCACCCGTTTTTCTTCTTCCTGCCGCTTCGTTTCATTCGTCAGCTTTGTGATGTTGACCATTTTGACGTGGTAGCCGATCTCCTCCAATCGCTTTTTCGCCATATCGATGAACGGCGCGGCTTTCTCGGCAAAGTCATCGCGGTCGTTGCGAAAGGTGACGGACAAGCTTCGCTCATTGGCTTGAAGCAAAATGCCGAGGTCTCCCAGTTTTTTCGTCTCCAGCAAGAAATACAGCTGACAGTTTTCCCAATCGATTCGCTCGCCATCTTGGCGGGCGTTGACATAGACGTTGACGTTCCGCACTTCATTTTGCCATCGCAACGGCAAGGAGAAGAACAGGCTTTGCATGCCCACTCCTGCGTCCCAGCGGTTCAACAGCTGTTGGCCAGTCAAATTGGCCAGCGCTTGCACCGACTGGCGCGCGATGGGTTCATTTTCGCTTTGCACAAGCTGCAAGAGCGCCGCCTTCATATTTTGCAGTGTTCCTTCCTCGTCCGCACCTTTTTGCACGAACGATTCAGCCGCCTCATACTCGTGGGTAAAACCAAACCGTCGGAATGCTTCAAACAGTTGCCGTGCTGATGGGCCGTCAACGAACGGCTGCGTCGCTTCGTTTATGTGCCGGAGAAATGCTTTGGACGCATCTTCCTGCGGTTCGCCCAACCCAACCACAAAATGCTTCACTTTTGCTTCGGAAAGTTTCAGTTCCATATTCGCAAGGGTCTCTTTTACCCCATTGACCAATTTTCGAGCGCCTTGCTCATCCCCTTGACGAAGCCGCTTTTTCGCTTCAGCCAGCTGGGAGCTCGCCTTCATCAGCTGCTTTTCCGTCGCCATGTCCGTAAACAGCATCAAATCACTTTTTAAAATGACGTTGTCCAACTGCTTAATTGCGCTTTCCAAGTACTGTTTTGCCTGCAAGCGGGCGGCTTGTCCTCTTTGTTCCGCCCAGTGCAGCACCGTCTCCAAATGGCGCATCACATTGCGCTTCACAATCTGAAAGTCACGGGACGCCTGTGCCATTTTGGCTGTGACCGTTTGCACGAGAAAGTCTTTCGTTTGCATCGGCACACTCACTTGCATCCATGTTCCATTAAGCGGAACATGGTCCAATGATCCCGAAGAAAGGGTTTGTTCCATGTCACTCAACATATCGAATAACGATTTCCGGGCAGCAAGCTCTCTTCCGTTTTCCATCAACTGGCGCACTTCTGTCAATGCTTCGTTGAACGCCTGCCTCCAGGCAGGATGAATCTGAACTCCTTCTCCAATCTCCTTTTGAATCAAGTCAAGCACTTGTTCAAGATGCGGCTCTTTTTTCAGTTGCTCGATGGCATGAAGAACCTTGTCGCGCAATAAATTGATCGCTTGCATCATCTCTGTGCCGTTTGCCTTTTGATGCGGTTCGGACAAAAGAGCTGTTAATCGTTGCAGCAATTGTTGAACGAATTCTTGTGGAGAACCAACAAGGGACATAGAAGTTGACGCACTGTCGTCCAATTTTCCTTCCATGGAAACGCGGACTTTCTTTTGTTCATTCACCTTAAGCTCCTCTACCATATCTACGAGCCTCTCTCCGAGCGGCTTCCCATGCAGCGCCTCATGGACGGCCGCAAGATGAACGTTCGTCAGTTCTAAATGCTTATTGATGACCGCGCGGACGGTATCGAGTTTTTGCTCTACGGTGCCTGGAGCTTCGGCGAAAAACGTTCGCAAGGTGGAAACGATCTCTTTCGTGAGCGGCTGCCCGTGTTTTTGCAGCCAAGCGTCGACCTGCCTTAGCTCGGTCGATAACGGTTCAGAGGCAGAAAAACGAACCGCTTGTTCATTCGCCTCTTGTGGCGGGCGGGGAACGATTCGCGCCACAGGGACTCCCGCTTGTTCACCGACGACCTTGATCGTCACACGCCCTTCCTGTGGCCACTCTCCTTCTGTCCGAACCCGTACATCCGTTCCTTTGAGATGGACGACCGCTTCGTCACCTTTTTTCTCCTTGACCACCGCGTCATACGTTTCACCTTTTTGCAACACAACTGGCTGGTCAGGCGCGATCATCGCTTGCTTCACAAAAATGTTACGAACTTCCATCTCTGTTCACTCTCCGCTCGATCGGTTACCACTGTTTATATCGGCATCCCTCAGGCAAATGTTTAGCCCACTCACGCCCTCACTAGCGTCAACGCCCCCACCTCTGCCGCCCCCGCTTCAAGCAAAACAAGGGCCGCGTGGCGGACGGTGATGCCCGTCGTGTAAATGTCATCGATGAGAACGATTCGTTTTCCGTCAATCGGCGGATGTCCGGAGAGAAAAAACGGGTTGTCGGTCTCGAGCCGCTCACGGCGCGATTTTTTCGATTGTTTTTCGGAATGCTTGCGAGAAAGCCAAGGGAAACACGGAAACGGAAGCAGGCGGGCGAGCGCTTCCGCTTGGTTGAAGCCGCGCTCATACAGCCGTTCGGGGCTCAGCGGGATTGGGACGATGTGCCAATCGCGGCCGAAATGTCGGCGAAACGCTTGGGAAAACGGACGGCGGAATGCCTCGACGATGACATAGTCGCCGCGGAATTTCCATAAGGCGACGACGTCTTTCATCCAGTCGTTGTATATATACACAGATCGGTTTTTCACGAGCACCCTCCCCCATTGTTCATCTTCCTGCCACCGGAGACAGTCGGCGCACAGCGATGGCTTGGCTTCCTCGAGCGGGCGGCCGCACATCTCGCAAAGGCGGCCGTCAATGAGTTTGAACGACCCGCGGCAGCGTGGGCAAAGGACGTCAAGGTCTTCGAGGAAAAGAAGCTGGCGCCAGCTCGCGATCGGGTTGTACGGAGAATGGCAAAGGAGGCAGTTCATCGATGCAGCAACCCCCTTTTCTTTGCTGTCTCATTCATGCGTACAATGTGGCGGCGCGCCCGCACCATCTCGTTCGTTTTCCCGTGATGGAAAAAGCGGACATCGCCATCCGGAAATACGGCGTGGCGGCCCACACGGCCGGCGATTTGCACGAGAGCGCTTTCCGTGAAGATGCGGTCTTCGGCGCCGAGAACGGCGACATCGATGTTCGGCACCGTCACTCCCCGTTCAAGGATCGTCGTTGTGACGAGCAGCGGCACGCGCCCATCGCGAAATGCCTGAACGTGCTCGGCTCTGTCTGGGGCTTCGGCATGAACGCCGACGATGCGGG
This sequence comes from Geobacillus sp. G4, assembly GCF_040327975.1. Taxonomy (NCBI): domain Bacteria; kingdom Bacillati; phylum Bacillota; class Bacilli; order Caryophanales; family Anoxybacillaceae; genus Geobacillus; species Geobacillus sp. G4. The sequence continues at coordinate 198,171 of NZ_JBEPJY010000005.1, forward strand.
GATCGACCCGTTGCAACAGGCCGGCGACCGCCTCAAGCTCATCGATATGAGGAACGAACAAAAACGCCTGCTTTCTCTGTTCCAAACGATGGCGAACCCACGCAAGGACGTTTTCGGGCAAGCGGCCGCGCTCGAGCCGCTTGCGCCAATTGCCGCACCATTCGAACACGGGGACGGGGAGCGGATGGCCGTGATAGCGGGCGGGGATGACGACGGCGTTCCGTTTGCCACGCGCAATGTCACGCTGCCAAGCGCGGGAGGGAGTGGCGGTGAGATAGATGAGGCTTGATCGTTCTTTCCGCGCTTGACTGACGGCGTATTCAAGCATCGGTTCAACCGAATACGGGAAGGCGTCGACTTCATCGACGATCATGACGTCAAATGCGCGGTAGGCCCGCAGCAACTGGTGGGTGGTGGAGAGGACCAAAGAAGCGATCCGCCCGCGCTCATCGCTTCCGCCGTGCCATACGGCGAGCGGAACGCGCGGGAACGCTTGGCGAAAGCGGGGAGCAAGCTCGCGGACAACATCGGTCCGTGGCGTGGCGAGGCCAACGCGCCAGCCCTTCTCGAGCGCGGCGGCGATGGCGGGAAACAACATCTCGGTTTTCCCTGCCCCGCATACGGCCCAAACGAGCAGCTCGCTTCGGTCCAGCACCGCCTGGCGGACTGCCTGGGCAGCCTCCGCCTGAGCGGCGGACAGTTCCCCGTCCCAGGAAAGCGGCGCTTCGTGCGGCTCGGACGGAAGCGGCATCGTCACGTGCACAAGGCGGGTGCAGGAGCTGATGCGCCCCATCACGAGACACTTGCGGCAATACGCGCAATCTGCCCCGCAGCGGGCGCACGGAAACGAGGCGAACAGACGACGATCGTCGTTTCCGCAACGGACGCAGCGCCAGCCGCGCGCTGTGTTGATGAGCCCGGGCTGTTCGCATAGCGAACCGGTCTGGATGGCGGCAGCGACTTCTCCATCGGGAAACGGCAGCTGCTCTCGGGGTAGGCGCTGGCCATTGAGCCAGACGACAAGCGGCGAAGCAGCGGTTGATGGGGGGATGTACAATGAGCATCACTCCTTTTGTCATTCAGGAAAAGCATGTCTCTGAGATCCTAACAGAGCGGGTGACGCGGCAAAAACGCCTTGGAAAACACCCTCTCCCCAAGTTGAGAGGCTTGAAACGCATAAAGGGACAGAAAGAGCGATCTCACGGCATTCTTTAGAAGGCTGGTAATAAAAAACAGACGCCATGCACAAAACGGCAACATTCGATCAAAAAAGAAAGTGGAGGTGAAAAGGCCTTTCCAAATGGAACAAGGATGTGGTTTGACCGTCTTTTTCACGACATATCGGTCTTCAAAAGAAATGGATGCAGCAAAACTTGACGCTAGCGAAGATTCACAGAAGAGTCACGGAGTTGATCGACAACGTGTTTCGACAACATTCCCAGGGAAATAGCGACAAATTTTTCAGGAAAGGAAAACGTTCGACAAGTTCAGCCAGCCCCACATCTCCGGTCCGTTTCATAAGGAGGTGAGAAAACGAATGTAAAACAAATTCGCCGCCGCACAAGGCGGAGCACACCGTTCCGCCTTGTGCTCGGCTGCAGCGCCTCGAGGCGGCGCTTTGCGGCCTCGACTTATGGCTGATACCACGTCAACCCGAGCGCCCCTTCGCCGACGTGCGTGGCGATGACGGGGCCGAAATAGCTGATAAGAAACTCAACGTGCGGATAGCGGGCGGCCAGCTCATCGCGCCAACGGCTCGCTTCATCGGGCTGGTTGGCATGGATGATAGCGGCTTTGAGCGGAACGCCTTTGTCCGCATCTTCGTCAAACAGCTCTTCGATGCGGTGGATCGCTTTTTTGCGCGTGCGGATTTTTTCAAACGGCACGATCACTTTGTTTTCAAAGCGAAGGAGCGGCTTGATTTGCAAGAGGCCGCCGATGAACGCCTGCGCCCCGGTCAGCCGTCCGCCCCGCTGCAGATGGGCCAAGTCATCGACCATAAAGTAGGCGCGCAGCGTTTGTTTCATTTCATCCAAGCGAGCGATGATATCCTCAGGAGACCTCCCCGCCTGCGCCATTTCCGCCGCTTCGATCGCATAAAACCCTTGTGCCATGCAGCTGATTTCCGAGTCGTATGCGTAAACACGCAATCCGTCCACCATCGTCCCTGCCGTGACCGCCCCTTGGTACGTGCCGCTGATGCCGCTTGAGAGGTGGATGCTGACGACCGCCTCGTATCCTTCCTCGCGAATGGCGGTGAACAAGTCAACAAACTCACCGACCGACGGTTGGGACGTCGTCGGCAACGTCGGATGCTGCTTGATTTTGGCAAAAAATTCATCGGCCGTCATATCAATCTCTTCGCGGTACGTCTCATTCCCGAAAATGACGCTGAGCGGAATCAGGCGAATGCCCAACCTCTCGCGCACCTCTTTCGGCAAGTAGGCCGTGCTGTCGGTGACAATTGCCGTTTTCACGAACGCCATTCCTTCCTGATTTCAAATTTTCTTCCATTATACCAAAAAGACAAACCGCCCACCACTACGAATCCAAATGGGGGATAGCGCACCGCAAGGACCTAAACAAAGCCGCTTGCCGCCAACTACAAAACAGCTTGTCCTCACCACGGACACACCAACAACGAAGCATCGCTGCCTCGATCCCCTCAACACCAGCCGCCAGACGCCCATCCAATCCGCTGACAATAGGCGGAAACGAAGGGGGCATTGCCATTAGCGCACTTCCACCCAGCCGTTTTTGATCGCAACCACAACGGCTTGCGTCCGGTCGTTGACGTTTAACTTTTGCAGGATGCTGCTGACATGGTTTTTCACCGTTTTTTCGCTAATGTAAAGCGCCTCGCCGATGGCGCGGTTGCTTTTGCCGTCAGCCAACAGCTGCAGCACTTCGCACTCGCGCCGCGTCAGCAAATGAAGCGGGCGGCGCACCTCCTGCTTAACCACTGCGCCGCCTTTTTCCGTCGTCAATCGGCGGTATTCGCGAATCAAGTTGTGCGTCACTTTCGGATGCAAGTACGAACCGCCTTCCGCGACGATTCTCACCGCCTCAATGAGTGTATCGGCGTCCATCTCCTTCAACAAATACCCGGTCGCTCCCGTCTGCAAGGCGCGCATGACATAGTTTTCATCGTCATGAATCGACAGCACGACGACTTTCGTATCAGGGTAAGCTTCAATCAGCTGTTTCGTCGCCTCAACGCCGTTGATGTCCGGCATGTTAATGTCCATCAGCACCAAATCGGGTCGGTATGTTTCGACGATTGAAAGCGCTTCGCTTCCGTCGCTTCCTTCCGCCACGCCTTCAAAATCGCCCTCAAATTCCAAAATGCGCTTGATGCCCTCGCGAAACAGCTGGTGATCGTCGATAATCGCGATGCGTGTTTTCATCGTTTCCTTTCCTCCTTGTTCGTTTTGTCAGTCGAACGGTCGAGCGGAACGCGAATGAACACGGTCGTTCCGCTGCCAATCTTTGAGCGGATGTCGAGCGTGCCGCCGAGCAGCTCCACCCGCTCCCGCATTCCAATCAAGCCGAACGCATTTTCCTTTTTGACCGATGGATCAAATCCTTTGCCATCGTCTTTGACACTGACAAGCAGATGGTGGCACGTCACTTCCATTTTGACGTCGATATGGCGCGCTTCGGCATGCTTCAAGGCGTTTTGCACCGATTCTTGGACAAGCCGAAACACGGCCGCCTCCATCCGCGACGGCAGCCGAATTTCTTCGCCGATATGTACAAAGGAAATGTGGACTCCCTTGTTATATTCTTCGGTCGTTTGCAAGTATTTTTTTAGCGTCGGAACCAATCCTAAATCATCAAGCGCCATCGGCCGCAAATCGTAAATGATGCGGCGCACTTCGGACAAAGCCGAACGCACCATTTTGCGAAAATCACGAATCTCGGCGATCGCCGCCTCTGTCCCTCGCTCTTTGATCACCTTTTCGACCAAATCAGACCGAAGAAGGACGTGAGCGAGCAGCTGCGCCGGGCCGTCATGGATTTCCCGCGACAGCCGCCGCCGCTCTTCTTCCTGGGCTTCGATGATTTTCAGCCCAAATTCCTGCTTTTGCTTCGCTCCTTCAATAAGCTCGCCGACCTGGCGGAAATCGCTGTTTAAGTAGTGGAGCACGACCGTAATTTGTCCAACTAAATAATCGGCGCGTTCGATAATTTGCGCAAGGCTCGCCAATCTCCGCTCGAGTTCATCACGGCGCAGCCGCAGCTGTTTCTCCCGCTCGCGCACCATCGTCAGCTTCATATGCAGCTCGTGCGCCGCTTCATACGCCTCGCGAATATCTTGCTCCGAGTGGGTGGAAAAGTTTTGACTCACTTCCGACAGGCGGCGGCGCGCCTGACGCGCCTTCATTTCCAGCTGATCCGCTTCTTCGATCGCCTGCACGGTCAGCCGCTTCACCTCCTCAAGTTCGCGAAGCAAATGGTCGTGCTCTTGACGCGACTGCTCCCCGATGCGGAAAATTTCGTCTTTGCTGTGTTGAACGGTGTCGATCATTTTTTCGACAATCCGATCTAATTGCTTCACGTCCCACTGTTTTGCCTCAGCCATTTGCCAACCTCCAACAGCGCTGCCAAGCGGTGCGCATGGGCGCCAGCAAAATTTGTTTGAAGGAAAAAAGTTGTCGATTTATAATAATAAAAGCATGCCCTATCTATTGCTCTTTTATTTTCAGTTTACCATAATTAGAGTAGAGCGCTAGCCATTCATGCAAAAAAATGAACAAAATTAAACCGTTTTCGCGTTTTTTGTATGTTGAGGTGTTTTGCTTTGTTGCAAACATATTACACGGTCAAAGGATACGGCGAACGCGAGATCGTGATCGAAAAATCACGGTTCATCTGCTATATCAATCGCGCTGAAACCGAGGAAGAGGCCGTCGCCTTTATTCAACAAATCAAGAAGAAGCATTGGGATGCCACCCACAACTGCTCCGCCTATTTGATCGGCGAGCATGACCAAATCCAAAAAGCGAACGATGACGGCGAGCCGAGCGGCACCGCAGGGGTGCCCATGCTTGAGGTGCTGAAGAAAAAAGGGGTGAAAGACACCGTCGCCGTTGTCACCCGCTACTTTGGCGGCATCAAGCTCGGCGCGGGCGGGTTGGTGCGCGCTTACAGCCGCGCCGTCTCCGAGGGGCTGAACGCCGCCGGCATCGTCGAGCGTCGGCTCATGCGCGTCATGCATGTCACGATCGACTACCCGTGGCTTGGGAAGGTGGAAAATGAGCTGCGCTCTTCCGTATATACTATTAAAAATATCCAATATGCCGACCGCGTCACGTTTGATGTTCTCGTTCCCGAGGACGGCCAGTCTTCGTTCGGCGAGTGGATGACCGAACTGACAAACGGAAGGGCGGACATTCAGGCGGGAGCGATGGAGTATGCCGAACGGTTGCTTCCGTCTTCCTAAAACGACACCGTAAAGGAAAGAAGGGTTAAACGATGAATCATACAAGAAAAACGGTGAAAAAGCGAAAGAAAAAAAAGCGGCTCCGCCGATTATTTTTGCTCGTGTTTCTTCTTTTGCTCGGGGGTGTCGGCGCCTTTGGCTACAATATTTACTCCGAGACGAAACAGGCGTCAAGCAAAATTTATCAAGCGCTTGATCCATCAAGCAAGCCTGCAAGAAATATTGAAATGCGCAAAGATCCGTTTACCGTGCTGTTGGTTGGAGTGGAAAACCAGTACCACGACGAGGAGGGGCGGTCTGATGTCGTCATGCTTTTGACCGTCAATCCGAAGACGAACAAAGTGTATTTGTTGAGCATTCCGCGCGACACGCGCGTTTACATCCCGAGCGAAGGGCGGAAAGACAAAATCACCCACTCCTACAGTCATGGAGGCATTCAATCGACGATTGCAGCCGTCAATGAGCTGATCGATGTTCCGATCGACTATTACGTGACAACCGATTTTGACGGGTTCCAGAAAATTGTCGATTCCCTCGGCGGCGTCACGGTAGATGTTCCGTTTACATTCAAAGCTCAGCTGACAGGTTCGCTCAAATGGCATACGTTCCATAAAGGCAAACAAGAGTTGAACGGCAATGAAGCGCTCGCCTATGTGCGCATGAGAAAATCGGACCCCCGCGGCGATTTTGGCCGAAACGAGCGGCAAAAACAAGTCATTCGCGCCATTATTGACAAAAGCACGTCCATCACCTCGCTGCCGAAGCTGGATGACGTCATCGCCGATTTAGGGGATCACGTGCGGACGAACATCCCTCCGTCCGATTTGTTGTCGTTCATCTATGTCTATCAAAAAATGAAAAACGCGGATGTAGAAAATTTGCATTTGAAAGGATACGACGAAACGATCAACGGCGTGTACTACTACATCCCCGACGAGCAATCGGTCAGCTCAATCAATGAAACGCTGCGGCAAGCGCTCGAGACGTCCAACGCCTCCCTCACGCGCAGCGATTCACCATCCACACAAAGCCAAAATTAACGATCACAAAGAAGGTGCTCCCAAAAGCAATGGGGCGCCTTTTTCCATTTACAGCGTATATCATGCCGCAATGATGATGAAAGAACACAACTTTTCATGTCCTCTGCTTTTTTTCTCTCTTTTTCAACAAAACTTTTCATTTTTTCTCATAATAGGACTGAATTCGGGTTGGATAAAACGGCAAAATTCGCTATGATAGTATAGAAAACGCAAACTTGAGAAAAAAGGGGGGATCGAATCCTTGAAAAAAACGCTTCTTTCCGTCTTGTTGGCGACTTGCCCGCTGTGGCCGTCGGCCGCCTTGGCCGCCGATGGAAGTCCGTCCTCATCCTCACCGACACTCATGGTCGCTGAGCATAACGCTTTGCTGAGGAGAGGAGCGACGGATTCCTATCAAATCGTCGAATCCATTTCCGCTGGCCAACAAGTAAAGGTCATCGACAAGTTCCAAAACGCTGCTGGCGAAACGTGGTATCGCATCGAATATAAGGGCATCACGGGCTGGGCGCGGGCAGACGACTTTTCTGAAGCGCATGTCTCTTCCGCCTTCCCTAACGTGATGTTCGCCAAGCAAGACTCGTTGCTGAGAAGAGGGGCAACCGATTCATATCGGTCCGTTGGTTCGATTCCCGCTGGCCAACAAGTGAAAGTCATAGACGAGTTTCAAAATGCCTATGGTGAAACGTGGTACCGCATCGAGTACGGAGGCGTCACCGGCTGGACGCGTGCGGACAGCTTTTCCAACCAACCGCCTTCCATGCTCGTCGGAAAGCGTGCGGTGATCGCCGCCAACGACATCGCGATGCGCAAGGGGGCATCCCCTTACTATCCGGTCGTCAAAACACTGTCTAACGGCGATGTCGTCTCCATCATTGCCGAGTTCACCAATTCGCTCGGGGAACAGTATGTGCGTGCGGAGTGGGCGGGAGTCAAAGGATGGGTGAAAACGGAACAGATCTACATACCCAAACAGCTTCCGACACTTTTGCCGACATTCATGAACGTTGTGCAGTCCTCCCCGGTTCGCCGCGGGGCGAGCGTCCATTACCGCGCCGTCGCCACAGTGTCACGCGGTCAATCTGTCAAAGTGATCGATTTGTTCGTCACAAATGGTCAGGAACTTTGGTGCCGCGTTGATCTCGGACATGTCCGGGGATGGGTGTCGGAAAAAGTGTTGACGATGTCATCAACCATGTCGGTTCCAAGCGGTGTCTCGGATACGTCCAGCGTCTCAGGCCAGCCGCTGACGGTCAGCGTTTCGGTCGCCAATGTGCGGCAAGCTCCATCTTTAAAAGCAAAAGTCGTCACCCAACTGAAAAAAGGAACCAAACTGAACAGCCTGTCAAGCGCCAAAGATGCGTCGGGAGCGCTTTGGTACAAAGTGTCCCTCAATGGAAAAACGCTCGGCTGGGTGCACGAGACGGTCGTAACCAAATCCTACCTTTCCCCACCAGCCAGCCAGGGGATGCAAAAGCAGGTGACAACCGCTAATGCGGCGCTGTTTGCCGAACCTTCGTTGAGCGCCGCCGTCATCGAGCGGATTGCGAAAAACCGAACGGTCACGGTTTTGAAGACGACAGAAGCATCTCCGTTCGACTGGGTGCAAGTCACCTCTGCATCGGGGAAAACGGGATGGATGCCGGTGTTTGAAGTAAAAGCCCCATCCTACGTATACGTCAAACAGGCGGGCACTCCGCTGCGCCGAGGTGCATCTTCGAACTATCAATCGTTGAAGGCGTTGGCAGCGAATGAGCGGCTTGCTGTCCTTTACGAATATCATGGATGGCTGAATGTCGAAACATCCAATGGCGTCCGCGGATGGGTGGAGGAATCAAGCACCTCTACCGTCGCCTTAAATAGTCTCGTTGAACCGACGTTTTCGACCATCAACGAAGATGCCTATTTGACGTGGAAAAAAACTTCTAATTTCCGCGTCTCCTATTCGTTGTTGCCGGGCAATCGTCTGAAAATCACCGGCTCGTTTTCCTACGCTGAAGTCCCGTCGACCGACATTCCAGGCATACAAACGGTGGAGTGGAACGGCAGCAGCCTGCTCATCACCTTTGAACCGGGGTACACGTTCACCCTTCGCCATTACAGCGACCGATTGGCGCTGAAAATTCTCGAGACCGGACTCAAGGGCAAAAAAATCATCATTGACGCAGGGCATGGGGCGCACGACACCGGGGCGATCGGCCCTGGCGGCACGCGGGAAAAAGATATTACTCTCGACACCGCCTTATTGCTAAAAGAAGAATTGGAGCGGGCCGGAGCGATCGTGAAATTGACGCGAAGCACCGACATCTTTTTGGAGCTGTCTGAACGGACATGGATCGCCAACAGTTCCGACTACGACGCCTTTATCAGCATTCACGCCGACTCGTACTCGCGGACATCTCGCGGAACGACAACGTACTACAACGTATCGAGCAACTTCAATGGGCCAAAAAGCGAGCAGTTGGCCGCCATCGTGCAAAAACATCTTGTCCAACAGCTCGGAACATATGACCGCGGCCATAAAACGCAAGACTTTTACGTCAACCGGAAAAACGAGCTGCCGAGCATTCTCGTTGAGCTCGCCTTCATCTCCAATCCAAATGAAGAGGCGCTGCTCAAAACGAAAGCGTTCCGCCAAAAAGCGGCCGTCGGCATTCGCGAAGGACTGGAAGAGTATTTCAGCCAATTCTAGTTTGTTCGCGTTCGGAGAATAATAGCATGAGAAGGCCGGTAATGCAACGGATTGCAAAGCTTTACGACGGAGTTCGTCAAACTGAGAAACATGGCAGCATCGCGTTTTCATTCCTTGCGATTCCTCATGAACCGAGCGAATCCGTTGTTTTTCACTGGCCTTTTAGGAAAGCTATTATTCTCCTTTCTTTCCATATCCAAAAACGGGGGAGATGAGCATGATGAAACGAAAATCCAAATGGGCCGTTGCTGCCAGCCTGGCGGTCGGAATGACGGCAGGCGCCCTCTTGTTTACGCCATCGGCGATGAAAGCATCGGAAGAAGTCGTGTTAGCGAGCGTCGACTGGGTGACTTCCCAGCTCAACCCGATGAAAAACGACATTGCCAACCTGAAAGCACAACTGGCCGCCCAGCAACAACAAATTCAACAACTTCAACAACAACTTGCCAGCAAACCCGCTTCGCCTTCTTTGCCTTCTGTCGTCTATGTAGTGAAAAACAATGCGGCCGTCCGCAGCGGAGCGTCAACGAGCTACCGCGTCATCACTTATAAACAGGCAGGGGCTTCACTGCAAGTGGTCGGGGCGCACCTTACTTCCCAAGGATTGTGGTACAACATCATCCTCTCCTCATCGTTGAAAGGTTGGATTTATTCCGGCGATGTCTCGACATCCGCCGTCAGCAGCGACAGCACCAAGCACGTCATCGCCACGGCCGCGGTCAATATTCGAAAAGGAGCGACGACTTCTTATCTGATTATTGCGACCGTTCCAAAAGGGACAGAGATGGTCTATATTCAGCCGTTTACCAACAGCAAAGGGGAGAAATGGTACAACGTGCAACTGTCTGATGGGCGTCGGGGTTGGATGGCCGCTGAATTTGGTGAGGTGAAGTAGACGGTGAAAAAATTGGCGTGGTTGGCCGTCGGCCTGTTTTTGCTCATCGTCTCTCCTTCCGCGTCGAACGCCGCTGGGGTGAAAACGTACAACAATCCCGTGCAAGTCCTTTTATATAAAGGGACATCGGTGACAGTCGCCGTCGAAGGAAACTATCAAATCGTCAATAAAGAGACGTTGACGATCACCCCGCTGCCAAGCGGGACAAATCTGACATTTCAGTCTTCCTCTTCGACCGTGTTTGTCACGTACAATGGAAAGACGGATTTTTCAAGCACCGGATTTACCATTCAAGAAACGATCGGCGCTGCGCCGTTGTCGCTTGTGAAAGTGAATCAAACCCGTTATCGCGGCAGCGTCGACATTCGCCGGCAAAGCAACGTCTTGTATGCTGTCAATATTTTAGATATGGAAGATTATTTAAAAGGAGTCGTGCCGAGCGAGATGCCCGCCTCTTGGCCGCTCGAAGCGCTGAAGGCGCAAGCCATTGCGGCCCGAAACTATGCCTATAAACATAAAACAAGTTTGACGACCAATCCAAACACACAGACGTATAAAGGATATGATGGAGAATCTCCACGATCGAACGCGGCAGTGGATGCAACAAGAGGATTGTATCTGAAATATAATGGCAGTATCATTGAAACGTATTACCACTCGACAAGCGGCGGCAGAACCGCCAATGTAAGCGACGTCTGGAACTCGTCGCAAACCGCCTACCCATATTTGGCGAGCGTCGATGACCCGTATGAATCATCGCCGTACAGCCGATGGTCATTCATCTTCTCCCCAGCTGTGCTGTTGCGTTCGTTCGGGTTCACCGATCCATCGGTTGTTTTATACGACGTCTCGATCGCCAAAACCGGCGCGAACGGAGAAGTGGGTGCCGTCACGATTGAAACCTCGGCAGGCGAAAAAACGGTGAAAGGCAATGAAACGACCATCCGCAAACTGTTCCCGCTAGACGGCAATCAATTTTACGGCATCTTGCCGTCCAACTGGTTTGACATTCAAGTGCAAAAAAGCGGTCCATCCGTGTCGATTCAAACGGCCAGCGGCAACATCGCCGCCTCTTCCTTGTCATCTTACTCCGTCCAAACAGGGAGCGGAACCGTTTCGCTCGCCGGCGTCGAAGGAATCAAGGTGCAAACAACGGATGGCATCGTGCCGCTTTCCGCCTCGCCGTCAGGGGTTAGCTCGATCACTGTCACTGGAAAAGGATGGGGGCACCGGATCGGCATGAGCCAATACGGAGCAAAAGCATTTGCCGAGCGTGGATGGACGGCGGAGCAAATTTTAGAGCATTACTTCCGCGGGGCGGAAGTCTCGTTCGAGTGAAAGCATGACGATTGTGAAGGAAAACATCACTCGCATTCCAACACTCCCGACGCGGTCGGAAAATATCTTTCCAAATGGAAACATAGCCGCTTTTCACATAAAGGAAAGGGCATCCTGCTTATGAGCGGGACACCCTTTTCTTTTTTATTGTTCCGTCGGCCAAACGGATTCGCGTTTTGTTTCATCGCCAAGGGCGTGAAGCAAATCGTCGACAATGCGAATCCATGAGTATTGCTCCACCGCCAACTTGCGCCCATTTTCCGCCATCTTTTCGTATTCCTCGCTCGGAAGGCAAAGCAACTCGAGAACCGCTGCAGCGATCTGTTCAGGATTTTCTGGAGGAGCGATTTTTCCGCAATGATATGTTTCTAAAATCTCAGCGCTCTCCCCTTCGCCGCAATACAGCACCGGGGTTCCGGTGGCGATCGCCGGGAAAATTTTCGACGGCCTTGCCCCTTTAAACAAATCGATGTTGCGCAGCGAAACGATGCTGTAATCGGTGATGGAGAAAATCTCCGGCATCTTCTCAACCGGAACGGATCCGTAAAACGTCACATTGTCAAGGCCGAGCTCTTCTTTTAACGCCATCAGCTTTTCTCGCTCTTGGCCGTCGCCGACAAACAGGAAATGCGCCCGTTCATCTTTTGCTTTGACGATGGCCGCCGCCCGCAGCACCGAATCGAGCCCTTGGGCGTATCCCATCGTTCCGGCGTACGTAAACACCACTTTTCCTTCGAGCCCTAATTCCGCAAGCAGCTTCTTGTTTTTCGGCAGCGGGCGAAACACATCCGTGTTGACGCCGTTCGGCAATAAAAAGACATCCTCGGGCGCCTTCCCTTGCTCAATCATATAATCGCGAATGCCTTCCGTCGCGGCGGCGATTTTCCACGCCTTCCGGTATAAAAACAGCTCGAGCCATCTCGCCATTCGGATGAACAGCCGATTTTTCAAAATGCCGAGCTCAACGGCCGATTCCGGCCAAATGTCGGCGACGTTGAAAACAAACTTCGCCCGTTTCAACTTCGCGCCCACGTACCCGGTGATCCCTAAAAACAACGGCGGGGAATTGCAAATGATCACATCCGTCGGCTTCGCTTTCACAAGCAGCGAATAAAACGAGCTGAACGTAAACGAAAAATACGAAGCGAGCCGTTTCCAAAAGCTCCCCTTTGGCGACGGATAAATCCATGTCCGATGAACGGGAATGCCGTCCCATTGTTCGAACAAATAAAACAGGCCGCGGTATGGCTTGGGGATGACGCCGTGCGGGTGATGCGGGAACGCCGTGAGCACTTCCACTTGATGCCCCCGTTTGATCAGCTCCTTGCTCACCTCATACACACGAATTTGCGGTGCGCCTGTTTCCGGCGGGAAGTGTTGGCATAGGTAAATGATCCTCATGGCCCGCTCCACACCACTTTCCCAAAAAATCGCAAACGAACGTTCCATTTCGAGCGCCAAGAGGCGAGCGCAAACGAGGCGTGGAAAAGGGGAAACGCCCCCCTGGCATCGTCCCGCTGTCCTTGGATGTATAATCGTTGCCGCGAACCGACGGTCATCATGAGCTTGCCAACGGAAAGCCGCCGGCTTCGCGACTTAGCCTCCGCTTTCGGCAACAAACGAGCACCAACCGCGGCGGCTGATATGACGGCTTTGTTCCTCATCGACTCCCTCCACCGCCTTTCAACGTTTGCTCATACAATCGGATCATGCGCATCGCATTTTCCGTCCAATCGTAATGTTCATGGACATGGTTGACGCCGTTTTCCCCCATTCGTTGCCGCAGCCTCTCATCAAGCAGCAGCCGTTCGAACGCCTCCGCCAGCTTTTCCGGACTGTTTTTCGGCACGATCAACCCCGTTGTTCCCTCACGGACGACTTCCGGCAGCCCGCCGACGTTGGAGACGACAACGGGAACGCCGCACGCCATCGCCTCGACGGCGGCAACGCCAAAACTTTCGCTGTCTTCAGTCGAAGGCACGGCGAAAATATCCATTTGATTGATATACAGCGGCACTTGTTCGTTCGGAACTTTGCCGGCAAACGTCGTCACGGATTGGATGCCGAGGCGGGCGCACAGCTCCTCGTATTCACTCCGCTGCGGCCCGTCGCCGACGATCAACAGCTCCGTTTGCGGATGCCGCTCGTGCACAATGGCAAACGCCCGAATCAAATCGGCGATCCCGTACTTGTCGGAAAGAGCTTTCACCGTGCCGATCGTCACGGTCCGTTTCGGCTGTTTCGGCAACGGTTTGAAGCGGGCGACATCAACACCAAACGGCGTCACTTCGATCGGTTTGTCCGTATACTTTCCGGTTTCTTTCGCCATCACACGGCTTGTCGAACAAATGACATCCGCACGCTGGAATGTATATTCAAGCATCCGTCGGTTCCAACGATTGGCATTCGGAAACTGATACACGTCGCGCCCCCAGACGGAGACGTAAAACGGATGATACCCCGCAAGCGCCCCGATCAACCCGTAGCTGGAGGCATAATGGGCGTGCAAAATATCTGGTCGAAACGAAGCGAGCAGCCGCTTTAATGAAAAGACAGTGGAAAAATACGACAACTTCCCCGGCAGCCATTTCGGCAGCACGACTGTCTCGACTTCTTTCGCTTGCTCCGGCCCGTAATGGTCTTTAAACGTCACGACTTTCACATCGATGCCTTGCGTTTGGTAAAAGCGGGCCCACTTATGCGTATGGATCGATTTGCTTGGAGCCAATAAGGCGACTTTCATCGGAGGCCCCCCACCAACGTTTCTTTCACCTTTTCCACTCTCGCTTCCCACGAATGTTTCGCCATAAACGTCTGCTCAATGCGCAAGCGGCACTCCTCGAGCATGTCCGCCATCTTGGCGATCGCTTCTGCCATCGACGACGGGTTGTCGTCGCAAATGACGCCGTACCCATCCGCTTCAATCAACCGCTTTTGCGCTGAGCAAGCGGTGGCGACAATCGGCAGGCCGCTCGACAGATAGTCAACCAGCTTGACGGGAACGGAAAAATCATTGTACTCGCTCCGCCGCCGCGGGATGAAGGCGAAATCCATCTCCGCATACAAACGGTCGAGCGCTTCGCCGCTGACGTGCTCGACGCGCACTTGCAAGGCGGCAAGCTCTTCTTTCACCGCAAGCGGCTGCCGCTCGTACTCGTCTTTTCGGCAGACGACGGTGAGCGAAACAAGCGGCTTGCGGCGGTTTGCCAAGCGAATCGCCTCAAGCAGGAGCAAAAGCCCATAGTCGGCATTGTTGATGCCGCCAACATAAATGGCATTCAGCGGCTGTTTCGCCGTCCCGAACCGCTGAAACGGCTTTTGCTTCCCACCCGGCGGCAAATCGACCATCGGGCGGCGGATCGCGACATATGTTCCCATTTCGAGGCTCGGCAAAAAGATGACATCGCAGTACCGCTCGTAAAACCGTTCTTCCCAACGGTACATCATTTGCATGGCCGCTTTTTTCCAACCGCGGAGCGGATACAAATCAGGAAACTTCCAATAGACGTCGCGGTAAAAGACGCCGATCGGAACGTTGCGGGCTTTCAAGTAGCGGAGAACGTCCCGATCGACGAACGGACGTTGCGGCCGGTGTCCTGGGTCAGTGAGCCAAAGCGGAATCGTCTGGTTTTCCATATAGCAAAACCAGACATCATCGAGCTTGCCTTGGCTGCGGAGCTCTTGAAATTGCTTCTCCCGCTCGGCTGACGTGCCGGCGATCAGAAGAACGTCCACTCCCTCTTTCGCTCCCCAGCGCAAAAACGCCTGATGCATTTCATACGGCCGCAGCTTTGACCCGCTGTTTCGTTCCGCGGCGAGTGAAAACGGGTAATAAATCAATACGGTTTTCATCATTCATCCCTCATCAGTGATTCGCCTTTTCGTTGCAAACCATGCCCGTAAATCCCCCTGCACCCGCAGCCATAACGCCATTCCGCCAAACAACGCCACGAGCAGCACCCAGGTCGGATTGAACAAAAAATCGGTGAACCCACCGACGAGCGTGCGGGGGATGTTAATGGAAAAATAAACGAACAAACTTAAAAACAAAGGATTTTTTGGCAGCCGTAGAAACCCAATGTACAACAGCTGCGTCACGACACCGACATACAGCGTGCCGATGACGATTCCAACGTAGCCAAAGTTCGCATACGCCTCAGCGACAAAGAGCGTATTGAGCACCCCTCCCGTTCCATCCTCGATCCGCTCCGGGAACACGTGCGCCATCACGAGGCGGGCGGAGCGGACGTTCTCGACGTCAAACAACCCTGTTAAAATCGAGGGCAAGCTTTTTCCATAAAGAAATGGCAGCGCTTCGCCGAACAAATTCAAATGAAGAAACGTCGGCGCGATTTGCGCCAAAATCATGCGGCCGATCGGGCCCTTGTTGTAAGACAAAAAGGTCGTGGCATCTTGCACCCCTTGAATGACGATGTACATGCCGACGAGCACCGCCGCCCCCACTCCCCCATACAGCGCCAGTTTCACCGCCGACAGCCTTGTTTTTCCAATGTAAATGCGAATGAGGAAAAACATCATCACATAAAAGAAAATCGGCGATTTGGCCAAATCATACACATTGACGAACACCGCCCCGACAAACAGACAGATAAACAGCAGCTTCCACCGCCACTCGTGCGTCAGCTCGGCAAACAAATAAGCGATAAACGACAAAAGCGGCGTGAGCGTAATGGCAAAAATATTGCGAACGAGCACGTTTCCGGCAAAATGGCGCGACGCCTCAATGCGCAACGCAGCCAAGCTCTCATCCGTCCCTGTCAAGAGCGCAAACACCGGAATCGTCGGCGTTTTCCAAATCATATACGCAATGGCGGCAAAACTGAGCAGCGACAGCGCCAAAAACGCATAAAACACTTGGCTGCCCGTCGCTCCGGCCAACGGGGAAAGCGGCTTTTGCAAATAGGCGCGAAACTCCTGCCTGGCTTCAAATCCGCACAGCCTTGAAACGACCACCATCGACAGCGGGAACACGATCATAACGAAGCTGACGACGAAAAACCCGATCTGCCGGTATTCCTCGGGCCGAAACAACTTGCGAATCATGTAGTAATCATCCATTCCCAATGCGATCAGCAGCGCGCCGATGAAGCTCGACAGAAGGAACGAGTAATAGTACACAATCGACACGAGATTCGGCGCCGTCCATGAAAGCGTCCCCGCTGCATAGCGAAACATCAAGGTGGAGGCGACAAGAACAATCAACCAGATCAACACGTCCAACATGCCGACGCACCCTTATCGCTGTCCGATCGCCGCCACGATTTTCTCCGCCGCATGCCCATCGCCAAAGACGTCCGCATAAACAGGGGCGACTTCCTTGTGGACCGCCGCGACGATCTTCTCGCGGTCCGTGCCGGTTAAGATGTTCGCCCCGCCTTTGAGCGTTTCCACCCATTCGGTTTGTTCGCGCACCGTCACGCAAGGCACGCGCAAGAAATACGCCTCCTTTTGCACGCCGCCTGAATCGGTGATGATTTTTTTCGCGCCGCTCTCTAGCCGAAGCATGTCCAAATAACCGACCGGATCGATCAGCCGAAGCCCTGGAATCGCCGAAGCGTCCAAGCCGTACTCTTCAAGCTTATGCCGCGTCCGCGGATGAATCGGCCACACTTTCGTCCCGTCGATGTCCGCAAAAGCAGCCAAAATGGCTTTCAATTTGTCGGGGTCATCGGTATTTTCCGCTCGGTGAATGGTAATCAAGTAGTAGGATTGTTCCGCCAGCGACAAATCAGCCAAAATCGTCGATTGGCGCTGTGCGAGCTCCTTGTTGTACAAAATGGCGTCATACATGACGTCGCCGACATTCCAGACGTTTCGCGTAATATTTTCTTTTCGTAAATTTTCCACGGCCGTCTCCGTTGGACAAAATAAGAGCTCGGAGACATGATCGGTCATGATGCGGTTGATTTCTTCCGGCATCTGCTTGTTGAAGCTGCGCAGCCCGGCTTCGACGTGGATGACCGGAATGTGCAACTTCGAAGCGACCAACGCGCCGGCGAGCGTCGAGTTCGTATCGCCATAGACGAGCACATAATCCGGTTTTTCTTGCATGACAATTTCTTCAATTTTCATCAGCATTTCGCCCGTTTGCTTTCCATGGCTGCCTGAACCCACCCCAAGATAGTAGTCAGGCGTCGGAATAT
Source organism: Geobacillus sp. G4 (assembly GCF_040327975.1). Taxonomy (NCBI): domain Bacteria; kingdom Bacillati; phylum Bacillota; class Bacilli; order Caryophanales; family Anoxybacillaceae; genus Geobacillus; species Geobacillus sp. G4. Next base: position 215,743 of record NZ_JBEPJY010000005.1, read on the forward strand.
TCAACTCCTCAAAAAAAATGGCCGACATATTCGGGTCATAGTGCTGCCCGGTATGGATCAGCACTTCGGTATATTGTTTTCGCAAGACGCGCGAGACGGGGGCAGCCTTGATAAACTGCGGTCTGGCGCCTAACACGGTGGCGATTTTCATCCGAAACACCTCCTAGATCAGATGAGCGGTTATCAAGTATTTTGCGCATTTTCATCCTCGATCGTGCGCACCGGACGGCGCAAATCACGATCAACCCGGCTGGCAAAGAGCGTGGCGGCAAACAAGCCCCAACCAGCGAGCACCCAGCCGTCAGCAAGCGGCGCCTGCTGAACGTAGACGATGACGATGAGGGCGAGCAATGTGCCGACCAAAACCAAAGCCATCTTTTTCCATGACACTGGCACAGGATACACTTGCTGGCTTTTGCGAAAAATGAAAGCCACAGCGACAATATACGTAATGAGGCTGGCCGCGACCGCCCCCCAGCTGAGCCAAAGCGGCACCAAAACGGCGTTCAACGCAAGATGAAGAAGCGCCGCTAGCGTGAACACCCGTGAAATATAGCCGGTTTCCTTTGTCAAAAACAAGCCGGTGGAAACAATCAGATAATAAAAGTTCAAAAACGTGACGGCCGATAAAAACGGGATATAGGACGCTGCATCGCGATATTCCGGTTTGAAAAAGGTTTCCACAAGCCACGGGCTCGCCGTGGCGATCAAAAGCAGCCCAAACGCTCCAATGAGCAAAAGCGCCATATACACTTTCGCAAACAGCGCACGGCTTTCCGGCCGGTCTTTCATCGACATCGAATACGGACGCCACGCCATCTGCACGCCGCTCGTGATGAGCGTGATCACGGTCGCGAGACGCAAGGCAACCCCAAACACCCCGACTTCCTCCAACGACGCAAACCGTTGGATGAAAAACGTGCTGACGTTGGCGATCACCCAAAAGGCGAGCGAAGTCGGCACGAGCGGGGCGGCGTAGGCAAGCAGCTCCTTTAACACGTCAAAGCGCACGCGCCACACCATATACTTTACGGTCAAATGCAGCATCAACAAAAACACGAGCGCGCTGCTGACGAGCCGGCCGATGAGCAGCCCTTCCGGCGTCGCCGCGAACCACCGGAGCGCCGCATACGACAGCACAGAGACAAGCAGCATTTTCACGAGCGTCCAAATCACGACTTTTTTCGTCTGAAATTCAAACCGCAGCACCGTCGTCGCCATGACGAAAATCGTATCGAGCAGCAACGTCGCGATACTGATGTACAGCAAATCGACATAGCGAGGTTCTTGAAACAGCGCGCCTGCGATCCACGGACCGGCCAAAACGACAGCCAAAAATAAGATGGCGACGACAAACAGCCGGAAGTACATGACGTTGCGCACATACAAAAGGCGCTTCTCTTTGTCGTCCGTGTCGTAATAGTAAAAAGAGAGCGCCGAATCCGTACCGAAAATGACGAGAAATGTCAGCATCGACGTCCATTGGTCGATCAAGTAGACCGCCCCGTACTGCGCCTTTGACAAATAGCTTGTATAAATCGGCAGCATCAAAAAGGCAATCAGCTTCGTGCCGACGTTCATAAACGCGTAAAGGAGCGAATCCGCTCCTAAACGCTTGAATGCCGAGAACAATTTATAACAACTCCCGCTCGTCGACCATTTTGCTGAAGCGCGCCGGGAATCCTTTCACGACCGTCCTCGGTTCCGTATCTTTTGTGACGAGCGCCCCAGCGGCGACAAACGTCTCTTCCGCCACCCTCACGCCCGGCAGCAAAATCGCTCCGCCTCCGACGCGCGCCCCGCGCTTGACGGTCGCCCCTTTGATTTTGGCGAACCGTTCTTCCGTCCGCCCCATGTAGTTGTCATTGGTCGTCGTGACGCACGGGGCGATGAACACATGGTCTTCGAGCGTCGTGTAGGCCGTGATGTAGGAGTTTGACTGGATTTTCGTCCGATCGCCGATTTGGACGTGGTTTTCGACGCACACCCCGCGCCCGACGATCACATATTGGCCGATGTGCACGTTTTCGCGCACGCTCGCCAAATCAGCGATCAATGTGTAGGCGCCGATCGTCGCGCCTCGATAGATGACGGCGTTGGCGCCGATCGTGCAATGGTCGCCGATGACAAGCGGCGGCAGCTCGCCCGACAGCTTGACGGTGCTCGTTTTCGCCGGCTTCGGCGGTTTGCCGAGCACCGCTCCGTCGGCGATCGTCACGCCGTCGCCGATGACGGTTCCTTCGTGAATCGTGACGCGATGTCCGATTTTAACGTCGTTTCCGATTTTTACATTCGCCTCGATGACAGTGAAATGGCCCATTTCGACACGTTCACCGCAAACAACAGAGGGATCGACAACGTTCATGGTTTCGTCTCCTTCGCTTACAATTTGACGTATTTTGCCGGTTTCGACACATCTTTCATAGCATTGCGTGTGTCAAACACGACCCGGCTGTGACGAGCGACCATTTCATAGTCGATGTTGGAATGATCCGTCGTAATCAAGACAAGATCTGACTGTGCAAGCAGTTCCGGCGTCAGCTCGACCGTCTCAATCACCCGGTTGCACGCCCGGAACGACGGAACATACGGGTCGACGACCGCAAATTCCGCTCCGTATTGCTCGAGCAGCTCGACGATTTTCAACACTGGCGATTCGCGCACATCATCAATGTCTTTTTTGTAGGCGACGCCGAGCACCGTCACTTTCGAACCGCGCAGCGCCTTCCCTTCTTCGTTCAAAATGAGCATCGCGCGGTTGACGACATATTCCGGCATTGCGTTGTTGATTTCTCCGGCCAGCTCGATCAAGCGCGTATGGTAGTTGTATTCGCGCGCCTTCCATGTCAAATAAAACGGGTCGATTGGAATGCAATGGCCGCCAAGCCCCGGCCCCGGATAAAACGCCATAAATCCGTACGGCTTCGTTTTCGCTGCATCGATGACTTCCCAGACATCAATGCCCATCCGTTCGCACAAAATGGCCATTTCGTTCGCTAACGCAATGTTGATATGGCGAAACGTGTTTTCAAAAATTTTCTCCATTTCCGCCACCGCCGGACTCGACACTTCGTGCACATCGCCTTCAAGCACAGCTCGATACATGGCCGCTGCCACTTTCGTGCACGTCTTTGTCACGCCGCCGACGACTTTCGGCGTATTTTTCGTCTTAAACTGCTTGTTGCCCGGGTCAACCCGCTCCGGCGAATAGGCAACGAACACCGTTTCCCCGACGACGAGCCCCTTTTTCTCCAGCGCCGGTTTCACGATTTCTTCCGTCGTGCCTGGATAGGTGGTCGATTCCAAAACGACAAGCATCCCTTCATGGGCGTATTTGGCGACTTCGTTTGCCGAGTTTTCAACGTAGGACGTATCCGGCTGGTGATGCGCATCGAGCGGGGTCGGCACCGCGATCGCCACGGCATCGACTTCCGCGATCCGGGCGTAATCGGTCGTCGCCACAAGCCGCCCTTGTTTGACCATCTCATGCAAATCTTCATCGACGACATCGCCGATGTAGTTGATCCCATTGTTCACTTGATCGACGCGGCTTTGTTGGATGTCAAAGCCAATGACATGAAACCCTGCTTTTGCTTTTTCGACTGCCAGCGGCAGCCCGACGTAGCCAAGCCCGACCACGCCGATGACCGCGTCGCGTTTCTCAAACTTTTGCAACAGCCGTTCCGCGTAGTTCATTCCTCTCATTCCTTTCTACTCAGATAGTTGCACTCTTGTCCCCGTTTCCGCCGAACGCAAAATCGCTTCGATCAGCCGAACAGGAGCCAATCCGTCCCAACCAGTGACGATCGGCTCGCGGTTTTCGCGAATCGCTTGCACCATATCTTCAATGATCCATTGGTGCCCCGGCTTGCCAAACGGGTCGGCGTTGATCTCATCGATGAGCTTTGCCCGTTCTTCCTCGCTGACGCCTTCCGCTTCCCACGTTTCGATAAAGTTGGCCGTCCGGCCGCCGATTTTCACTGATGCCGTTTCGCCGAAAATGGCGATCGATTCCTCCAAGTTTTGCGGATAAATCGTCGTCGCTGCCTCAATGACGCCAAGCGCCCCGCTTTCAAACTCGACGACCGCCGCCGCGACATCTTCCGTCTCAATCTTGCGCAGACGGGTCGCCGCCATCGCTTGCACCGCCTTGACCGGCCCCATCAGCCAAAGCAGCAAATCCAAATTGTGAATGGCTTGATTCATCAGGACGCCGCCGTCAAACTCTTTCGTCCCCCGCCACGCCGCCTGGTCATAATAGGCTTGATTTCGATTCCAGCGCACCGTGGCGTTCGCATGGCTCAGTTTTCCGAACATCCCGCGCTCCATCGCCTCTTTCAGCTTCCGAATAGCCGGACGAAAGCGGTTCGGATGAACGACCGCGAGCTTCACGTCGTATTCTTTCGCCGCGCGGATCATCTCTTCGGCGTCGCTCACACGGAGCGCCATCGGCTTTTCCACAATGATATGACGGCGATAGCGGGCCGCCAGCTTGGCCAGCCGCGCGTGCAATCCAGACGGAACACAAATGTTGACGACATCGATCTGTTCGTTCTCCTTCAACATCGTCTCCATATCAGTGTAAACAGGAACGTCCGACACGTCGCGCAAACGTTCCGGATTCGTGTCGCACACTGCCGCCAGCTCGGCGCCGTCCGCCTTTTCAATGGCATCGATATGTTTTTTGGCGATATGCCCCATGCCGACAATGGCAAAACGGATCATGAAGAATAGTACCTCCTCGCGTCCAATATATACTTCCAAAGCACGAGCCAAACGACCGTCAAAAACAGGCCGAGGACAAGGCCGACGGCCATCAGCTGCCCCGTATACGTTTTCGATTTCGCCACCGTTTCCGACAACACGGCCGGTTTTTCGTAAAAGACAAGATTGCCGCGGATGCGATTGACGCGCTCCATCACTTCGGTCAAGTTGTTTTCCGACTCGACCAACAAGTCGCTGATGTCATTGAGCTGTTCTGGATTCAAGCGGCCCGACTGTATTTGTTCGCTATAATAATCGACTTTTTGCTGCAATGCGCGCTCCCGTTCTTCCAGCGCATGCAAGTATTTCGTGGTGACATCAATCCGCTCTTGCGAATGGCGCTTGAGCTCCTGACTGTATTCCGACACAACAAGCTTCAATTCTCGACTCACGTCTTGTTCATCGTCGCCTTTGACAGTGATTTGCACGTACTGTTCCTCAGGAACGACGACATCCAAGTTTTTCACCTCAGGAAACTTCGCTTCTATATTTTTCGGATCCGTCAACTCTTTTACGTCAATCGATCCGGTAAACACGACAGCTTTCCCCGTATACTTCTCCCCCTGCAGCAAAAACCGCCCTGCGATGACGGTCAAAACGATCGTTGCAAGCGGAACGAGAAGAAACCACCATTTTCGCTGCCAAAAAAAGCGCAAATATTCGTATAGCACAAACGGTCGTTTTTCCGCCGTCAATCCGGCCACCATCCCTTATCATAAAATAACAAAGTGTTGTGAACAAAACAAATGATCCAACGCCAAAGAAAACGCCATTGCTGTGCGCAAGTGACGTCTCCTTTGGCCGGTTGGACGATCAAGCGGAATGACGGTAAAATTCCGCAATTTTCTCCACGACGTACTGTTGCTGCTCCTCTTTCAGCTCTGGGAACATCGGCAGCGACAGCGCTTCTTTCGCCGCTTTTTCCGCCTCCGGCAACTGCCCTTCCTTATACCCGAGCGAAGCAAACACCGGTTGCAAATGCAGCGGCAGCGGATAGTACACCATCGTCGCGATCCCTTGTTCTTTCAAAAACGCTTGCAGCTCGTCTCGCTTCGGCGCTCGAATCGTGTATTGATGGAACACATGATAGCGCCCATCGACTTCTTTCGGCGTCACAACAAGGTCGCCGACCGCCTCCTCGAGCAGGCGCGTATACGTCGCCGCATGCTTGCGCCGCTGTTCCGTCCACCGATCCAGATGCGGGAATTTGACGCTTAAAATCGCCGCTTGCATCTCATCGAGGCGGCTGTTGTAGCCAAGTACATGATGGTAATATTTCGGCTTGCTGCCATGAACGCGGATGACCCGGCATTTTTCCGCCAGTTCGTCATCGTTCGTAATGATCATGCCGCCATCCCCGTAGGCGCCCAAGTTTTTCGTCGGGAAGAAACTGTACGTCGCCGCCGTCCCAAGCTCGCCGACGCATTTCCCGTTGTATTTCGCGCCGATCGCCTGGGCGGCGTCCTCGATGACAACCAATCCATGCCGCTTGGCAATCGCGGCGATCGCCTCCATATCCGCCATTTGCCCGTACAAATGCACCGGGATGATGGCTTTCGTTTTCTCCGTCACCGCCGCTTCAATTTGCGCCGGATCGATGTTGAACGTCACCGGATCGATATCGACAAACACCGGTTTGGCGCCGGCCCGCGCAATCGATCCTGCCGTCGCGAAAAAGGTGAACGCCGTTGTGATGACTTCATCGCCCGGCCCGACGCCGGCCGCTTGCAAAGCAATATGTATCGCATCGCTTCCGTTGCCGCAGCCGATTCCGTGTTTCGCCCGGCTGTAGGCAGCAATATCTGCTTCTAGCTTTTTGACATAATCTCCTAAAATAAAGCGAGAGGAGCGCATCACTTCATCCAATACGCGCATGATCTCCGGCTTCAATTGTTCATACTGTTCGCTTAAATCCAACATTGGCACGTTCATCGCAAGTTCCTCCAAATCCAAAAAATATATAGAATAAACATGTTTAGTTTATCACATTTGCGTCAATATATAATGACAGTTTTGTGGCAATCTTGGCCTTGCCGCAAAAAAAATCAGCGAAGGAACGGCAGAAGCTGCATAAACAACGAAAAAGAAGGGTATAATTTTCCAAAGAAGGGTAATTCCTGAAAAAAGCCGTTTGTCCCTTTCATGACACAAACGGCCCATTTGCTATTTATCGGTCATTTCCGTATACTTTTCGGCTTCCCCGAAGCAGCTTGCGAATAAAGGTCATAAACGGCTTGTACTGATCATTGACCAAGCCGATCAGTTCAGCAAGCAGTTCCCCGAAGACGATCAAGGCAAAGACGATGAGAATGGACTGCCATAACGTCGAGGCGGAGAACAAAATCGCGCTGATGGCAAACATCAGGCCAAACGCATAAATGAGCAAGACCGTGTTGCGATGCGAAAAGCCGAGAGCCAGCAGTCGATGATGAAGATGCGACTTATCCGGCGCCGAGATCGGCCTTTTATTCACAATGCGGCGAATAATGGCAAATGTCGTATCGAAAATCGGCACGCCCAAAATGATCACCGGAACGACGAAGCTGAAGAGCGTCACGCTTTTGTAAAGCCCTAGCACCGACAGGACGGAAATGGCATAACCTAAAAACAACGCGCCGGTATCCCCCATGAAAATTTTCGCCGGGTGGAAGTTGTAAAACAAGAAAGCGATGACGCTGCCCAAGATGATCAAGCAGAGCGTGAAAATGAGCATTTTGCCCGCCATGCCCGCCATGACGGCAATGGCCGCAATTCCAATGGCGGAAATGCCTGCGGACAATCCGTCCAACCCGTCGATCAAGTTGATGGCGTTCGTAATCGCGATAATCCAAAATATGGTGATCGGGTAGCTCCACAGCCCCAACTCAAACGTGCCGACAAACGGGACAGTCAAAAGATCGACCTTCAGCCCGGAAGCGACAACGACGAACGCCGCCAGCAGCTGGCCGGCCAGCTTCACTTTTGGCGACAGCTCGTACAAATCGTCGAGCATCCCGACGAGCACGATGATGATGGCGCCGACCGTCATCCCCGTCACTTGCTCTTTATACACCCCGCCGACAAAATAGCCGACGGCGACACCGATAAAAATGGCCAATCCGCCAAGCCTTGGCATGACTTTTGTATGCACTTTTCTCCCGTTCGGCCGATCGACCGCCCCAATTTTGATGGCGAGCTTGATCACGAACGGGGTGATGACCAATACTGTAATAAACGAAGCCAAACATGCGGCAAATGCTTCCATATTCATGTGCAATCACCTTGGCCTTATAAAATCGCGGAAACACACATCATCTTTATGTTACCATATACGATGAGTAAATCAATCTTTTTTTACACCCCTTTTTTGTCCCCAAGGATGGAAAATTTCTTTTTCCCTTGCCGCGAGAAGCTCGAGCGCCAATCCGGCGAACGATTCCACATTTTACATCCTCCCTCCACAGGAAACATCTTGTGCTATAATTAGGTTTTAGAGCACTTGATGTGAATCACGCCTGTTTAGGAGAGGAATGGACATATGTTTGCAAAAGTAAAGCAACTATTTGACGAAAGCGCGCGAGAAGTGCAGCGTCTTGCCAAGCTGGCGGCGCAAATCAATGAATGGGAACCAACCATTTCTTCGCTGAGCGATGAACAACTGCGCCAAAAAACGGTTGCCTTCAAAGAACGGCTCGAACGCGGTGAGACGCTCGATGACATAAAAACCGAGGCGTTTGCCGTCGTCCGGGAGGCAGCGCGGCGCGTGCTCGGTCTGCGCCATTACGACGTGCAACTGATGGGCGGATTGGCGATGCATGAAGGAAACATCGCTGAAATGCAGACCGGGGAAGGAAAGACGTTGGCGGCCACTTTGCCAAGCTACTTGCACGCCCTCCTTGGAAAAGGCGTCCACATTATTACGGCCAACGAATATTTGGCGCGCCGGGACTGCGAACAAATGGGCCGTGTGTTCCGCTTTCTCGGCTTAACCGTCGGCCTGAATGTGTCGCAAATGACGGCCAGCGAGAAAAAAGAAGCGTACGCGGCCGACATCACGTACGGCACCGGCACCGAGTTCGGCTTTGATTATTTGCGCGACAACATGGTGTACCGCCTCGAAGATAAAGTGCAGCGCCCGCTGTATTACGCCATCATCGATGAAATCGACAGCATTTTAATCGACGAAGCGCGCACCCCGCTCATCATCGCCAATAAATCGGGAATCGGAGCCGAATTGTTCCCGATTATGGCACGCATCGTCCGCACCTTCGAAGAAGGAAAAGAGTATGAACGGTCTCCGGAGACGAAACAAATTTTCCTCACCGAAGAAGGGGCGCAAAAAATCGAGCGGGCGTTTGGCATCGATAACCTATACGACTGGGAGCATCACGTGCTGCTCCATCATGCGATGCAGTCGCTGCGCGCTTGGTTTATCATGCGGCGGGATGTCGATTACATCGTCAAAAACGGCAAAGTGATGATCGTTGACCCGTTCACCGGCCGGGTGATGGAAGGACGCTCGTTCAGCGACGGCCTGCATCAAGCGATTGAAGCGAAAGAAGGTGTGGAAATCACCGAAGAAAACGACATCCAAGCAACGATTACGATCCAAAACTATTTTCGCATGTATGAGAAGCTGGCCGGGATGACCGGCAGCGCTACGCCGTCGAAAGAAGAATTTTGGCAAACGTACCGGCTGCGCGTTATTACGATTCCGACAAACCGGCCATCCCGACGCACCGACTGGAACGACCTCGTCTACCAGACGTACGAGGCGAAAGTACGGAAAATTATTGACGAAGTGAAAAAAATGAATGCCATCGGCCGCCCTGTTCTCATCGGCACGACATCGGTCGCTCAGTCGGAACGGTTGTCAGCAGCGTTTTCGAAAGCAGGCATCCCTCACCACCTGCTCAATGCCAAAACGGAGGAAGAAGAGGCGCGCATCATCGCGACCGCCGGGCAAAAAGGGCAAGTGATGATCGCCACCAATATGGCCGGGCGCGGGACCGATATTTTGCTTGGGGAAGGCGTCAAGGAACTGGGCGGGCTGCACATCATTGGCACAGAGCGCCATGAAAGCCATCGCATTGATATGCAGCTGCGCGGCCGGGCAGGACGCCAAGGGGATCCGGGGTCTTCCCAGTTTATCATTTCGCTCGACGACGATTTATTCCGCTTGTATGATCAAGATGAATTGAAAAAATGGAAAAGCAAAGTCGAGACGGATGAAACCGGGCGCATCGTGTCGCCCGACCCGATCAAGTTCGTCCAAAAAGTGCAAACAACGATCGAAAACGCCCATTATTCGGCGCGATTGCATTTATTGAAATTGGACACCGTGATCGACCAACAAAGCAAAGTCATCTACCATATGCGCGATCGCGTCTTGGCGCTGAAGCAAGCAGAGGTGCTGTCCGAGCTCCTTCGGCACATCCATCGCCATATCACGCAAACGATCGACCGTTATTGTCCGGAAAACGTCTTTTTTGAAGAGTGGAACATCGAAGGACTGCACAACGAGCTGCGCCGTGCCTTTTTCCGGTTTGCCTATCCGATTGATGATCTTCGCCATAAGCAAAAAGAAGAAATCGCCCAGCTTGTTTGGGACGAATACAAATCGCTTGAAGCGGCGCTCGCCGATCTTCCGTGCGACGAAGAACAAACCATGCGGCTTAAGCATTTGATGGTCGAAACAATCGACGCCCACTGGATTCGCCACTTAAATCAACTGAATTTATTAAAAGAGGGGATTCATTTGCGCAGCTACGGCCAAGAGGATCCGTACCGCGCCTTTGAAATGGACGCCTACCGCGAATTCGTCGCGCTGCAGCAAGCGATCGACGCCGGCATTTGCACGACAGCCATGAACTATTTGAAAAGCCAGTTTGTCATCGATGACGAAGCGGCCGCCGCCGCGAACAAACCATAACCGCGGCGCAGCACGCCGCCTCGTAAAGGAGGTTCCCTATGATTTTCCGACGAAAACAACGCACGCAACCGGAAGCCGAGCTGCCGGCGCAACATGTCAAACAGCCGGAGGTCGGAACGAAAACGACGCTGTCGTTTCATCCGGACTGGCAGCTGTCTCCGGAAGAAACGTACGTCTATCGCTTTTACCACGAACAGCTGCCGCCGCTTCAGCCAAACCAAATTTCCATTTCCGGCGTCAAGCTGGTCGAATACAACGATGGGTTTGTCGCTGTCGCCATTTTGCGCAACACGCTGCCGAAGCCGGTTCGCTTTGAACGAATCCGCCTGTTGCTGCTTGACGAGGATGGCACGGCGATCGCCCGCAAAGAGTTTGATATGAGCCCTTTCGGCGAACTGCCGCCGATGACGGCCCGCCCGTGGCGGTTTTTGTTCGCCGCCGAGGACAAGCTCGTCGATCAGTTGCCCGCAGATGGATGGAAGATCGCCTTTGAACTGACACCGCGGCATCGGCTCGACCTAGAGGAAAGCTGGGAGCAGGCGCTGTCGGCCAAGCAGCGCCAACATCTGCAAGCCCTCGTTGACTCGGTTCCGCCTCCCGCTCCCGGAGAGGTGAACTTCATGGGCATTGAAGCGAAACAGCTGCCTTCCGGTGAACTAGGCGTCACGTTGCTCATTCGCAACGGCAGCGACAAACATATCCATTTTGAACAAATCCCGCTTGAAGTGCGGGATCATGCTGGCGATATCGTCGCCCGCGGATTATTTCCCTGCCATCTGGAAGTGAAAGCTCACACCAGCAAACCATGGACGTTCCTCTTCCCACCGGAATTGCTGCACAAAGCAGAACCGGATTGGACGTCCTGGAAGGTGACAATCCCATCCTCCCCGGCACAGAGCGAAAAGCAAGAAACGCCGTCAAGCGACGAGTAACCTGCAAAAAGCTGGCCCCCATGGTCGCCAAACGACCGATGGAGGCCAGCTTTCTTTGCATCGTTCCGTTCAAAACGACCGCGCTCCCGCTGTCGGCCGCGCCTTAGTCGAAGCAGCCGAACTTTGCACCATCAAGAGCAGACGGCTATCCAACGCATCTCGATGGGAGAGCCTTATTTCGTAGAAGCAGCGGTTTGAATCTCCATGTAAGCGCCTTTTTTCATCGCTACGCCGTCTTTGCTTTTTAACACCGGCGGAATGACCAACAAATAGCTCTGCCCTTTGGCCAGCTTCGCTGCCGGTTTGATCAAAAGCTCCGTCCCCCGGCGGATTTGCGCCGTCACCGCTACTTCCTGTCCACCTAATTGATACAATTTTACTCCGCTTACCGCGGTATTGGCGAGCGGACGAGAGAAACGGACGACAAACGTCTTATCGACCGGCGCATTGCGCAGCTTGCCGAGCGACTGATACCCTTTCAGCTGCCCAATCAGCAAATCGCGGTGAGCGGCATACAGCTCTTTCCCAACGACCGTCGGCACATCCGGCTTCACCCCAACGTTATGAATCGGCGTCCCTTTTGGCGAGAAAAAGTGGGCGACGGTCAACTTCAACATGCTGCCGTCCGACAGCTCAAACATTTCCTGCATCGATCCTTTGCCAAACGTCCGTTGCCCATACAAAACGGCCGCCTTTTGCTCCTTCACCGCCGCCGCCAACATTTCCGACGCACTCGCGCTCGACGCGTTGACAAGCAGCCGGATCGGTCCCGTCATTTGCACCGGCTGTTTGACAGCGGCATACACTTCTGGGTGATTCGAACGGTCGCGCAACTGAAACGCCTGTTTCACATTCGGGAAAAAGCCGGCGATTTTCTGCGCCGTTTCCACATATCCCCCCGGATTGTCGCGGAGGTCAAAAATCCACCCTTTCACCCCGCTTAACGAGCGGATGGCGCGTTCGATCTCACCGGGCGCTGTCTCATCAAAACTATATAGCTGAATATAGCCGATATTCCCTGCCAGCCGTTTGAACTCAACGTTCGGCCAGTCGATTTTTTCCCGCTTGATGGTGACGCTGACGGTTTCCTCGGTCGACGGCCGCCAAACGGTTACGGCCACCGTCGTTCCTTCTTCTCCTGCGATCAGGCTCAATACTTTTTCCATTGTCTCATTCGTTACCGGCTGCCCGTCAACAGCCTGAATCACATCGCCCGGCTGCAGTCCGGCGCGGGCGGCTGGCCCATTGTCCAAGACAGACATGATGTGGACGCCGTCCTCATCTTCCTCAACCATCACGCCGATGCCGACAGACTCCATATCAATCCACTTCAAAAATTCCTCGTATTCTTCCTTTGTCATATAGGCAGAATACGGGTCAAGCTGTTTGACAATATCTTGCGGGGTGCTCGCCTTCAGCACTTGATCGCTCACCGGTTCCACATAATACTGGCGGACAATTTCCCGCACTTCTTCGAGCACCTTCGTTGACGCCGGAGCCGCCGCCTCCGCCGGCGGACTCCAAACCGAAAATGAAGCCGCAAGCAACATAAGAGCCGCCGCCCATCGCTGAATCACATTCATATCCGTCTCTCCTCTCCCGACATGCGCCGATTTATTCGATATCGACATCTAAGACAACCGGCGCTTTAAAATCATCGATATACACCGCCAGCTGCTTGCGCGTCGCCGCATCCACCACGTTTGGCAGCCACCGGTCGCAAAGCGACAGCAACCGCTCCGCCCGCGCGATATCCCCTTCATCATACGCATCAAGCAGCTTGTCCATGGCTTGCATAATATTGATGGCATAATACGCGCGCTGCTTGACAGCCAAAGCCGGGCGTTGAAACCATCCTTCCATCTTTTCGCGAAGCGACACTCCCGGAACGCGGCCAATGAGAATCGCCGTTTTGCGAATTTGGTATTGCAACGGGGCATAGGAATCATACACGACATCCACATCCCCCATCCGCAGCGCCCGGTCGACGTTGGCCGTCAAGGCGCGCAATCGCTCCCCGCTTTCGACAGCGCTGATGTAGGCGGAAGCCTTTTTCATCGTCTGTTCTCCGGCCGCGATCCGTTTTTCCAACTGCGCCCTTGCCGTTTGCGGACGCACGCGCGCCACTTCTTTTTTCGCCGCCTCATAATCGCGTTTGACTTGGTTCAAGAGACGGTACGGCTTGGACCATTGATCCGCTTTCATCGCCCGCTCAAGCTGGGCGGCATGCTGTTCAAGCCTCTCCACATTCGGGAACGAGGCCGCTTCCGCCTGAACAGTCAACAGCGAAAACGACAACCAAAACACCGCCAGCCATCCGATGATGGAAAATGCTTTTCTCCGTTTTCTCCTCACACTTTCACCTGCTATCTATGAAAATAGTAAACATGTATTTCAATTTTACTGGAAAAGACACAAAATGAAAATATGTTCTGAAAAAAATCGAACTTAAGCCCTTCAAAGCATAAAATAAGGCCGACTCTTCAGCCACCTTTTTGACTGTCAGAGCCAGCCTTGATCAACTAAAGTCCGGCCAATGGGTTTGCTGTTTGTCGCCGTCGATTTTGCTCAGCGTCCGGTAGCGAAACGGAATCACGTCCTGCTCGGGCTTGCCAAGAAACTCTTTCGCCCATTCGAACGGAATCAAATCGAACTGTTCCTTGTTTTCGGCGATGAAATAGACGCCGACGACTCTTCCTTGTTGATGGAGGTCAATCGTCAAAAAAGCCGGGTAATACGTGCCGTCTTGCGCCCGCAGCACCGCTTTGGCCGTCACCCGGCCGTCTCCTTCGTCTTCCACATCCGGATTGGCGATTCGCTCCAACACTTTGATCGCCCATCCTTGTTTTTTATATCCTCCGACCAGCTTCGGCGGATTTTTCCGCAACTGCTCCAACAACGTTTGCTCGTCCATCGTCAAACTTTTGCCTCCCTTGTGGTTTGCCTATCCGCCCATTTTATAATATATACAATACTTTTCAGAGAAATGCAAATGCCTAGAAGAACAGCATGCAAGGACTTTCTCGATTTCGGAACCCCTATCGATGAGCAACATCCCTTGTTCATTCACCATCCTTCTAGGCGAGCAGGGGAGGCGAGCGCATCAGCGGAAGATGGCGCGAAGGCCGTCGATATAAATCGCTCCGGCGTTTTTCCGCCCGATATCCGTTTCCATATAACGCACCGGCATCTCCAGCATGAGCGGAAGCGCGACATCGCTAGGCACAGCGGCCTGCACATATTTCCAACCGATCCAATCGACATGGCGGGCAAAATCGATCCAGATGCGGCGCCCGCTTCCATCCCGCAGCTGGGCGCGCAGCCAATGGCCGCTTCCGTCTCCATACACCCACATGCCAATCGCTTGCGGCCGTTTCGAAATCCAAATCGCTTCCTCCCGACTAGCATAGACGCCGGATGTCCCTGGCATCCCGCGGAAATCGTATGAAATTTTCAGCGCCTGCTTTCCTTCTCTCACCTTTTCTGTCGTCCGTTCGACCGCCGCCCCCACATAGTTGACGCCCGATGCATTCCACTTCGACTCCGTTTCAAAGTCATCAAGCACTTCTTCGCTTTCCCCGTTCTCTTGCGTCTCTTTGTACACAACAAGAAGCGCATTCGCCACTGGCCGTGCGAATCCATCAGACGGTTTGTTTTCGACTTTGAGCTGCCCGTTTGGCTGGCGGACGACAAATGTCGAAGAACCACCGCCATCGAGCGTCATCGCATCGACCGCGCCAAGCTCATGCATCAGTTTGGCCAGCTCATTCAATGTCATTCCTTGGCTATAGGCAGGCTGGCGGCCATCGACAACGACGAGCATGACATTTCCGTTCTTGTCAATGCCGACGGCTGTACGCGGATGGACTCCTTCAATCGAAAACGACTGCACTTTTTCATCCGCCACCAACCGGTATCGGCCGCCGAGCGCTTCTTTCACCCCACTCCATTCGGGCTGGTCATACTGAAGGGAAATTTCCACCGCATCCCCTTCTTTCGCCTGCCGCAAATAGTCACTCGCCCGGCCATGGCCCGACAACACGAGCTCTCCAGGCTGGAGCGGTTCATTGCCTTGACCGACTACAACTTTCTTCACCGTTCCGGTGATCGTTCCATTCCCGTTCAACACCCCTTGTACATTCGTCAGCACGACTTCCGTCCCAAGAGCGTTCGTTTTCGTGGAGGCAGCGAAATACGGGGTGTATAAAATCAACTGATGAGCGCGCCGCGGCTTGTTGATGCCATCGACGGGGTATGAGATTCCTTGTCCAATTCGAACGCCAATTTGAACATCTGGGTTTCCAATCATCGGCTTCCCATCAGCGCTGATGCCAAAAATCGTCCGTTCCGCCGCCGGCGTCGTATTCGTCATCACAATTTCCCCACGGTGCACCATCAAATCGGTCGGCGAACCATCCTGTTTGAAATAATCGCCGTTCACCGCCGCCAGCACGATTCCGTCGCGGCCATCGTACCGTTTTGCCTGCTCAAGCACCGGTTCAATGCCAAGCACTTGATCATTGGACAGCGCCGTCTCAATGGCCAGCCTCTCATTCGACGTATCGATGTCAAGCTTGTACACGTGCTGCTTGCCGCGCGCGCCGACGATTTCCATTTCCTCTTTTTCCACCCCAGAGGCAATGCGCGTCGACACTTCCTTTACCACTGTGCCGACCGCCAGCTGCCTTGCCCCATACTTCCCCGGATTGACAAGCTTCAGCTTCTCCCTCGACGGCGTTTTATACACAACATGCCCTTTGATATTGGTGACGTAATATCCACCGCCAACCCCGTATTGGCCGCCAAACGCCTCGTCATACGAATACACCCGGTACTGTTCTCCAGGCTGCAACACGCGGACAAACGTCAGCGCCCCGTTTTCCCGTTTCCATAGATTAATAGGTTTCACAATCTCCAATTTCCCAATTTGCCCCTGCACAAGGCGCATGCCTTCCCAGTAGACGACATTCGCCCCGGCATCCGCTTCTGTCGCTTGCAGCGCCGTCCATGCGGCCAACACCGCCCCGACCCCAATGCGGATGATGTTCTTCGCTTTTCTCACTGGTCCCCTTTTCCTCTCTTTCTATCATTTTGTTGCCATCGATTCTATTATACGACAAACTTCTACAAAAAGGGGGATCTTTTCCCATTTATCTGGTCAAAAAAATGTCCCAGCACTGCTGGGACACTCTTGAGAAGCGAAAGGATCATCCGCGGTCACGGAGTATAAAACTCTTGAGAGTAGTAGGGTTGATGGAATGAATTGAACGCCACCCCAACGCCGAGGCGGGTAAAGTCCGGGTATAAAAGATTTTGCCGATGCCCGAGCGAGTGCATCCACGCTTCATGGACAAAAATCGCATCGTATTGTCCGTAGGCGATGTTCTCGCCCGCCACGCGATAAGCGATGCCATGGCGCTTCAGACGGTCAAACGGCGACAATCCTTGCAAGTTCGTATGAGAGAAGTAGTGATGGACCGCCATATCTTCGCTATGTTCACGGGCCGCCGCCGCCGCCTTCGCATCCCACGCGAGCGCCGGAAGCCCGTGCAAGCGGCGCGCCGCGTTTGCTAAATCAAAAATTTGATATTCATACGCTGTGCGCAGCTCCTCCGTCGTCGTTCCGTAAAACCCGGGCTTTTCATCCTCGAGCGCCCGATTGACGACAAGCACGCCATCCACCCGGTTGTTGTTGTACCGGTCATAAAAGAAGGTGACGTAGCGGCCGTTGACAAGATAGGTCCCGTATTCGTCATTTTGAATGTCGTAGACGGCATCCTTTTTTTGGATGAAGGCGAGCGGCCGGCCGTAGCGCGCTTCCACCACCGTTTTCGCCGTTCCGATGCCCGTTCCTTTTTTCGTTTGGACGATCGGTTGGTTCGTGTACATCGCCGCCACCCGATCACGGTCATAGCTCACCATCAAAAAGTTTTTGTAACCGCCTTGATCATACGCCTCCCAATATAGGCCGTAGGCGTTTTTCGTCTTGCGCTTCGCCGTGCCGTACATCGCTTCGACCTTGGCGCGCGAGTCGCCGATCGCCACCCCGTTCATCGTGACATCCGCCATGTTTGCCTTCGCCTGCTGCACGCATAAAGCAGCGGCCAACTTCTCTCTTGACGGCGTTTCATAGCGGACGCGGGCATCGTTCTTGATCCCATATCCTCGGCCGACACCAAAATAGCCGCCGCCTAGCGCGTACACGCGATACACCGCACCGCTTGGCAGCGTCTTCACTGCTTTGTTCGACAACCATAGCTCTGTCGGCGCCATCACCGTCAACCGGCCGATTTGTCCGGGCTTCAGTTCAGCGCCGTCCCACCACACTTTTTCCGTTCCGACAAGCTCCCCGCAATCCTCCGCCTTGACCATTGATGAACTCGGCATCCAAAGCCATCCGGCCGCAGCCAACAGCATTCCGATTGCCACCGCCTGCACCCATTTCCTCACTTCCGCCCGCTCCTTCCTTTCTCTTTTTCTTTCATCATAGATGCCTTTTCATCAAAAGAAAAGAGAAAAAAGAATGATTTCAACGAAAAAGAGGCCGCTTCGGCGGTGCAAAGGTCAACATTTCGTCAAACAAGATTTCTAACAGACTGGCTAAAGAGAGAAATATAGGTTAAAATGGATCGTATTATTCTTCCATTTTCGTGAGAGAGGAGCATACTTTATGAACATCATGCAAAAATTTCTAGCCATCTCAGCGCTAAGCGCTGGAATCCTTCTGTCGCCATTTCACGCCCACGATGCGCAAGCAAAAGTTTGGTGGAATGGCATGGAATTGGTGCAGGGACAGATCGGCAAATTAACTGTTTTGAAAGATACCGAGCTTTATAAATTGCAAGGCGAGAAAAAAGTCTACGTCAAAACGTTAAAAGTCGGCGGAACGTACCGCATTTACACGTTTAAACCAGGCATGTTAGGGTTGGGAGGCGGATATTATGTCGATCGCGATGCCCGGGTAAAATACGAAACGCCGTCCAAAGCAAAACTCAATCAAGTCAAAATGGAACAGCTGTTCCGCGGAGTCAAGCTCGGCATGTCCGCTTCCCAAGTTAAGAAATTGGAAACCGCAACATTTCTCCTGCAAGAGAAGATCGACGGCGGCCAAGCCTGGGTCTATTCGACTTCTCTTTTCGGATATCATGCGCTGCTCGTCTATGGATTTGAGAACGGAAAGCTTACCTTCTACGGCTACTCGTTCGATGCCGGCCAGGAGTATACAAACGATCAGCTCACAGCGATTTACAACAATCTGAAACAACAGCTCATCACGCTATTTGGAAACCAGTATGAACAGTCCGATTCTGGCCAAGGCTACCCGCCTGCACTCGCCTTTCACAAAGACGGCCTTGTGATTGCCCTTTCCTATGATGCGGACGGGTTGGCGGTCACGGTCACGAGTGAACAATAACGTGCAAAAAGCGAGGCTGCCCTATTGATTCGGACAGCCTCGCTTTCTTGTTTACTCCCCATTCACCAGCTTCAACTTCTCCTTCGACGGCGTTTCGTAGCGGATGTGCGTGTCAATGTCTGTTACGTAATACCCGCCGCCGACTGAGTACTGCCCGCCGAAGCGCGCATCATACCCGTAGACGCGGTACACTTCCCCAGGCTGTAAGATGCGGACGAACACAAGGCGCCCATCCTTCGTCCGTTTCCATAGATTGATCGGCTTTTGCACCGTCAAGCGGCCGATTTGCCCTTTTTTCAGCTCCACGCCATCCCAGTACACTTTTTTCACTTGGCCTGGAGGAGTGGTTGGCTTTCTCGGTTTCTCTTTTGGTTTCGATGGAGACGGTTTTTGCGGCGGTGCTGATGGAGGTGCTCCGTTTCCCGGCGGAGCTGTGCCGCCCGGCGGAACGCTCCCCCCAGGGGATGTGCCATCCGATGGACCACCGTTGCCCGGAGAGGTGCCGTTGCCTGGTGTTGTCCCTCCGTCATGGGACGGCGTTTCGCTGCCCGGCCAACCGCTTCCTGGAGAATCGCCGTTGCTTGGCGGCGTTGTCAACTTCCCTTGGCGCAATTGCTTCGTTTCTAAATTCAGCACATAATCTTTCGTGTTTTTCGCAATCGCTCCGCCGTCGTTGTTGAAAATGGTTGTTTTGCTTTCGGCCGATGGTTCGATATGAATCGACACTTCTTTTTGATGGCTGGCCGGCGCAAACGTGTACGAGAATGCCATCCGACCATCAATCGGCACCCGCTCGCCATTGATCGTCAAAACGCCGTTTTTAATGGCATTGCCCTTGATCGTCACCTGACTCCCTTGTTTTTGCACCTCTTCGATGACGACCGGCATATCGATCCAACGCAAAATATGGTCTTGCACAACCATCGTATTGTTTCCTTGATTGTGAACCGTCACTTTCAAATCGGTGCCAATCGCCCCATAGCCGTAGTAGCTCACGTCATCATCGTTGTCGTCCTCACGCGTATGGTCGGCCAACCCCTCTTGATCCCACGATCCGCCTTTCACATACTTATAGGTGATCGTTTCCCCTTCCTGCACCTCGACGGTAAATTGCCAATCGGGCGTCACCGCACCATTGCGCGACATCTCCCAGGCCCCTGTGTTCCAGCCGTTCAAGCTGTTCGGAATCGTAATTCGGGCATCCAACGGTGTGTAATCCGGCGCTCTCACTTTAAAAATCACTTTCACCATCACACGAGTGTTGATTATCCAAAATTAGACATACGCCTTCCATAAATTTGGGCATACTCAAACAAAGCAGCGGCCATCCCGGATTTCCAATCGAGAGGAAGCTGC
>NZ_JBEPJY010000006.1:0-231738 GCF_040327975.1 Geobacillus sp. G4
GCCCGCTATATCGAGTCCAAAGACACCCGCCTCGTCACGGTGGGGCAGGAGCGTTATCGCGTGTATCGCTATGAGGGGGCCATCCATGGCCTCGATGACGCG
Source organism: Geobacillus sp. G4 (assembly GCF_040327975.1). Classification (NCBI taxonomy): domain Bacteria; kingdom Bacillati; phylum Bacillota; class Bacilli; order Caryophanales; family Anoxybacillaceae; genus Geobacillus; species Geobacillus sp. G4. The sequence goes on from NZ_JBEPJY010000006.1 coordinate 103, forward strand.
GTGGTGCTGCTGGCTTGGAAGGCGGATCAGCCGATGGCGCCGGAACATCTTCATTGCATCTTGAGCACCGACCGGGAACTCGGGGACGAAGACATCTTGCGTTACTACGCCCAGCGCTGGACGATCGAGTGCTTTTTCCGGCAGGCGAAAGATCAACTGAAGCTGGATGGATACCGCGTTCGCCACATTCGGGCGGTGAAACGGTATTGGGCGGTGGTGCTGTTGGCCTGCGTGTACAGCATCGCCGAATCCCGACAAAACCTCTCCACCGGGCTGGAGCTTCTTCGGTCGCGGAAAGACCACAGCGTCGTCGAGTTCATTTATGACGCTGCGAAGCAAGATATTCCCATTGATGTGATCAAAAAACAGCTCCGTATCGCGTAAGGGGTACCCTGTTTGTCTCTCTAACCATGGAAATTATTGTAATGAAAAATGCTCATCTACAGTTTCTAATTTTTCGATTTCTGCAGACTTGATGAAGGAGGAAATGATGAATGAAAACAGAAGTGGTAGCCAGCGAGAAAGTGAAGGCATTTGACTGCCAACATTTCATCAACGGGCGGTTTTTGCCTTCACAAAGCGGCAAGATGTTTCAAAACATTAATCCCGCTACGGGGGAAGTGATCGGCACCGTCTGTGAAGGGGGGAAAGAAGAGATTGACTTGGCGGTGGCCGCCGCAAAAAGGGCGCTTAGCGGACCGTGGAAGCGGATGACGACTGGGGAGCGGATCGCGGTTTTGCGCCGTATCGGTCATCTCATTTTAGAGCGCAAAGAGGAACTGGCCCGCCTCGAGTCGCTCGATACGGGGAAGCCATACTCTCTCTCCCTCACGTTGGATATTCCGCGGGCAGCGTATAACTTCCACTTTTTCGCCGACTACTTGCGATCGGTCGGCACGGAAGCGTATCAGACGGATGAGGTGGCCATCAACTATTCGATCCGCCGACCGGTCGGGGTCGTCGGGCTGATCAATCCGTGGAATTTGCCGTTGCTGTTGTTGACGTGGAAGCTCGCCCCATGTTTGGCAGCCGGGAACACGGCCGTCATCAAGCCGGCGGAATGGACGCCGCTCACCGCAACTGTATTGGCCGAAATTTGCAAAGAAGCCGGGGTGCCGGATGGCGTTGTGAATGTTGTCCATGGATTCGGTCCGGATTCGGCAGGGGCGGCGTTGACTGAGCACCCGGATGTTGACGCCATTACGTTCACTGGAGAGACAACAACTGGAAAAGTCATTATGGCGGCGGCGGCGAAATCATTGAAAAAGCTGTCTTACGAGTTGGGCGGGAAAAATCCGAACATCATTTTCGCCGATGCGGATTTGGACGAAGCGATCGAAACGACGTTGAAATCGAGTTTTATGAACCAAGGGGAAGTGTGTCTCTGCGGGTCAAGAATTTATGTAGAGCGGCCGATTTATGAACAATTTTTGCAAAAGTTTGTGGCGAAAACGAAAGAACTCGTTGTCGGCGATCCGTTTGACCCGAAAACCGATGTCGGCGCGCTCATCAGCCAAGAGCATTACGAACGGGTGATGAGCTACATCGAGCTGGCGAAGGAGGAAGGCGGTCGTATTTTAACCGGTGGAAAACGGCCGGATGGCTTGGATCAAGGATATTATCTTGAACCGACGATTATTGTCGGTGTCAACCGAAATTGCCGCATCGTCCGCGAAGAAGTGTTCGGACCGGTCGTGACGGTCATGCCGTTTGACGAAGAAGAGGAAGTGATCGCCCAAGCGAACGACACCCACTACGGATTGAGCGCGACGATTTGGACGAACGATTTGCGTCGGGCGCACCGGGTGGCGGCACGCATTGAAGCCGGAATCGTTTGGGTCAATACGTGGTTTTTACGTGATTTGCGCACACCGTTTGGCGGCATGAAACAAAGCGGCATCGGGCGTGAAGGCGGCATGCATAGCTTTGAGTTTTATACAGAATTGACGAACATTTGCATTAAGCTTTAGCTGTGGTGGACGAAAGAGGTGATGACGGTGAAGAAGTGGGATGATTGCGCCGAGTTGCTGCTGGCTGCTGAGAGGGAGAGACGTCCTCTCTCTCCCTTGACGACACTCGATTTGGCGCTGACCGTGTATGACGCCTATCAAATTCAATTGCGGACGATCAAACAAAAAGTAAAGGAAGGGCGCCGGATTGTCGGCAAGAAAATCGGATTGACCTCTAAGGCGATGCAGCAGCTGCTTGGGGTTGACCAACCGGATTACGGCCATTTGCTTGATGATATGGCGGTGGAAAACGGCGGGGTTGTTTCGTGGGAGCGGGTGCTGCAGCCAAAGGTGGAAGCAGAAATTGCGTTTGTCTTAAAACGTGACTTAGTTGGCCCGCGCGTGACTGTCATTGACGTGCTGCTGGCGACGGATTATATCGTTCCGGCGCTGGAGATCGTTGACAGTCGCATTGCCGATTGGAACATCCGTCTTGAAGATACAATCGCCGATAACGCTTCATCGGGACTTTACGTTTTAGGGGAAAATAGGTTGCCTGTTCATGCTGTTGATATTGGGCAAATCGGCATGGCGCTTTATCGAAATGGAAAGCTGGCCAATACGGGCGTTGGGGCCGCAGCGCTCGGACATCCCGCGTTTTGCGTTGCTTGGTTGGCAAACAAGCTCTATGAATATGGAAAAGAGTTGAAAGCAGGAGAAGTGATCTTATCCGGAGCCTTATCGGCAGCGGTGAGCGCCGAGCCTGGCGACGTGTTTTTCGCCCGCTTTGCCCATTTGGGGGAAGTACGGGTCGAGTTTGCGCCATAGGCAAGGGAGGAAAAACCGTGGGGAAAATCAATGTAGCAATTCTTGGTTCTGGGAACATCGGTACTGACTTGATGTTGAAACTCGAGCGTTCGGATGTGTTGCAGTTGACGACAGTAATTGGGATCGATCCTCAATCGGAAGGGCTGCGTCTAGCGAAAGAGAGAGGGTATCGCGTCATTGACAGCGGCATCCAAGCGTTTTTGGAGCATCCAGAATGGGCTGATTTCGTCTTCGACGCGACGTCCGCGAAAGCGCACATCCGTCATGCCAAACTGTTGAAGCGGGCCGGGAAGGTCGTCTTTGATTTGACACCGGCGGCCGTTGGACCGTTTGTTGTACCGCCTGTCAACTTAACTGAACATTTGGAAGAGACCAACATTAACTTCATCACATGCGGTGGACAGGCGACGATTCCGATTGTCCACGCCATTGGGCGCGTGCAGCCGGTTGCTTACGCTGAAATTGTCGCGACGATTTCAAGCAAAAGTGCAGGGCCGGGGACAAGAGCGAACATTGATGAATTTACGGAAACGACTGCTCGAGGGCTCGAAAAAATCGGCGGGGCGAAGCGTGGAAAAGCCATCATTATTCTCAACCCGGCTGAACCGCCCATTTTGATGAGAAACACAATATACGCACTTGTCGAAGGGAAGAAAGCAGCGGCGCGAGAAATTTGCGACTCGATCGAGGAAATGGTAGAAACGATCCGCTCGTACGTTCCCGGCTATCGGTTGCGCACGAGTCCGATCATTGAAGGAAATAAGGTGACGGTCATGGTTGAAGTGGAAGGAGCGGGTGATTATTTGCCGAAGTACGCTGGAAACTTGGATATTATGACCGCCGCTGCGGTGAAAGTGGCGGAGGAAGTGGCGAAACATCGATTGTCGAAGTTGTTGGCTGAGGAGGGGAAACGATGAAGCGAGCCATTACCATTACAGAAGTGGCATTGCGCGACGGCAGCCATGCCATCGCCCACCAATATACAACAAAACAAGTGGCCACGATCGCCAAAGCGATCGATGAAGCGAACGTTCCGTATATTGAAGTGTCACATGGAGACGGTTTGGGGGGATCTTCGCTGCAGTATGGCTTGTCGCGGACCGATGAATTTGAGCTGATTGAAACAGCTGTGGCGGTTTGCCGACAGGCCAAAATTGCGGTGCTTCTTCTTCCAGGCATCGGGACGGTCAAGGAATTGAAACAGGCCGCCCGCTTAGGAGCAAAAATGGCACGCATCGCGACCCATGTGACGGAAGCGGATATTTCGGCCCAGCATATTGCCGCGGCAAAAGAGCTTGGTATGGAAACGGTCGGGTTTTTAATGATGGCGCATATGGCGCCTGTGGAGGTGCTTGTTCATCAAGCGCAGCTTATGGAAAGCTACGGGGCGGACGTCGTCTATGTCGTCGATTCAGCCGGTGCTCTCTTGCCGCATGAAGTGAAAGAGCGCGTTCGTGCATTAAGGGAAGGCCTTGAAATTGAAGTCGGTTTTCACGCTCATAACAATTTATCATTGGCGATGGCCAATACATTGGCCGCGATTGAGGAAGGAGCGACGCGCGTTGACGGCAGTGTTCGCTGCCTGGGGGCTGGCGCTGGCAACACGCAGACGGAAGTGCTTGTCGCGGTGTTGGATCGGATGGGCATTCCGACCGGCATTGATTTGTATAAAATGATGGATTTAGCCGAGCAGCTTGTGGCGCCGATCTTGCCAAAAGCTCAGGAGATTACGCGTGACAGTTTGACACTCGGATATGCCGGCGTCTATTCAAGCTTCCTTCTTCACGCGCAACGCACCGCCCAAATGTTTGGTCTCGATGCTCGCGACATTTTAATCGAACTTGGCCGACGAAAGATTGTCGGCGGTCAAGAAGATATGATCGTCGACGTCGCCGCTGAAATGGTGCGCCAAAAGGCTGCTGTCGAGGAGGGAAAATGGTGATGAGTGCCCTTGATTACGAGAAACTCGTTATGGAGCTTCAGAGGGCGGAACGGGAGAGACGAGAGATTGTTCGCCTGACCGCCCAATATCCGAATATGACGGTCGAGGAGGCGTACGCTATTCAAGAGCGGCTCGTGGCGATGAAACGGGAGAACGGCTATCGGATCATCGGCCCGAAAATGGGATTGACGAGCGCCGCGAAAATGGCGCAAATGGGGGTGAACGAGCCGATCTACGGGTATGTGTTCGATTATATGGTCGTCCCTAACGGAGGGACGGTGGCCATGAACGAACTGATCCATCCGAAGGTGGAAGCGGAAATCGCCTTCATTTTAAAAGAGGATGTCCAAGGGCCGAATATTGACGCGACGGACATTTTAGCGGCAACGGAGTATATCATCCCAGCGCTGGAAATTATCGATAGCCGCTATGCTAACTTCGAGTTTGCCTTGCCGGATGTGATTGCCGACAACGCTTCCTCATCTAGAGTCGTATTCGGAAGCCGCCTCGTTCCTCCCGTCTCCCTTGAACTCGACTTGCTTGGAGTGAGTTTATCGATCAACGGTGAAGCGAAGGCGTTCGGCGCTGGTGCGGCGGTGTTGGGGCATCCGGCCAACGCGATTGCAATGCTGGCCAACATGTTGTCCAGAAAAGGAAAAGGATTGAAAGCGGGGGAAATCATTTTAGCCGGAGCGATGACGGAAGCTGTCCGTTTTGTGGCAGGGGATGTTGTGTTTGCCCAGTTTGACCAATTAGGAACGGTTTCGTTCCGATCGACAGATTGATGAAAGGATGAGCCGCATGCCGATTGTTCATATTCATCTGCTCGAAGGAAGGCCGGAAGAAAAGATTAAAGAAGTGATTCGCGAAGTAACCGGTACAATCAGCGCTGTTTTAGGCTCGCCAAAGGAAAACGTGCGGGTGATCGTGTCAGAAGTGCCGAAATCTCATTGGGGTGTCGCCGGCATCTCAATGTCAGATAAACAACGAAAATGAAGAGGGGGAAAAATCACGATGAGTTTGGAATTAGCCATGCTTGTGCCGCATACGCCGAGAATGTGTTTTGAGGATCGAACTCCTGAGTTTCAACATGAACTCGTCAAAGGGATGCACGAAGTGGCGAAAATCATCGAGCAAGTCAAACCGGATACCCTTGTTTTGATTTCTTGCCATTGGATGTCAAGCTTCGACCATTTTGTCGATGCCACTCCAAGACATAAGGGGGTATTGACTGCTGTAGAATGTCCTGATTTGATTGCCGATGTCCCTTACGATTATCCAGGGGATGAAGAGCTTGGCAAACAACTTGTAAAGGCGGGGAAAGAAGCCGGGCTTCGGGTCGTTGAAGTCAATGACCCGACCTACATTTGGGATTACGGGACGGTCGTTCCGCTCCGCTATTTAGCGCCGAATGAGGACATCGCCGTCATCAGCCTATCGGTGACGTGGGCGGCGAACTTGGAAGAAACGTACACATGGGGGCAAGTAATCGGCAAAGTGCTGCGCGAAAGCAAGAAAAAGACGATGTTTGTATGTAGCGGTGCGCTGGCGCATAATCTCGTCCGCCGGCCCGAGGCGCTGCCGACATTGGCCGAGCAGGCGTTGGATCGGGAATTTTTGCAATACTTACAAAGCAATAATGTGCAAGACGCCTGGAACATGCTTCCACAGTATGCGCGTGCAGCGGGTGTTGAATCCGGAGGGCGCCACCTGGCCGCCTTGCTCGGTGTCATTCAAGAAAACTATCAAAGCCGTTATTATGGGTATGGTCAATCATCCGGCAGCGGGAATGTGGTGATGACGTTTGAACCTGCTCCTGCTCAGTACAAGATGTTGTACATTCCTCAACAGACTGCACAGCACTCGTGAAAGTAGCTTCATTAGGTTTTCTACTGAAAAAACAAACTCATTTTGTTTCATATAGAGGAGTACAGCGCTTTTATATGCAACAACTTTTGCATTAATATAATAGTTGTAATCTTTTAAATATTTACAATATATTACGTGGCATGCGCTAGGGAGGGATTCCGATTTTTTGATTGCAATCTATTCATTTGACAAAAAAATGAAAACGCTTTAATAACAAAGGGGGCGAGAAGAATGAGGAAAACGAAAGGGATTTGGAAACGGGCAGCGGGGGTGATGGCGATGGCCGCCCTGCTCATGACAACGGGATGCGCGCAAAGCAGCACATCGAGCGGATCCGGTTCGGATGACAAAGGAGGAGGTTCTGGGGGATCGGTCAAAATCGGTTTTATTCTTTCCCAAACCGGTACGTTTGCGCCTTTGTCCGAGGGAATCCTCAACGGTTTTCAACTGTATTTGGATCAACATAACGGCACGCTTGGCGGAAAAAAAGTCGAAATCAAAGTGGAAGATGATGAGGCGAACCCGCAAGTGGCGCTGCGCAAATATCGACAATTGGTTCACGCTCAAAAGGTGGATCTTCTGGTAGGACCGATTTCTTCTGCCGTTGCTTATGCATTGCGCGATGAGGTCGAAAAAGATAACAAAGTGTTGATCGACGCCAACGCCGCCGGCGACGATCTCTCATGGGGCAAAAAGAGCGATTACGTATACCGCGTTTCATTCTCAAACTGGCAAAACGGCAGCAATGCCGCTAAATATTTAGCAGAACAAGTTGGTAAAAAAGCCGTCATCCTTGCTCCGGACTATCCTGCTGGAAAAGAAGTGCTGAGGGCGTTTAAGGCTGCCTTTGAAGCGGCAGGTGGAAAAGTGGTGAAAGAAATTTATCCGAAGTTGAACACGAACGATTTCGCCCCGTATTTGCAAGAAGCGGCGGCCGAGAAACCGGATTTGATTTACGCCTTCTTTACCGGCAGCGATGGGATTCGCTTTGTCACTCAATATAAAGAGTTTGGATTGAAAGGGAAAATTGCGTTGGCCGGCTCTTTGGAATTTGGCGATGAATTAATCACCCAGCCGACCGGCGAAGCGGCTGAAGGCATTATTACCGGCATCAACTATTCGCCGTATTTGGACAATGAATTGAATAAGCAATTTGTCGAAGCATACAAAGCGAAATATGGAAAGCTTCCTAATGTTTTCTCTGTGGAAGGGTACGATGCGGCCGCGGTGCTTGATAAAGCGATCACAGAAGCCGGAAGCCTTCGTTCCGAAGACTTGATCAAAGCGCTCAAAGGCATTTCTTTCGACAGCCCGCGCGGACCGATTACGATCGACCCGGCGACGAACAATCCGATCCAAAACTTCTATATTTCCAAAAATACGCTCAAGGATGGGGCGATCGTGCCTGAAGTTATCGAGACAGTGGAAAAGGTGACGATGCCCGACACGTCGCCGTTTGAATGAAAATTAGGAACAGAGGAGAGGGGGCGGTGCCGCCTCCCCTTATAAACACGAATATAGAAAATTTATTAGCCATCTATATGAACTAAAGGAAGGCAGGGGATGACGATTGTCTATCTTTCTGGCGCAACTGTTGACAGGGCTGGCCTATGGGATGCTCTATTTTATGATTGCTGCTGGGTTGACTATCATTCTTGGCGTGATGAATGTCGTGAATCTTGCCCATGGAACGCTGTTTATGGTTGGCACTTATATTGCGTTTACTTTTATCAATGATGAGCTGAACTTCTGGACTGCTTTGCTTCTAGCGGTTCTTTTGACGGCTGTATTAGGGCTGGCATTGGAAAAATGGCTGATTAAGCATGTATACGGAAAAGAGCTTGAACAAGTATTGTTAACCTTTGGGCTGAGCTTTATGATTGCTGATGCTGTCAAGTGGATATGGGGGACGGAAATGCATACGCTTCCAGCTCCAGACTTGCTAAGTGGATCTTTGTCGATTGGGAGCACGGCGTTTCCGGTTTACCGACTGTTTGTTGTTTTTGTCGGCTGTCTACTGGCTTTGTTGCTATGGTATTTGGAAACAAAAACGCGCATAGGGGCGATCATTCGGGCAGGCGTAGACGATCGTGCTATGGTTGGCGCCCTCGGCATTAATGTTGGGCTCGTCTTCACCGGAGTATTCGCGTTCGGGGCGGCATTGGCAGGATTGAGCGGTGTATTGGGCGGGCCGTTGATCGGCATGTATACGGGAATGGACAGCGAAATACTCGTCACATCCCTTATTGTCGTCGTCATCGGCGGTTTAGGTTCATGGAAGGGCTCATTTATTGGTGCGATTGCCATTGGAGTGATTGAAACACTCGGAAAGGTATGGTTCCCGTCTTTATCAATGTTGACGGTGTTTCTCATCATGATGATTGTCCTTATCATCCGTCCGCAAGGATTGTTTGGAAGAGAGGTGGCATAGAGTGAAAAAGCTGCTGCTCGGCGTTGTGCTGCTGATCGCTCTCGTTTTCGCTATGCCGCTTGTTTTGTCAGATTTCGGGATCAACTTGGCGACGGAGATCTATATTATGGCCATTTTTGCGATGAGCCTTGGGTTGATCATGGGCTATGCGGGAATGGTGTCGCTTGGGCATGCCGGTTTTTTTGGCATCGGCGCTTATACGGTTGCGGTCATTGGTCAGCATGTAGCGAACACATACTTGCTGCTTCTGTTGTCCGTTGTCATTTCCGGGATTATCGCCTTAGTCACCGGCGCTGTGTTTATCCGTACGTCCAAGTTTTACTTTTTGATGATTACCCTCGCTTTTGGACAATTGTTGTATGTTTTGTTTTGGCAACTGAAGCCGTGGACGGGCGGGGCAGATGGGATGTCCGTTTCCGCCATCTTGAATTTTGGTTTCGGGGAGATTGTGTCTCCAAACGGCTTTTATTACGTCATGGGTATCGCTTTTATTATTTCCTATATCCTCTTACGTTTATTTGTTGAATCGCCGGCGGGAAAGATTACGAAAGGCATTATGGAAAATGAAGCGCGGATGAGCGCCCTTGGCTATAACGTCCGGGTTTATAAACTGCTTGCTTATACATTGTCCGGAGCGTTGGCAGGGTTGGCTGGTGCGCTTTATGCATATTTTAACGTATTTGTTTCGCCTGATTTGTCTGGTTGGATGTTTTCTGGACAGGTGATGGTGATGGTGATTATCGGCGGAGTCGGCACGTTGCTTGGACCGGCGCTCGGTGCCAGCGTCTTTATTTACTTGCAAAATTTTATGAGCACGTACACCGAACGTTGGCCGATGGTCATGGGAGCATTGCTTGTCGCTCTTGTTCTTGCCGGAAAAGGAGGGCTTATTCATTGGCTGCAACATGGGAAGAGCCTTCTTGTTGCGCGCAAACGGACCGGTGAGGCAGTCTCGCAACAGCCGGTAAAGAAAGGAGAGGCCGTCCATTGAGCTTGCTTAGAGTGGAAAACATTAGCAAGTCATTTAAAACGCTGCAAGTGCTGCGCGACGTTTCTTTGGAGGTGAATCCCGGGGAGCGCCATGTCATCATCGGACCAAATGGTGCAGGGAAAACGACGCTTTTCCATTGCATAACAAATATCCTGCCTATTGACTCCGGCGCTGTGTATTTGGACGGAAAAGAGATCAACAAGCTCCCCGCCCATCACCTTGCCCATTTAGGAATGTCGCGGACGTTTCAAAAAAACAACTTATTTGGCGACTTGACGGTGGAAGAAAATATTCATTTGGCGCTCGCAGCGAAAAAACCGTATCGATACGACATTTTTTCGCCATTGATCAGCCGGACCGACATACGCAAGGAAACAAATGATATTTTGGAACAGTGGGAAATTTCCAACCGCCGTCATGTGAAGGTGAAACATCTTTCGTATGGGGAGCAACGGTTGCTTGAAGTGTTGTTGGCGATGGCGAGCAATCCGAAGATTCTTTTGCTCGATGAACCGACGTCCGGGATGTCCCCAGCGGAAACTGCGCAAACATCAGAAATGATTCAAAAACTTCCTAGCTCTGTCGCGCTAGTTGTCGTGGAACATGATATGGATGTTGTCTTTGCCATTGCGGACCGCATCACCGTTCTACATCATGGGGAGGTCATCTTAAGCGGATCGCCAGACGAGGTCAGAAACAATGAGGTGGTCAAGGAAATTTACTTCGGGGGAGGGGCGAAAAAACATGCTTGAGCTCCAAGATGTCCATTCGTATTACGGAACGAGCTACATTCTTCAAGGAGTGACCTTTTCCGTTCTGAAGGGAAAATGCGTCGCGCTGCTTGGACGGAATGGGGCGGGAAAAACGACGACGATTCATACGGTTGCCGGGCTGCATAAAGCGAAACGGGGAAGCATCCGGTTTAAAAACCGGTCGCTTGAATCGCTTCCCCCCCACCAAATCTCCCGCCTCGGCATCGGTTTAGTGCCGCAGGGAAGAAGAATTTTTCCGTCGCTGACGGTAAAAGAAAACTTGACGATGCCGGCGCGAAAAAGAAAAGCGGACGATGGAGGCATCAACTGGGATCTCGAGAAAATTTACGAGCTGTTTCCCGTCTTAAAGGAGCGGGAGAACAATTTCGGCACACAGTTATCAGGCGGTCAGCAGCAAATGCTGGCCATCGGGCGCGCGCTCATGACAAACCCGGAGTTTTTGTTAATGGATGAACCGTCTGAAGGGCTCGCTCCGGTCATTATTGACCAGATTGGGGAGATTATCGTTCAGTTGAAAGAGGCGGGGTTGTCGATTTTAATTGTAGAACAAAACATCGCCCTTGCCTGCAAGGCAGCGGACGAAATCTTAATCATGAATAAAGGAAAAATCGTATGGAGCGGTTCGCCGGACGAATTGATGGCCAATGAAGGCATTCAGCATAAATATTTGGGAGTTTCAAGTTAGATATATAGTTTATTTGCAAAGGAGTGGGAGAAAATGGAACAGTACGAACAATGGAACAAAAGTTATATTAATGGAGAATGGGTGGAAGGCGAAAGCGGTCGCACCTATGACATTTTGAATCCATATGATCGATCGGTTATCGCTTCTGTACCGTTGGCCACTGTCAAACAGCTTCACTGCGCGTTTGAAGCGGCGAGCGAAGCGCAAAAGGAGTGGGGGCGCTCCTCAGCTGCTCAACGAAAAGAAGTATTGCACAAAGCGATGGAATATTTGCAGGCAAACCGTGAGGAGATCGTCGATTTGATTGTCCGCGAAACAGGAGGCACCTTACTGAAGGCGAATGTAGAGTTTCATTTGGCGCTCGAGCTTTTAGAAGAGGCTCTGCATTATGTCGATGAAGTTGGGGCTGTGAGAGAGGTGCCTTCTAATATAGAAGGGAAAGTCAACTACATCTACCGATTGCCATTGGGAGTCATTGCTTCCATTTCCCCATTCAACTTTCCGTTAAATTTATCACTGCGCACGATTGTGCCGGCGATCGCTCTGGGCAACACTGTCGTGCATAAACCTGATATTCAAGTCGGGCTTGTCGGGGGAGTGGTGATCGCCCGGGCGTTTGAGTATGCCGGGCTGCCGAAAGGGGTATTGAACGTTTTGTTAACAGACATTGATGAGATTGGCGATGAGATGTTGACCAACCCGCATCCACGGCTCATCAGCTTCACCGGGTCGACGGCGGTGGGCAGACGAATTGGTGAGATCGCCGGCAGACAGTTAAAACGAGTGGCGTTGGAATTAGGAGGAAACAGCCCATTTGTCGTTTTATCTGACGCCGACGTAGATCAAGCGGTTAACGCAGCGGTTTTTGGAAAGTTCATCCATCAAGGGCAAATTTGCATGATCATCAACCGCATCATCGTCCACGAGAGCAAGTATGACGAATTTGTTGAGAAGTTCGTGCAAAGAGCGGCTGCGCTTCCGTGCGGCGACCCGCGTGACCCAAGCACTGTGATCGGACCGATCATTAATGAAAAGCAAATGCAAAAGGCGCTGCAAATGATCGAAGAAGCAAAACGAGAAGGAATCCGAATGGCCTTGGAAGGAAAACGGATCGGCAATGTGTTGACCCCATATGTGTTTGTCGATGTCGATCCGGCGAGCAAGCTCGCCCAAACAGAGTTGTTTGCCCCCATCGCTGTGGTGATTAAGGCGAAAACAGACAAGGAAGCGATCACCATTGCCAACCAAACGGAATACGGGCTCAGTTCCGCCATTTTTACAAGTGATGTTGAAAAAGGAAAAGAGTGGGCGTTGCAAATTGACAGTGGCATGACGCATATTAACGATCAAACGGTCAATGACGCTCCGAACATTCCGTTTGGCGGCAATAAAGCAAGCGGCCTAGGCCGCTTTGGAAATCCATGGGTGGTCGATGAATTTACGACGGTGAAATGGGTGTCCGTGCAGACGAAGGCAAGAACGTATCCATTTTAATAGAGAAAAGCCTGGGAGATCGGTTCAGTCGGATCTTCCAGGCTTTTTTCAGCCGGGGAGATTTCTACCGGTGATGTCGAATTCGTATACATGGAAAGCCAAAGAATTTTCGCGCCATACGCAACCCGATCATTATCATAACACTCATATTTCTAAATCTTTGTATGATATACAAAAATGGTCAAAAAATTCGTGGAAAAACAATTTTTATGCAAATATTGTAAAATAATTAATTTTTATTCATATTAGACTTGTTTTAAATGTTTATTCAAGGTGCGAAATGTGAGATAAAAGGTGCCCCACAAACTTCGGGACACCTTTTCTCGAATGCAATCGTCGGAAGTCAATGTCATTGCCCCTGTTTGAGACGAATAACAAACTATCGTCTTTTTTGGTGATGGCTGTATCCGGTTTGGCAGGGAAGGTACGTGGAGCAACTCTATCCGTAATACCCAAGCAGCGCCGAGATGTCGCGGGCTGCTTGACAAGCTAGATTGACCAGCCAGGGAATGTTCGCCCGGGTGATGCGCTGATTCGGCCCGACGATGCTGACGGCAGCGACCACCTCGCCAGAATAGTCGCGGATCGGAGCAGCGATGCTTGTCGCTCCTTCATGAAGTTCATCGATGCAAACGGCGTAGCCTTGTCGGCGGATGGCGGCTAGCTGGCTGATCAATTCATTGCGGTCGGTCACCGAGTTCGGCCCGTATTTTGGCAGCCCATGGCGGATGACGTTTTCGACCGTCGTTTGAGGGCTGAAAGCAAGAATGACTTTCCCAGAGCTTGTGCACGTGCACGGGTTGCTTCGGCCAATGTAGGAGAGCAGCCGCACTGGGTGCGGGCATTCAATTTTATACAAATAGACGATTCGGTCGTCCTCCAACACCGATAAGTGCACCGCTTCATTGGCCTCCTCCATCAAAGCCTCCAAGATCGGGACGGCATCTTTGAACATTTCCGTATGCAAGTCAACGACTCCGCTTAAATGCAAAACGGAAAGGCCGAGACGGTATTTGCGGGTTTTTTTGTTTTGTTCAAGGAATCCTTCTTTTTCCAATACAGTAACCAGCCGATGAACGGTCGTTTTGTGCAGCCCAAGTTGTTTGGCCATCTCGGTGACGCCCAGTTCAGGCGTTTCAGCAGAAAATAGGCGCAAAACGCGAAGTCCGTTTTTGACGGATGAGAGCGTGTCAACCATTTTTTTCATGTGAGGTGCCTCCTTTTGTTTTTATCGCATCCTTGCTGCCGCGCTTGAAAAAGCAGCAAGGGAGCGGCTGGCGTTGTCATAGTTTGGCGGAAATGGCGTGAGCTGTTTTTACCACAAGTTGCACGAGATGGGGGAGGGAGCGGTCGTTGATGCGCTGGATCGGCCCGGCGATCGAAACAGAATAGCGCACCTCCCCATTGCGGTGGCGGATCGGGGCGCTGATCGATGTCACCCCTTCATGAAGCTCTTCTTTGCTGATGGCATAGCCTTGCTGCCGTACTTGCGCTAATTTTTCCAGCAGCATGGACGGCGAGGTGATGGTTCTTGGTGTAAACGAAGGAAGTCCGCGAGCGATGATGCGGTCGATCGTTTCCCTCGGCTGATAAGCGAGAATGGCTTGACCGGTGCTGGTGCAAAACGCCGGGTTTTTTTTGCCGACGTAAGAAAGAAGACGAATCGGGTGATCGCACTCTACTTTGTGCAAATAGATGACGTCAGCACCGTAAAGTGTGGCAATATGGGCGCTTTCCCCAGATAACGAGACGAGCTCTTGCAAGAAAGGAAGGGCAATCTGGCAAATCGGAAACCGGGAATGGATGATTTTTCTCATCGCCAACAGGGAAGTGCCGAGGGAATAAAGATTGGTTTTCGCGTCTTTTTTGACAAATCCTTCGCTTTTTAATGTTTGCAGCAGCCGGTGGACGGCGCTTTTGCTGATATGTAGTCTCTCGGAAATGTCGGCGATGCCAAGTTCCGTTTCATCCATCGAAAACAGTTGCAGCAACCGCAAGGCGTTTTCCAACGAAGAAAAAGGTGTTCGCTCTTTGCGTGTTTCCATTATTCCCTTTCCTCCTTTCGATCGATAAGAAATCGCTTTCAAAAGCGCTGCAATTTTTTGTTTTGTTTCACATAGAGGAATACTAAACTTTTATGCGGGACAATGATAGTATAACATAAATTTCAGAACGTTTTAAATATTGTAAATGTGATTAATAAAAAAACGGAAAGAGGGGATGAAAAACAGAATGGTTTTGTCAGTTCGAGAGATGGAGCTGAGCTTGGAACAGTATCAGCTGCACAAAATCAATGAGTTGCTTATCTTTGTCACTCAGTTTAACGATTTTTACAAGGAAAAGCTCCGTGGCCTTTGTTTGCCAATCCGGACAATGGACGACTTTCGAAAGCTGCCGTTTACGACGAAAGAAGAGCTCGTGCAAGACCAACAGCTTTGTCCGCCTTTTGGCCGCAATCATTGCTACCCGGAAACGAGCTACGTCCGCTATCACCAAACATCCGGCACTTCCGGCAAGCCGCTCAAAATTTTGGATACGGAAGAAAGCTGGAACTGGTGGCGAGACTGTTGGGTTGAAGTGCTGAAATCAAGCGGGGTGACAAACCGCGATCGTCTGTTTTTGGCGTTTTCATTTGGACCGTTTATCGGTTTTTGGTCCGCCTATGAAGCAGCGAAAAAAATGGGGACGCTTGTCATTCCAGGGGGCGGCCAATCGTCGAAAGAGCGGCTGTATAGCATGATCGAAAACCGGGCGACCGTATTGCTTTGCACGCCGAGTTACGCCCTTCATTTAGCCGAGGTGGCCGAGGAAATAGGCATCGATTTGCCCTCGACGCCGATCAGAGCCATCATTACGGCCGGAGAGCCGGGCGGGTCGGTGCCGTCAACGCGAGAGCAAATTGAAACGCGATGGGGAGCGTCTGTGTACGATCATGCGGGGATGACGGAGATGGGAGCGTACGGCTACTCCTGTTCGGCACGCAACGGACTTCATATTAACGAGGCGCAATTTTTGGCAGAAATTATTGATCCGGAAACATTGCAGCCAGTGAAGGAAGGGGAGAGGGGGGAGCTCGTGCTCACGAACTTCAGTCGTTACGGTTATCCGCTCATTCGCTACCGGACGAGAGACATCGTGCTTTGTTCGTCATCGCCGTGCGCTTGCGGCAATCCGTATCGCTTTTTGCCGGGCGGCATTATTGGACGGGTTGATGACATGGTCGTCGTCCGCGGCGTCAACATTTTCCCATCGTCGATTGAGATGATTGTGAGAGAATTTGCGGAAATTAAAGAGTTTCGCATCGTCTATTACACGGAGCACGAAATGAATCAAGTGAAAGTGCAAATCGAGTCGGAAGAGGATGTCGGGCGGCGTTTAGCCGACCGTCTCAGAGAACGGATTGGCATCCGAATCGATGTCGAGCGGGTCGCGCCGGGATCGTTGCCCCGTTTCTCAATGAAAGCCAAACGAATCATTGACGAGCGCAACCGCCCACAACAAGTGAGCTAAACAAAATAGATGATATGAAAACGGAAAGGAGAAGAGTGATGAACCAATCAAACGTTCAACGGCGTCCAGTTCTCGTTGTCGGAGCCGGGCCGATCGGATTAACCGCGGCGTTGGCGCTCTGCCATTTTGGGCTTCCAGCGACCATATTGGAAGCGGAACCAAAAGACCGCCTCCGTCCGGGAAGCCGGGCGATCTACTTCCATAAGGCGACGTTGCAACACTTAGAAGACATTTTTCCCGGGTTAGGGAAGACATTTGCCGAACACGGCGTCGTATGGCCGATCAAGCGTACGTTGTTCCGCGGCAAGGAAGTGTATATGAAGCGGTATCCGGCTCCTGATCCGAACGTGCTTCCGCCGTTTACAAGCTTGCCGCAAGTCGAGGCGGAAAAATTTTTGTACCAAGCTTGCCTTGAGGCGGGAGTCGAGTTTGTCTGGGAGACGCCGGTTGTCGATGTCAAAACGGATGAGGAAGGTGTTGTTGTCATCACCCAATCGGGCGAGCGCTGGGCGTGCGACTATTTGATCGCTGCCGACGGGGCCCGTTCGACAGTCCGCCAGTCGGTCGGCATCGAAATGGAAGGGCCGCGGACGAAAGACTACTTTGTTGTTGTTGATGTCAAAGAAGATGAAAACGATCCGCTGCCGCTTGAACGGGTGTTTCATTATCAACATCCGGCTGTGGATGGGCGCAACGTTCTCTTTGTGCCGTTTGCTGGCGGATGGCGCATTGATTTGCAATTGCTTGACGGCGATGATCCGGAGCAGTTCGGCAGTGTGGAAGGCGTGAAGCAATGGCTGCCGAAAGTGATGCCGGAAAAATATGCCGACCGCATTACCTGGGTGTCGACGTATCGCTTCTTCCAAGTTGTCGCCAAGTCGTTCACCGACCGCCATCACCGTGTGCTGTTGGCCGGCGAGGCTGCGCATTTGTTCGCTCCGTTCGGGGCCCGCGGCATGAACTCCGGTGTGCCGGATGCGATTATGGCGGCCAAGGCGATTCAGACGGCGCTGCAGGCCAACACGCGCGAAGAAGCGAAAACAGCCATTGCGGCCGCTGCGAATGAGCGCCTGATTGCGGCGAGATACAACCGCGATTGTGCGGGGATTGCGTTAGAGCACATTCAAGGAACGGATCCAGCGATCAATATGAAGCGGGAAGTAGCGGCTTCATTGGCGCCGATTTTGCCGCGTCTTGGCAAGTGGCTTGATGAAGGGCCGTACGGGCCGAAATCGGGGCCGCCTCAGCTGTCGACGAAATATTGAGCAGGAGGGAAAGCAATGGAGTATCATTTGCAAGTCCGCTGGGGAGATACGGATGCGGCCGGCATCGTTTTTTATCCGAATTTTTACAAGTGGATGGATGAAGCATCCCACCACTTTTTCGCCAGCCTTGGGCGTTCGACGTGGAAGTTGTTTCAAGAAGAGCGAATCGGGATGCCGATTGTCGAAGCGAAATGCGAGTTTCATGCCCCGCTCTTTTTTGAGGACCAAGTTTGTGTAAAGTCCACGATCGTCGAGCTGCGGGAGAAATCGTTTCGCATCCACCATCAGTTTTTCCGAGGAGACCAGCTTGTGGCTGAAGGATATGAAGTGCGCGTGTGGACGACGTTTGCCGGAGACAGACCGAAAGCTGTTCCCATTCCAGCCGAGCTTCGCGAAAAGATGAAAAGAGAAGGGGCAATGATCAGATACAAGGAGGGATCATGATGAAAATGATCAACTACCGATTAGGTGATGTGGTGCGTGCTGGATGCATTGTGGATAATCAAGTCATCGACCTTCATCAAGCATATGTAGCGCGGCTTCGAGCCAAGGGATGCCCGCGTGCCGAACAGCTCGCCGCGGCGCTTGTTCCACCCAATACGATCGAGCTGCTCGAAGGTGGGGAAAAAAGTCTAGAAGAGGCGCAAAAGGCGGTGGAATTTGCTTTGGAAAACGGGCTGGTGATCGACCGGGCCAACGTCAAAATCGAAGCGCCGATATTAAAACCAAACAAAATTGTTTGCGTCGGTCACAATTACCGTGAACACATTTTGGAAATGAAACGGGAACTGCCGGAATACCCCGTCATCTTTGCCAAATTTAGCAACACGATCATCGGTCCGGAAGATAACATTCCATTGCCACCGATCACGAGTCAGCTCGATTACGAAGCGGAATTTGCCTTCGTCATCGGCAAGCGGGCGCGGAATGTCAAGCAGGCGGATGCGCTCGAATATGTCGCTGGGTATACGATCGTCAACGACGTCACAGCAAGGGATTTGCAGCGGCGGACGATCCAATGGCTGCAAGGAAAAACGCTTGATGGGAGCGCACCGATGGGACCGTGGCTTGTTACGAAGGATGAAATTCCGGATCCACATTCGCTCGAAATTTCATTGAGTGTTAATGGGGAAGAGCGGCAGCGGTCGAATACGAAAAATTTGGTGTTTAACGTTCATTATCTTGTAGAGTTTTTGTCGCATATCATGACGCTTGAACCAGGAGATGTCATTTGCACAGGAACTCCGGGCGGTGTAGGGGTCGCCCGCAATCCGCAAGTTTTTTTGCAACATGGTGATGTCGTGCGTATTGAGGTAGAGCGCATTGGCGTGCTCGAAAACCGCGTTGCCGCTGTGTCAAGTCAGGTGGAGGTGGAGTCGTCATGCCGTTGATTAAGCAATATCGGCAAGAAATGAAAGAAACAGTAGAAAAGATCATCCAAAAAGTCAGCTCATTGACGGAGGACGTGATTCGCTGGAAGCCGTCTGCCGATGAATGGTCGATCATGGAAATTCTTTGCCACGTCGAAGAAGTGATCGGCTATTGGACAAGGGAGCTTGTACGCGTCATTCAAGCCGGCGGCGGGGAGTGGGGCCGGGGGCTCAATGATGAAGCGAGGCTGGCGGCGGTTCGCCAGGCGGATGCCCGCACTGTCAGCGACGTCATCCATGGGATTAAGAAAGCAGCGAAATTTGCGGATGAACAGCTGGAACGGTTGAGAGATGATCAGTTGGCTCTTGAAGCCCCACATCGAAACCCGAAATTTGGCGTCAAGCCGATGACGTTTTTAGTCGAGCATTTTTTGACCGAGCATTTGGCCGGCCATTTGCGGCAAATTGAACGAAATTTAGGAAAACATGAAGCCGCTCAACCAAAACAATGAGAAAGGGGAAATTCATGTGGCGGAAAAAAACCCTTTTTTTCAAAGTAAAGAAGTGAAAGAGTTTACGAAGAAAATTGAACAATACCATTTAGGTCCGCTTTGGGAAGCGATTCCAGATTTGATGCATAAAGAGCCGAAGCCGGAAGCCGTGCCGTACTTATGGAAAGGGGAAACACTCCGCAAATTGCTTTTGGAGGCGACGCAAATTTTCACGCCGGAGCGCGGCGGCGAGCGGCGGGCGATTTACTTGCAAAACCCGGGGCTTAAGCAGCGTAAGCCGTGGGGTTGGGCGTCAACGACCAACACACTGTACGCGGCTGTCCAGCTTATTTTGCCTGGGGAAACGGCGCCGTCCCACCGTCATACGCAAAATGCGATGCGGTTTATCACAGACGGAAAAGGGGCGTATTCGATCGTACAAGGCGAACGTTTATTTATGGAAGAAGGCGATTTTCTTATCACCCCAGGCGGATTATGGCACGGCCATAGCCACCCGGGTGAGGAGCCGATGTTCTGGATGGATTGTTTAGATATCCCGTTTATTTATTCGACAGGCGGCACGTTCTTTGAACCGTACCCGGATGGTATTGAGCCGCCGTCGCTTCCGGATGATTACTCGGCGCGCAAGTATCGCGGCGGTATGGTTCGGCCGATTGGTGACCGGAAATCAAAAGTGGCTCCGCTTGGGTTGTATAAATGGAAGCAGACCGAAGCGGCGTTGGAGGGGCTCAGCGATTTTGAACCCGATCCGTACGATGGCATCGCCGTTGAGTACATTAACCCATCGAACGGCCAGACGGCCAACCCAAACATCGGTGCATGGATGCAAAAACTGCCGGTCGGCTACCGTTCAAAGGCGCACCGCCATACGTATTCGGCAATTTACCATGTGTTCAAAGGAGAAGGATATACAGTCATCAACGGTGTTCGATTCCATTGGACAAAAGGCGACTATTTTGTCATTCCGAACTGGGCTTGGCACGAGCATGTGAACACATCGAACGAAGAAGCGCTTCTGTTCTGCGCCAACGATTTGCCGATTATGGAAAAGCTCGGATTGCAGCGTGAGGAAGCATACCCGAACAACAACGGCCATCAAACGGTTGTCGGAGAGTTTGAGCCGGAGGCGGTGCGCGGCTAAGTGTCTGTGCCCTCTACAGTTGCAGGGGAAGTGTGACATGAAATGCAACCTTTTGTGCTGTTTCGTTCAAGAAAATATAGTGGTCATTGCACCGAACTGATTGAATGTTGTTCTTCGGAGCTGCAATTAAACAAGCTGAGGGGGGAACCAAATGAGCGTGATTTCAGCCAAAGGGACAAACGATACGGAAGCCGTCGGGGCGGAGCATGCGTCGATTCATCGTCTGCTTGAACGGTTCGCGGTGATCGATTGGCTTTCTTCGCTTGGCGAGCAGGGAGATGAGCAAGTAGAACAGAGGCTCCGCCAGTTCGCCGATTTTTTCGGCATTCGCCGATTAGAGATCAGATGGTTGGCTAAAGAAGAGCTCGCCTCATTCGTTGGGGCGCTCCGCCTTGAAGACGATGACATTTGGAAAGTGCTGCGGCATGTTCCCGATCAATTGAAACAGCAGGCTGAGCAAACAGGAAGATTGGAGGCGCTTTTGGCGCTTGCCGATGAGGTGCCGGCTTTGATTTTTCAACATAGCTTTGATCCGATCTTTGCGGCATTGAGCCCGTACGGCAACAATGTTGTGACCACTGCGGTCGGGTATATGATGTACATCGGCGGAATGGCTTGTGCGTGGGAGATGTTATCCGACCTGGAGGGGTGGAAGACAAATCCGTTTCTTTCTCTTATTTCTGTGTTGGAGCGCGGCCATTGGCCCTTAGGGGGTGTTAATGGACAGTTTGTCGTCATCTAAACTAAAATAGTTTGCTCAAACGGATTTGTTTTGTCTCAACGGCTTGACGGTGAGGGAAGTGTAGGTGGAGGACAAATCGAGACCATATCCGTTTTGACGGCAGGAAAGCCTGGGCGATCGATTAGACAAGATCGTCCAGGCTCTTTTTATGGCGGAGAAAATGGGAGCGAGGAGCGTTGAAATCAGGGGCATTTGTTTCTTATGACCGTTGGCTTCGGAAAACAAAGCTGGCCAACCGGCCGCTTTAAGCAGCCTCTTGCTTCCTCATGCATTTTTTGAAAAGATCTTTAAAATTATGACATTACGAAAAAATAGCGAAATCATAATAAATAAAATATATATTTTCCGAAGAATCTGTATTTATAAAGACAATTGAATCTCATCTAGGCTATTTTACCTATACGTTTTTTTGACTAAAGATGAAATAATATATTGAATTTTATAAAATTTATATATATTATAAATATTGATAAGTTTTAAATAGTTAAAATAGGGGGTGAATGGAGGAAGCGATTCAAAAAAAATGAAAGCGTTTTAAGAAACCAA
The DNA here is from genome assembly GCF_040327975.1 of Geobacillus sp. G4. Lineage (NCBI taxonomy): Bacteria > Bacillati > Bacillota > Bacilli > Caryophanales > Anoxybacillaceae > Geobacillus > Geobacillus sp. G4. The sequence goes on from NZ_JBEPJY010000006.1 coordinate 22,151, forward strand.
AAAAATATTTGCAAGGAGGGGCCTGGGTGAAAAGAAAGTTCTACTTGATCGTGCTGGCGATGTTGTTGCTTGTTTTATCCGCCTGCGGCAATAGCGCCATCCAGTCAACAACGAAAAAAACCGAGAAAGCGTCGAAGGAAGGAGGAACGATCAAAATCGGTGTTCTTTTGCCTCTATCTGGTGTTTATGCCTCTTTAGGAAAAAATTTACAAATGGGGATGGAACTCTATTTTGAAAGCATCGGTTGGAAAACAACTGGAAAGGATATTCGGCTCATTGTCGAAGATTCAGAAGCCGATCCGCAAGTGGGGCTCAGAAAGGCCAGAAAGTTAATTGATCAAGATCAAGTCGATCTTTTGACGGGAACAGTGAGCACGGCGGTTGCTTATGCAATTCGGGATGAGGTGGACAAGAAAAAGGTTCCGTTTCTTGTATCCCATGCTGGAGGAAATGACCTAACAAGAAGCAAGCGAAGCGACTATATTTGGAGATCGTCGTTCTCTTCCTGGCAGATCGGCTATTCGCTGGGCCAATGGGCGTACGATCATGTCGGAAAAACCGTATATATCACAGCGGCCGATTACGCCTTTGGACGCGAGGTGTCCGCGGCGTTTAAAGAAGCATATACAGCAGCGGGCGGAAAAGTGGTCGGCGAAGTGTATCCGCCTTTAGGCAACAATGACTATTCCTCGTATTTAACGACGATCAAAAACGCCAAAGCGGATGCGGTTTATGCCTTCTTTGCAGGAAGCGACGCAGTGAAATTTGTTCAGCAATACGAGCAATTCGGGTTGAAAAAAGAGAAAAAATTAATTGGTTCAGGCTGGCTTGTTTCAGAGGACGTTCGCAAGCAGCAAGGCAATGCGGGAGTCGGAGCGATCGCATCTATTTTCTGGGATTACCATTTGGATACAAAGGAAAATAAAGCGTTTATCGAAGCGTTTGAGAAAAAATATAACGCACGCCCGACGATTGAAGCGTTGGAAGGCTATGATGCGGCAAGAATCATCGCAGAGGCGTTGAAAGTTGTCGGAGGCGATGTTTCCAATCCTGACAAAGTAGTTGAGGCGATTTCCAACGTGCAATTTGTCAGCCCACGGGGACCGATTCAGTTTGATAAAGAAACCCATCATATCATTCAAAATATGTACATCATCGAAACAGAAGAAGTGAATGGCCAGACAGAAAACAAAGTGATTGAGGTAATCGAAAAGGTGAAAGATCCTGGGCAATAGAACGGGGGAGAAGAAAAATGGACGTCATTGCCGCTCAACTTGTCAACGGTGTGTCGTATGGCATGTTGTTGTTTGTCATCACTTGCGGCTTGTCTTTAGTGTTTGGAATATTGGGGGTGTTGAACCTCGCCCACGGCTCCCTATATATGATTGGAGCCTATGTCGCCTATACAATGACCTCGCAATGGTTTGAAAACTTTTGGCTCGCCTTAATTGTTGCACCGCTCGTTGTAGCAGTCTTATCCCTCGCCATTGAACTCATCTTGCTTCGGCCAACCTACCATTTAGGGCATTTATCGCAAGTGCTGTTGACGTTCGGACTAGCATATGTCATTCATGATGTAACATCGATGATATGGGGATCGGATGTGTTATCCATCCCCCTCCCTTCTCCTTTATCAGAAACGCTGCCTTTATTTAATCAAGAATTTCCGGCATATCGGCTGTTTGTCGTGGCCGCCGGTGTTGTGTTGGCGCTTTGCTTATGGTTTGTCCAAGAAAAAACCCGTTGGGGGGCGATCATTCGCGCCGGATTGAGCGACAAGGAAATGATCAGCGCGTTAGGGGTAAATATCAAGCTCGTGTTTACGGCCGTTTTCTTTGCCGGCGGATACTTGGCGGGGGGCGGTGGGGTGATCGCTTCGCCTATTCTTGGCTTATACCCAAGCATGGAGTTTCAGACATTGATTTTGGCTTTGGTCGTGCTCGTTGTCGGCGGACTCGGTTCGATCGCTGGAACGTTTGTCGCCAGCTTGGTTGTAGGAATCGTTGAAACGTTCGGCCGCTTTCTTATGCCGGAGCTCAGTTTGTTTCTTGTATTCGGACTGATGGCGGTGATTTTAATTTGCAAGCCGAATGGATTGCTCGGAAAGCAGGTGGTCAAACATTGAATAAACAAGTGTTCATCAGTGTGGCTTCGGTTCTCTTGCTTGTTGCTGCCCCCTTTTTCTTTTCTTTGTTTTATTTGAATTTGCTCGCTGAAATTTTGATTTTGGCGATCTTTGCTCTTAGTTTGAATGTGCTTGTTGGCTATACGGGGCTTGTGTCATTGGGGCATGCGGCCTTTTTTGGGATCGGCGCGTATGCATCCGCTTTGTTGTCTAAAGAGTGGTCGCCTCAGTTTCTATTGACGATGTTGGCGTCGCTTTTGATTACCGCCGCCGCAGCAGCCATCATCGGTCTGTTTTGCGTGAGGGTCAATGGGTTTTATTTCCTTATGCTCACGTTGGCGTTTTCGCAAATGATTTACTCGTTCGTCTACCAATCGACGACATTAACAGGCGGATCGAACGGGCTATCCGGTTTGCCGAGCCCGGTTTTCGGAACGTTGGACCTTTCTCATCCTGTCTTTTTGTATTATGTCATTTTGCTTGTCTTTATCGTGATGTATACCGTGCTAAGCTTGATGGTCAAGTCTCCTTTCGGCCATGTGTTGATAGGGATTCGGGAAAATGAGATGAGAATGAAAGCCATCGGGTATAACACCACCTTGTATAAATACGCTGCTTTTATCATTGCTGGGGCCATTGGCGGGCTTTCGGGCGCTTTATACTCGACTTTTAATGGGTTTGTTTCGCCAAACGATGTGTATTGGACGATGTCCGGATCAGTGTTGATCATGGTGCTGATCGGCGGCGCCGGAACGATGATCGGTCCCGTTTTAGGAGCGGCTTTCATCGTTGTTCTCGAAACGATCGTCAGCTCTTATACGACGATGTGGATGTTGATCATCGGGGTGATTTTCATCCTCTTTGTCGTGTTTATTCCTCAAGGGATTGTCGGTTTCGAGCGTGCGTTGACTAAGCCGTCAGCGAATCGGCTATCGTTTTCACGAAAAGCCAAAGCATTGGTGAAGAAAGAGGCGAACCAGTGATGAGGAAAGAAGCGGAAAAGGATGTCATCTTGTATGTGGAGGGAATCAGCAAACATTTTGGGGGGCTGCAAATTATTAAACATGTTTCCCTCACCGTGAAAAAGGGCGAGCGAATCGGGATCATCGGCCCGAATGGAGCGGGAAAAACGACGTTTTTCAATTTGCTGACAGGGGATCTCCTTCCGACTGGCGGGAAGATTTACTATAAAGGGAAGGAGATCACCCGCATGCCGAACTTCCGCAGGGCGCAAGTGGGGATTGTGCGCACGTTTCAGAAAAACAACTTATTGAATGAACTGACCGTGCTTGACAACTTGCTGTTAGTGTTGCAACGAAAGCGGAGAATGGCCAACATTTGGTTCAAGCCGAGAAACGCCCGCCGGTTGCTGGCGCTGTTTGAGGAGGCAGAGCACTTGCTGCAAACGTGGGGGCTGGCGGACATAGCCAATGAACGGGTGAAAACGTTGTCGTATGGCGAACAGCGGCAAGTGGAAATCTTGCTTGGCATTGCAATGGAGCCGGACGTGCTGTTACTTGATGAACCGACGGCGGGCATGTCTCAAGCCGAAACGAACTACATCGCCGAGCTGCTTCGGCAGTTGCCAAAGGATATTACGATGATGGTGATTGAACACGATCTTGATGTTGTGTTCGGCTTGGCAGAACGGATGATTGTGCTGTACAACGGCTCCATTTTCATCGACGGGGCCCCTGAAGAGGTGCGAAGCGACGAACGGGTCAACGAAATTTATATCGGGAAGGAGAAGGCGGCTGGTGCTTCATATTTCTAATTTAAATGCTTTTTACGGAGATAGCCATATTCTTCACAATGTTTCATTAACGGTCGAAAGGGGAAAAGTAACCGTTCTATTGGGCCGGAACGGGATGGGAAAGACGACGGCGATTCACTCGATTATGGGGATGGTTCCGGCTCGGACAGGGAAGATTGTCTTGGAGCAGATCGAGATCCAGGATAAGGCGAGCTTTCAAGTGTCGCGGCTGGGGGTTGCCCTCGTTCCGCAAGGGAGACGAGTATTTCCGAATTTAACCGTGAGAGAAAACTTAATGACTACCTACCGTCCGGTGGAAGGCGGATGGACGCTCGAGAACATTTACGCCATGTTCCCGCGTCTGAAGGAAAGGGAGTCATCGATGGGCGGCGATTTAAGCGGCGGAGAGCAGCAAATGCTTTCGATCGGCAGGGCGTTGCTGACCAATCCGAAAGTGCTGCTTCTTGATGAGCCGTCAGAAGGATTGTCACCGCTCATGGTGCGGAAGGTGGCGGAAATCATTCGACAGTTGAAGCAACAAGAGCTAACGATCTTTTTGGTCGAGCAAAACTTAGCGATGGCGCTGGAGCTGGCTGATTTTGTCTACATTTTAAATAAAGGGTCCGTCGTATTTGGCGGAGCGCCGGACGAGTTGGATGTCCACGTCAAAAACAAGTATTTGCTGTTGAGCTCTTAGATTGGCCGGGGTCATATTGATGTTGTATACCGATCCGCGTCAAGCCATAACCTTGGTCGATGCCATTTCCCTCTTTCGCTGCCGGTTCGGCATGTTTGCCCGTTTGGCAGACCCAATGGCAGCTGATCCGCTAGTTTCGCAACGGGCAAGTTGGCGGGACAAAGGTTCACAAGAAAGCCTGGAAGATCTGTTCCGTTGGATCTTCCAGGCTTTTTTGCGGCTAAAATCATTCAGTTGACCGGCATCGACAGCAGACAAGGGGATTGCAGACAGAGGCAACTCGTTTGAAACGCACGATCGTTTGTAAGCTGACCAAAGAAACGGGGGGCTGTTCAAGGGATGACTCATTCAGCCAAAACATTATCCGGTGAGCTCAGCAAAGATGAGAAACAAACGCGGAGAAAAACGGCGAAATAATGGGGCTATTGAGCATCGAAAAGATGAACCGGACGGAAGGGTCGGCCCTAATACAGATTGAGCGCCGTTTTGACCCGCTTGATCTCCTTTTTGTTTTCGAACAGCTCTTCAACTAAAATGTTTTGGCCGTTGGCGACATCGGTGATCCGTTTGTCCATGTCGGCCACTTGCTGGCTTAATTGGTTGAGTTGTTCATTCGTTTGCTGCACTTGTTTGGCGAGCTGGTCGACTTGCTCATGAGTTTGCTGTACTTGGTGGTTCAGCTGCTGCACTTGGCTGTTAAGGTGTTGGACTTGTTGGCCCAGTTGCTGCACTTGCTCGTTTGTTTGTTGCACCTGTTGGCCCAGTTGCTGCACTTGTCCGTTCGTTTGTTGCAGCTGCTCGGCAAGTTCTTTAATGGCTTGCCAAATCATTTCATTTGAGATCGCTCCCATTCGACAATCCCCTTTCTGGTTCGATTCTCCTTCTATTATACATGACGAAAGAAAGAGATGATAGAAGAAAGATGACGAAACGTTTTTCTTTGCGGCGCGTCCTTCGAATGTGATATAACAAAAGAATGTCAGTAGTATGCACATACTGGAGGATGAACATGGTGATCCGTGTCAGCCATTTGCATAAATCGTTCCGCGTCCATCGCCGCGAAGCGGGATGGCTTGAGGCGGCGCGCAGTTTATGGCGGCGCGACTACCGCGTCATTGAGGCGGTGAAGGACGTTTCGTTTACGATTGAAAAAGGGGAGATTGTCGGCTTTTTAGGTCCAAACGGGGCGGGGAAAACGACGACGATGAAAATGCTTGCTGGCCTCTTGCATCCGACATCAGGAGAGATCACGGTCGGCGGGTTTGTGCCGTTTGAGCAAAAGCCGGAGTTTAAAAAAATGATGAGCTTGGTGATGGGGCAAAAAAGCCAGCTCATTTGGGACATCCCGCCGATGGAGACGTTTTTGGTCAATAAAGCCATTTATGACATCGACGATCGGGCTTTCCGCCAGACGCTCGAGGAATTGACGGAACTGCTCGACTTGGCGTCGCTGTTGGACAAGCCGACGCGCAGTCTGTCGCTCGGGCAGCGGATGCGCTGCGAGCTGGCGGCGGCGCTTTTGCATCGGCCGCAAGTGTTGTTTTTGGATGAGCCGACGATCGGGCTTGACGTTCATACGCAAGAAAACGTGCGTCGCTTTATCGTTGACTACAATCGGGAGCACGAGACGACGATTTTGTTGACATCGCATTACATGGGTGATGTTGCAGCGCTTTGCGACCGGGTGATGATCATCAACTACGGGCGATTGATTTACGACGGGGAACTGTCAGTGCTGACGGAGAAGCTGGCGCCGTACAAGCGATTGGAAGTCCGGTTTTCACGGGTTCCGGACATGGATTGGGGAGAGTATGGCGAAGTGGCGGAAATCGAAGAAGGAACAGTCGTATTGCGGGTGGCGCGCGAGAAGGCGGCGGGGACAGCAGCGCGGTTATTAGAGCGGTTTGATGTCCGCGACATCAATATTGAAGACCCGCCGCTTGAGGAAGTGATTACGCGCGCGTTTCAGGAGGAGCGTGTATGATTCGCAAATATATCGCTTTGTTGCGGATGAAATACATCGAAATGCTCGCGTATCGTTTGGCGACGTTCGTCTGGATGACGGGTGCGATCACGCAGCCGCTGATCACGATGTTTGTCTGGATGAACATTCATCCGGAAGAGAGCGATTCGTTTGTCTTTTATTTTATGGCCGTCATTTTTGTCGAACGAATGACGAGCGCGTGGGATGTATGGGAGCTGGACCGTGAAATTCGCGAAGGGACGTTTTCGAATTGGTTGCTGCGGCCGCTTCACCCGATCCATTGGGCGATCGCGGAAAACATCATTTATAAATGGCTGTTTGCCGTCATTTTAGTGCCTGTCTGGGTAGTGGCAGCGACATTTTGGCCGGCGCTTCGTCCTCACATGACGGCAAGTCAAATCATGTTGTTTTTGATGGCGGTTGTATTGGGTGCGGCGCTTCGTTTTTTGCTTAGTTACTCGTGCGGGTTGCTTGCGTTTTGGATGACGAAAGTGGCGGCTGTGTACGGCGTGATCGACGTCATTTCGTTGTTTTTGTCAGGACGGATCGCGCCGCTTGGGCTGCTTCCGCCGCAGCTTCGCGAATGGAGCGAGTGGCTGCCGTTTCGCTATATGATCAGTTTTCCGATCGAAATCGCCACCGGGGCGGCGGATGGAGGAGAGTTGGCGCGCGGCTTTGCGATCGCCGCCGGGTGGATGATGGCGCTGATTGGTGCTTTGCAATGGCTGTGGAAAGCGGGGATGAGAAAAAATCAGGCGGTAGGTGGATGAACATGCGGCGATACGGGCGGGTGTTCCGCGAGTTTTTCCGCGCTTGTTTGGTCGAGGAAATGGAATACCGGAGCGAATTTTTCGGCAATTTTATCGCCAGCTTTTTTGGCATCGCAATCGCTCTGTTGACCGTCCATATCTTTTTTTACCAGACGGATCGCTTAGGCGGCTGGACGTATGGGGAAGTGCTTGTGCTGCTCGGCGTCTTTAATACGCTGCGCGGATTCATCGATTTTGCGCTCCGCCCGAACATGCCAAGGCTGCTTGAGCATGTCAGGCGCGGCACGCTCGATTATATTTTGACGAAACCGGTCGACAGCATGTTTTACGTCAGCTTCCGCCACCTTGTCTTTTGGCGGCTTATCGATGTGGCGCTTGGCATCGGCGTCATCGGCTTCGGCTTGTATGTTGAACGCTACGTGCCATCGGCGGCCGACGTATGCATGTTTCTGATCGTGATGGCCGCTTCTCTTTTGCTCATTTATTCGCTATGGATGATGTTGATGACGACCTCGTTTTGGGTCGTGCGCATCGATGACTTGTCGTTTATTTTCGATTCGTTTTTTGATACGGCCCGCTTTCCCGGCAGCATGTACCGCGGGGCGGTGCGGTTGGTGATTACCTACATCTTGCCGGCGGTGTTGATCACCAATACGCCGGCTTTGGCGCTGCTTGGAAAATGGCGCATCCCGACAGCGCTGGCGGCTTTGGCTGCGGCCATTCTCTTTTTATGGCTGGCCCGTCGCTTTTGGCGGTTTGCCTTGCGCTTTTACACCGGGGCGGGCGGGTGAGGAAACGGCTCCTTAGACAGGGGCTTTTTTCTTTTGTCATGGTGATTTCGCCAGGGAATCAGCGGCGCGTATATCGACCCATGCCGTCCGATTCGCTTCTGGCCGCCATGAATAATGGAAAAGCGTTTCAGTGCTGATGACCTGTGCGTTCGGTCGACTGTCTCTTTCTTTGCATTGGCTTAGGATGTCTCCTTTCGCCGACGGCTCCCAGATCCATTTTTTCCATATTGATGGTTGGATGGCGGAGAGAATGGACACGGAGAAGGGGGAGGATGACTGTTTCTTTGCTTTCATATTCGTTGACTTTTACGTAAACGTCAATTAAAATAAAATTCAGAATATTGATTCTAGAAAAGGGATGGCCATGCACTATTTCACCATTTCCGATTTGGCGCAAGAGTTTGATGTGAGCACACGGACGATCCGCTATTATGAAGAACGCGGATTGCTCTCCCCGATTCGGACCGAGTCAGGGCAGCGGCTGTATACGAAAAAGGAGCGGGCGAAACTCAAGCTCATTTTGCGCGGCAAACGGTTCGGCTTTTCGCTTGACGAAATTCATGAGATGATTGCGCTGTTTGATGAGGATCGCACGGGGAAGAAACAGCTTGAAAAAACGGTCGAATACGGGCGGCGGAAATTGAAGGAGGTGAGCGAGCGGATCGAGGATTTGCTTCAGCTGAAGGCGGAGATGGAAGCGCTGCTTTCCGATTTTGAACAGCGATTGCGAGAATGGGAGGAATCGGATGGATGAACATTTCAGAGCTGCTCGCCCGGAATGCGAGGAAATTTCCAGAGAAAACGGCGGTCATCGAAGGAGAATCATCGCTGTCGTATGCCGAGGTCAACTGCATGGTCAATCGCTTGGCCTCATCATTGGCTCGGCTTGGTGTCGGACGCGGCGATAAAGTCGCGCTGTATATGCCCAATACCAAAGAGTTTGCCGTTTCGTACTTTGCTGTTTTGCGCCTTGGCGCGGTTGTTGTGCCGATTAACGCGCGCTTGACGGCGGCTGAGGTGCAGTATATTCTCGGCCATAGCGAGGCAAAGGCGCTCATCGCCCACGATTGGGTGCATCAAGTGCTCGCCCCGCTTGTCGGTGGAAGCGATGGAATCTGGGTGAAGACCGGGAAGGCGGAAGGCGGTTGGCTGTCGCTCGAGGAGTTGATCGATTCGGGTGATCCAGAAGAGATCGTCTGCCCAGCCAAAGAGGATGATGAGGCGACGATTTTGTATACATCGGGGACAACGGGGCGGCCAAAAGGGGTGTTGTTCACGCATCGCAATGTGATCACGGTTGCGGACATGATCGTGATCGAAACGAAAATCGACCGTCAAAGCCGCCTGCTGCATCTCATGCCGCTCAGCCACTCAGCGCCGCTTCATTTGTTTTTCATAGGCGGCACGTACGTCGGTGCGACCCATGTCCTAGCGCCTGCGTTTTCCCCGGATGCGTTGCTCGAACTGGTCGAGCGTCACAAGATCACCCACTTTTTCGGCGCGCCAGTGGCGTATTTGTTGACGGCGAAGCATCCGCGGTTTGACGAATACGACCTTTCTTCGGTCCGTTGCTGGATGTACGGCGGGGCTCCGCTGTCGCGTGAGGAAGTGAAGTTTGTCGCCAGCCGCTTTGGCGCCGGGCGGATGATGTGTTTATACGGTTTGACCGAAGCCGGCCCGAACGGGACGTACTTGTCTCCTGAGGAGCATGGCGAAAAAGCGGGGAGCGTCGGCCGAGATGCCGCTCTTCATTGCGAGGTGGCCCTCGTCGATGAGAACGGACAGGAAGTTGCGCCCGGCGAGGTCGGGGAGATCGTGCTGCGCGGGGAGAGCATCATGAAAGGATACTACAAGGACGAAGAAAAAACGAACGAGGTGATCAAAGACGGCTGGCTGTACACCGGCGATTTGGCGCGCCGCGATGAAGACGGCTACATTTGGATCGTCGACCGGAAAAAAGATGTCATCATTTCCGGCGGTGTCAACATTTATCCAAAGGAAGTCGAAGATGTGCTGCGAACGCATCCGGCGATCGCCGATGTTGCCGTGATCGGCGTGCCGCATCCGGAGTGGGGCGAAACAGCAAAAGCGTTTGTTGTATTGAGCCAACCTCTCGAACCGCTTGCGGAAGAGTGCAAGCGTTTCCTATCTGACAAGCTGGCTGACTATAAAATTCCGCGTCTGTATGAGGCGATCGCTGAACTGCCGCGCAATGCGACGGGAAAAGTGTTGAAACAAGTGCTGCGGATGTGGGAGACGACGGCGCAGGGAGCACAGGGACGATAAGAAGAGGGGAAAGGGGAGAGACGATGAAACCGCTTTATGAAGTCGATCCGAATTTGCTGGTGAATTTGAAACGGCATTTGGATGACGAATTGTATCGGTATGCGGAAGAAAAGCTCGCGTCGTTTTACGAATTTTGCTTGACGGACGTCGACCGCCGCGCCGTGCACACCGACCGCGAAGGGCAGCCGCGCCTCATCAAGTACGACCGGTTTGGGAACGACATTTCCGAAGTATGGGTAAACGAAGGATACGTGCAGACGGCAAAACAGACGTACGAAACGGGCATTGTCGGTTATGTGCACAAACCGATTCCCGATCTTGGAAGAAAAGGAAACTACATGTATTCGTACGCCCAAGGGTACATTTTATCCCAAGCTGAGCCCGGGTTTTATTGTCCGGTGACGCTGACGATGGCAACCGCCTATGTGCTTGAACATTTCGCCGACGACGAGTTAAAAGCACGGTACTTGCCCCATGTCACTTCCACCGGTGAGGTCGAACTGTATGAAGGGGCGACGTTTTTAACCGAGCGCCAAGGCGGGTCGGACGTTGGCGCCAACGCGGTGCGTGCTGTGCCGTGCGGCGACCATTATAAACTATATGGGGAAAAATATTTTGCCAGCAATGCCGGCCGCTGCGGCGTGGCGCTCGTATTGGCGCGCATCGACGGGAGCGGGCCGGGGACGAAAGGGCTGAGCTTGTTCCTTGTCCCGTGGCGCAAAGAAGATGGGACGTTAAACGGCATCTCGATTCGCCGCCTGAAAGATAAGTTAGGAGTGCGCGCCGTGCCGTCGGCCGAAGTCGTGTTTGACGGGGCCGAGGCGTATGTGGTCGGCGATCCGCGGAAAGGCTTCTACTATATGATGGAAGCGCTTAATCTCTCGCGCGTCTGCAATGCGGTTGCTTCCGTCGGCATCATGAAGCGGGCGCTTGAAGAGGCGAAACAATACGCTGAGCGACGCACTGCCTTTGGCCATGTCTTGACGGATTACCCGATGGTGCGCGAGACGCTTGCCAATTTGACGGCGAGACAGGAAGTGGAAACGAGCGCCTGCTTTGACATGATCGCCTTGTTTGACCGCGTCATGACCGCGCCTCATGAAACGGACGGGGCGGAGAAAGCATGGCTCAGGCTTTTGATCGCACTTCTTAAAATGCGCACCGCCGAAGAGGCGATTGCCTTTAGCCATGAGGCGATTGAACTGCACGGCGGCAACGGGTATATCGAAGATTTTGTCACCCCGCGCCTGCTTCGTGACGCCCAAGTGCTGACCGTTTGGGAGGGAACGGCGAATATTTTGGCGCTCGAGGTGCTGCGTTTGATGCGCAAATACCGCATTCACGAGCGGTTCATCGCGGAGATGAAGGAGCGGCTTGAGCGGTTGACGGCCGAGGTTAAGCCGCTTGCCCGCCCGGCTGAAGAAGGGTTGAAGGAGTTGGTGGCCGCGCTCGCCCGTCTTGGCGGCCAAGCGGATGAGGTGCAGACGTTTCATGCTAAGACGATTGCCAATCGGATGTGTGATTTGTATTTGAGCGTTATTGCTCTTGAGCGCGGGCAAGAAAACGAGCGGAATCGGCTGATTGCTGAGCTGTTTTTGCGCCGCGTCTGGGAGCGCGGGCTCGTGGACGAACAGATGGCGTCGGTGCGCGAGTTTGACTTGATCGTCAGATGTAAAGGAGCGTCTGCGCCGCTCGCGCATTCGTAAGTTGGCGGCATGAAGCGGGCCATGGGCGAAAGGGATGTTCGTTTTTGGCGGACATCTCTTTTTTGACTGCCAAATGAGCAATTCAACAAGTAGGATGAAAGAAAGGAAGGGGAAAACGGACATGGAAGTGGTGCGCACGCCGCGCCGGACAAAACGGCGCGTTTGGATTTCTGCGGCCATTGGCGTTGTCATTTTGGGGTTGCTCGCCTGCGTCGGTTTGTCCGTTTATGTCGGCTGGCAGCTGACGCATAAACCGCGCGAGCCGGTTACCATGACGCCGAAAGACTATGGCATGGCGTATGAAAGTGCGACATTTACAAGCAAAGATGGGAAAACGGCGCTCGAAGGCTGGATCATTCCGCCTAAAGGAGCGGCGAAGATGACGGTCATTTTTGCCCATGGGTATGCCGGCAACCGGATTCAGAAAAACGTGCCGTTTTTGCCGCTCGCCAAGCGGCTTGTTGACGACGGGTACCGCGTCATCTTGTTTGATTTTCGCGCGAGCGGCGAGTCGGGAGGCGATATGATTACGATCGGCGTCAAAGAGAAAGACGATCTGCTTGGCGTGATCGATTACGCGAAAACGCACTACCGCGAGCCGGTTGCCTTGTACGGCATTTCGATGGGGGCGGCGACGTCGATATTGGCGGCGGCCGAGGACAGAGATGTTCACGGGGTGATTGCGGACAGCCCGTTTAGCGACCTTGAATCGTATTTGCGCGCCAATATGCCGGTATGGACGCACTTGCCCGATGTGCCGTTTACGTATTTGATTTTAGCGATCGTCCCGGCGCTTGCGGATTTGGATTTGGGTGTGTCTTCGCCCATCCATGCGGTCGATCGTGTCGCGCCGAGGCCGATTTTGTTCATCCACAGCAAAGACGACCGTTCGATTCCATACAAAGAAAGTGTGAAGTTGTACAACACCCATCCGCATGCGTTTCAACTATGGCTGACGGACAAAGCGGATCATGTGAAAAGTTTCTCGCTGTATGGCGACCAATACGTGAATCGCATGCTCTCCTTTTTGCGGTCGCTCGAGCAACAGCAACCAAAGAAATAAGCATTTGGTCGTATACAGAACATAAAAAGCCATATATAATGTAAGGAGAGTGGAACGGCTTCGGCGGTTCCTTCTTTTTTGCGCCCGCTGACTTATTGGATCGGGGATGAGAAAACGGGAGGGTCGCGTTCGGTCATGGACAAATACAAAGAGCATTTTTGGCGCAATATTCGTGCCAAATTGGAACAGTGGGAGCAGGAAGAAGCGATTACGTATGAAGATGTGTATCGGTTTTTTCATAACATCGTCGGAACGGCCGCTGTCATTGGGATGGAAGAGTTGGGGAAAAGAGCGTGCCGGCTGATGAAGCGGCTTGAGGCGGAAAACGGGAAACTGTGGACGCCAGCCGAGCTGAAAGAGCACGTATATGAGTTGATGCATTGGTATTATGACGAAACGTACCGCGATGTTCCTACTCATTTTTCTTTTTCGTCGGCGGACGCCGACGAAGCGCCGCTTATCTTGCTTGTCGATGATGATGCGCTCTTTTTAATGTATATGAAAGAGCAAATCGAGAAAGTAGGCTGGCAGATTGTCACCGTTGCCCAACCGGAAAAGGCGGTGACACAATTGTATGAGGTGAAGCCGGACTGCGTTGTCATCGACGTGCATATGAACGGAACAGACGGTTTGACGGTGCTCAAGGAATTGAAGGCGGCGCTTGGCCAACAATTTGTTCCAACTGTGGTCATCAGCGCCGATGATCGCGAAGAGGTGCGTCTGCAAAGTTACGCGTCCGGTGCTGATGATGTTATGGTAAAACCGTTTGCCTTACCGGAATTTATCATTCGAGTGCATCGGTTGTTGGAGCGGAAAAAACAGTTGGAAGGGCTTCTGCTTGTCGATGAGCTCACTCGGTTATACAACCGCAAATATTTGCCTGAGGCCTACCGCCAGCTCGAAAGCGAGCGGGAGCGGCTTGGGGAGCCGTACTGCATCGCATTGCTCGACCTAGATCATTTTAAGCAGATTAACGACCAGTATGGTCATTTAGTTGGAGACGAGGTGCTGCGTGAATTTGCGGCGCTCCTTCGGCATGGAACACGGCCAAACGATTTAGCGTTCCGCTTCGGGGGCGAAGAGTTTCTTCTTTTTTTGCCGAAAACGATGCAACACGATGCGTTTGAAGTCATTGAACGGCTCCGTAATCAATTTCGTTCCCGCTCATTTTCCGGAGGGGGCACGGCGTTTCGTTGCACGTTTTCTTGTGGGATCGTGGAGGTGAACGAGGGAGGCGCGCCGCTTGAATATTGGCTTGAGCGGGCGGACGGGGCGTTGTATGCGGCAAAAAACGGCGGGAGGGATCGGACAGTGGCCGCCGAAAAGATAGATGACATGCGGCAGCGAAAAACGGTGAAAATGGCCGTCGTTGACGATGATGTGATCGTTCGCACGGTTGTGGCTGATCTTCTCGAACACATTGCCCGAGATCGGAAAGAGCAGTGTGAAGTGCGGGCATTTGCCGATGGGGTATCGTTCATCGAATCGTCATGGCACGAAGGCCATTCGCCGTGCCTTGTCATTCTTGACGGGATCATGCCGAAAATGGACGGGATTGAAGTGTTGCGCCGTCTTCGCAGCCGCCGCGATGAGTCGCGCTATAAAATTATTATGTTAACAATGCGCCAAAGTGAAGAAGATATCGTACGGGCGCTTCAGTTAGGAGCGGATGATTATATAACGAAACCGTTTAAACGGCTTGAGCTTGAGGCGCGGGTCAGCCGATTGTTGAAACGGATGTAGCGAGGGAGGGGAAGCTGATTGAAACAGATTTTGCTTGTGGAAGATGAAGAAGTGTTGCGCATGCTAGCGGCCGATTTGTTGACCGATGAAGGGTATAAGGTGGACGAAGCGGCGGACGGGGCCGAGGCGCTCAAGAGGCTGCGCGAACGCGATTATGATTTGGTGCTGCTCGATTATATGCTGCCGTTTTATAGCGGCGTCGAGGTGCTGGAACATTTTCGCCGTGAATGTCCGGAGAAGCGTCCGAAAGTGATCATGCTGTCGGCGAAAACCCAGCCGGCCGACCGAGAGCGGGCGTTGGCGGCCGGTGCGGATCTGTTTATCGAAAAACCGTACCGCCCATTTGAATTCGTGAAGAAAGTGAATGAGGTGCTGCATGAGACGGATGGCAGTCCACTTTCGCCGTAGCGTGGCATCCCGATTTGTATGGCTCATGGCTGGATTTACGGTTTTGTTTTTTCTCGGCTCGGCGCTGCTCGTGATGTACCAGCAGTCGCTCACCCGTTCGTTCGAGGCGGTGCAACAGGCGCTCGAGCAAAAGGAAATTCGCACCCATCAGCTTGATCGGGCGTTTACCCAAGCGTTTTTTGATGTGCGCGGCTATTTTGCGTTCGGACGTCCGTCGTTCAAAGAAAGCGTTTTTCAGCAACAAGAAACTGCGAAACAAGTATTGAGAGAAATGGAACCGTTGGCTGTCCATCCGGAAGACGAGCGGTTTCTTCGCGATGCCCACGACTTTTTCATCCGCTATTTCGAACAGCTCGTGCCGAAAGCAATAGAGGCTTTTGAGCGCGGCGACCGACGGGAAGTGGCGTTGATCGCGGAAAACGGCGGCACGGCGGCGGTGCAAAGTTTTCAAAAGCGGCTTGCCGCCTATCATGATACGCTGATCGACCAGATGAAGCAAGAATATATCGATTTCAAGCGAAAACAGCAATACGGGCAAGCCGCATTTATCGCTTTTATCGCGCTGATGTTGTTTTTATTGCAGCGGCTTATGCGTTTGGCAGCAAGGCAAATCGGCCGCCCGCTCCAACAGTTTGCCGCCGCTGCGGAACAGTTTGCCAAACAAGGCGCAACTGTCGAATGGCCAACATTTGACGAGCAGGAAGATGAAATTGGCAAACTATCAAAAGCGTTTATGATGATGATGGAGAGCATTCGCGAAAAAGAGGAGCATCTGTTGGCGCAAAACGAAGAACTTCTCGCCCAGCAAGAAGAGCTCGAGGCCCAGCAAGCCGAGCTGGAGCAAGCGTTGGCCATGGCCGAGCGCCGCGAGCAGGAGCTGGCGCGCCGCAATGACCTTATTAAAGGCATGGCTCAGTCTCTTGACAAGCAGGAAGTGTTACATAGCGTCATCCGCCATTTATGCGCCATCATGAAGGCGGAACGGGGCATCATCGTCGTTGCCGATGAAGAGCGAGCGCATGCTTCGTTCGGTTTATCAGCGATGAGCGTGCATCGGTTTTTGCAGCAACTGTATAACGGTCTCGAACACCGCTTGCTCGAGACGAAGCAGGCATTCACCATCCGCCGCGAACTGCCGGGGTTTGAGCGCGGTTACCATGACGAACCGCTATATTCATACGATCTGTTCGTCCCTGTGTTGTCGCCAAGTGATGATGTGGAGGCGGTCATCGTCTTAAGCCGGTTCGGAGCAGCGTTCACGGATGATGAAGCGGTCGAGGCCGAACAGCTTGGCAAGCATATTTCGATTTCCTTGCAAAAACTTGCCTTATACGAGGAAGCGGAAAAAGATCGGCGTCTGACGGAAGATATTTTCAACCATTTGCCCGAAGGCATTCAGCTCGTCGACCTTCATGGAACGAACAAGCTAATGAACGGGCGGATGAAGGAATGGTTCGGCGCCGCGGCAGACGGATGGCAAGAGGCGCCGTATGCCGAGTGGAAACAGCGGCTTTGCGCATTGGCCACCGATGAGCAGGCGCTTAGCGTCTTTCTCGATCAGGCCGTTTTTGGTCCGGCGGATGAGTTATCCGTGATGACGTATGAACTCAAAGAGAATCGGATCGTTATGGAAGTTTATGCCGCACCGCTTTACCGAGGGGGAGCGAAATTTGGCACGATTTTCGTCCATCGCGATGTGACAAAGCAGGTGGAAGTTGATCGGATGAAATCGGAGTTGGTCAGCACGGTCAGCCATGAATTGCGGACGCCGCTGGCGGGCATTCTCGGTTTGGCGGAGCTGTTGCTCAACAGACCGCTTGCGCCGGAGCGGCAGCATAAATATTTGACGGCCATTTATCAAGAAGCCGAGCGGCTGACCGCTTTAATTAACGATTTTCTGGATGTGCAGCGCATGGAAGCCGGCCGACAAACGTATCATTGGGAGCCGGTTGACCTCGTTCCGGTCGTTGAAAAAGTCGTTGAAACAGAAAAACTGGGAACGGATATCCATGCGTTTTCAGTCTCCATAGAGACAAAGCGGACGGTGATCCGCGGCGACAGGGAACGGCTGCGGCAGCTGTTTACGAATTTAGTTCATAATGCGGTGAAATATTCTCCAGACGGTGGGACCGTTGCGATCCGGCTTTATGAGCATAGCGGCCGCTTGTGCGTCGATGTGCGGGATGAAGGGCTTGGCATCCCGGCTGAGGCGCTGCCGCATATTTTCGAGAAGTTTTACCGCGTTGATAATTCGGACCGCCGCCGCATCGGCGGAACAGGACTCGGCCTGACGATCGTCAAAGAGATTGTGAAAGCGCACGGCGGCGAGGTGGACGTCGTCTCGGAAGAGAAAAAAGGGAGCACCTTTACTGTTCGTTTTCCTATGGCGTCGATCACGCAAGAGATCAACTGAAGCTTCTTTTCATCAAGTGGCCGGATTTCCCCTCGGCCGCTTTTTTTGTAAACTGATAAAGAAAGGAATGGGATCATCTAGAAACACTTACCCTTTCATCACATGAGCGCACATGGGGAGAGTGTTGTTGGCAGTTTTCTGGTAGAAGATCGTTTTCTTCCTTGAAGCTAACGAGAAGAAGGGGGAAGAGGCATGTGCGGTCGGTTTACCTTAACGGTTGATTTGTTGGCGTTGCAGGAGCGGTTTCACTTCCGTTATGAAGGTTCGCTTGCTCCCCGGTTCAACATCGCCCCGGGTCAAGATGTGCTGACCATCGTCGCCGAAGGGGGAGAGAGAGTCGGGAAAATGATGTGCTGGGGGCTTGTACCGTTTTGGGCAAAAGATGTCCGCATCGGTGCGAAGATGATCAACGCCCGGGCGGAAACGATCGATGAAAAGGCGAGTTTTCGCCATGCGTTCAAGCGGCGGCGCTGCTTGATTTTAGCCGATGGGTTTTTTGAATGGAAAAAGGAAAGAACGAAAAAAGTGCCGTACCGGTTTACCCTCAAAACCGGCGAGCCGTTTGCGTTCGCAGGGTTGTGGGAGCGCTGGGATGGGCCAAGCGGGCGGCTTGAGACGTGCACGATCATTACGACGAGGGCGAACGAGCTCATCGCCCCCATCCACGACCGGATGCCGGTCATACTGCCGCCTGAACGACATGAAGACTGGCTAGATCCGCGTTTGGACGACAGCGAGTATTTGAAGTCGTTGTTGCTGTCGTATCCTCAAGAGCAAATGCAGATGTACGAAGTGGCGCCGCTCGTCAACTCGCCGAAAAATGATGTGAGCGCTTGCATTGAACCCGTCAACAGCCGGTCGATGGAGGGAATGTGATGCATCCTATCATCTTATTTGATGGCGATTGCTTGTTTTGCCATGCGAGTGTGCATTGGATTGCTGCCCGCGACCGAAAGGCAGTATTCCGCTTTGCGGCGCAACAAAGCGCTGTTGGTCAAGCATTGTTGGCAAACGGGGAGGCATCGGCGAAAGACAGTGTCGCCCTCATCGAGAACGGCTGCTGTTATGTCAAATCTGCCGCTGTCCTGCGCATCGGTCGACGCCTTTCGTGGCCGTGGAATTGGCTGGCAGCGGTTGGATTTCTCGTTCCGCGGCTGTTGCGTGATCATATGTATGACGCGATTGCCAACCGCCGTCATCGTCTCGCTGCGAAGCGTGATCGTTGTCAGCTGCCGCCGCCTGAGCTGCGATCTCGTTTTCTTGACAAATTGCCGCGGTGAAGAAGGAAAATATGCCTATTTGTCGTATTGAGAAGGGAAAGAAACGAGGGAGGGGAAATGGGCATGACAAACGAAACAAAACGGTGGCTCGAACAATGCACCGTTGCGGCGCTTGAGCAGTTTGCCGATGATTTGGCGGCCGAAGCGGAACAAAGTGAGGAAGAGGCCCGCCGTCGATTTTATGAAGGCATGGCAGTGGCGGCAAAGCTCGTGGCATTGCGGTGGGAAGGAAAATGTACGTACATCGACGGCGACTTGATTGACAACGTATATGAAGCGCTTGTGGTCTTTTCTCTTGAAAAACTGGAAGAGGAATTGACGCTCGAAACGCAAGCCGATTCCAGCAGCCGATGCTCGTTTTGCCTCAAAGAAAAACCGAGGCTGGCTAAAGGTCCACTGGCGGCGATTTGTGACGATTGCCTGCAGTTTGGGCTGCAAGCGATCGCCAAGCAGCCGTGACCAGGCGGCGGTCATCGCGAGGGCGATGGCCGTCGTTTTTCCGCATAGCGGATGAAGCGGGTAGGACAAGGCGAGCAACACGGCGATAAAGGCGATGACGCCGCTCCAATGAAAATGCGCCTAGACGCAGCCGCCGGCTGTTCCGGCAAGGCTTGATCCTAAATCATACATTGATGATGGGAAGGCGCGGCAGGGAATGTCAAACGTTTCATGAACGCTCCATAAAGACCGCTCCATCGGGCATCGTGGTTCGTTCTCGAAGCCTGATTCTCCCATGGCCAACATGTGTAAAAGATGGAGCGTCAAGGGGGACGGAGGTCAAAAGAAACGAGGAGGAAGGAGAATGATTCCAATCGTAACATCTGATGAAATGTATGCCATCGACCGAGAAGTGACGGAGAGGATCGGCATTAGCGCTGATTCATTGATGGAAAACGCGGGGCAGGCGCTGTTTTCAGCGCTGAAAGAACGCATTTCACGCGCTGCTAACGTAGCGGTGCTTGCCGGGGCGGGCAACAACGGCGGGGATGGGTTTGTCGTTGCCCGCATGTTGAAAAGCTACGGCTACGAAACCGATGTATGGCTCGTTCCACCAAAGGAAAAGGTGAAAGGAGCGGCGCGTACCGCGCTTGAGGTGTACGAGCGGTCCGGCTATTCGTGGAACGCTTATGAGGGGAATGAGCGGGCGTTTGCGGCGCGCGTGCCGCATTATGATGTCATCATCGACGCACTGCTTGGCATTGGCGTCAAGGGGGAAGTTCGTTCTCCGTATCAAGAAATCATTGAACAACTGAACCGCTCGCGGGCTGTTGTGTATGCAATCGATGTGCCAAGCGGGGTGCCGGCGGATGGCGGTGATGTCGCCGCGGCCGTTCGCGCGGATGTGACGCTCACCATTCACTGTCCGAAGCTTGGGGCGTACACGTTTCCAGCGGCCGATTATTACGGGGAGCTTGCTGTTGTGGATATCGGCATTCCGCCGGTCGTGGTCAAAACGAATGCAGTCCGTCGGTTTGTGTGGGAACGAAGCGATGTCATACGAACGATGCCAAAACGGAAGCGGTCTTCGCATAAAGGAACGTACGGCAAACTGCTTGTCGTCGGCGGGTCGAAGGCGATGGCTGGAGCGGTGACGCTCGCCGCTAAAGCGGCGCTGCGAAGCGGGGCCGGACTTGTGACCATGGCTGTTCCGGAAACGGTGTACGAGGCGGTCGCCAACCGGGTGCCGGAGGCGATGTGTCGGCCGTGGCCAGCCGAGGGCGGCGCGTTTGCCGGCGCGGCTGATTGGGACGGGCTTGATGTGGATGCGATGGCGATCGGCCCCGGGCTGGGGCGGACGGAAGGGGTGCGCCGTCTTGTTGGGGAGTTGGTGCGAAAGCCGGTGCCCCTTATCCTCGATGCCGATGCCCTATTTTTCTGGGATGATTACGTCGAACAGGTGCGCCGCCGAAGCGCGCCGACGGTGATCACCCCGCATCCGGGGGAAATGGCGCGCATCGTCCGTCGCTCCATTCGCGAGGTGGAGCACGACCGCTTTGGGGTATCCAAGCGGTTGGCGATGGAATATGGCGTGTATGTCGTGTTGAAAGGGCCATATACGATTGTTACGGCGCCGGATGGAGCGCAATATGTGAACACAACCGGCAATCCGGCTTTGGCGAAAGGCGGCAGCGGTGACGTGTTGACGGGCATCGTGGCGGCGTTTTTGTTGCAGCACGAGGCGGTGCAGCCTGCGGTGAGCAATGCGGCGTTCGTGCATGGAAAGGCTGCTGATTGGCTTGTTCAACACGGTCATTCGCCTTGGGATGTATTGGCGTCGGACGTTGTGGAGGCCTTGCCGGCTGTGCTCGCTTCGCTGGCGTGATCAACCGGTCCATTGAAAGGGGCGCTGGGGGATGAAAACGATCCAGCTGGCTTGCGAATAACCGGCTGGCGTTTTCTTTCTCCCAGCCTTCTGCGCATAAGGCATGTGGTTCGGGCGCAAACTTTACCGCTGAGGCCGTATTTGCGGCTGCAGCTGTAATCGTTGGTTTATCAGCCGACAATCTTCCACTGATCGCTGGGCTGCGCCCTTCACGCGCTTGAAGCGGGAGTCTTCTTTCGAAACGATGATCAACGTTGCGGAAAGGCGGAAGTTCCATTTTTGGACAAACATGGATATCATGAATGTAGAAATAGAAGAAGGGAGATGGGAGTCATGCCGCAATTTGTTTGGCTCGAGACGGAGGAGGAAGTAAGAAGCGCTTTTCCGGTCATGCGGGAGCTGCGCACTCATTTGGATGAAGAAACGTATGTCGCGCTTGTGCGTGAAGCGCAAGAAAAAGAAGGGTATAAGCTTGCGGCGTTATATGATCAGGACAAAATGGTTGCCGTTGTCGGATTCATGCCGATGATCACGCTCTATAACGGCCGTTTTATTTGGGTTTGCGATTTGGTCACGACATCAGCCGAACGTTCGAAAGGGTATGGAAAAGCGTTGCTGTCGCATGTGCACGAATGGGCGAAGGAGCACGGCTACGGGATTGTCTCGCTGTCATCCGGCCTGCAACGGGTTGACGCCCATCGCTTCTATGAGGAGAAAATGGAATATCAAAAAGTGAGTTATGTGTTTTTGAAACGCTTATCGATTTGAATCCGACGGCGTCCGTTCAGCGGGCGCTTTTCATTTTGTGGTAGAAAGTTGTTCCACTTTTCATTATAATAAAAAATATATAACTCGTATTTTGGAATTAATATTCTGATATTCGGAACAGAGGGGCAATGATGAATAAAACGGTCTTAAAAACAAAAGAACTGCTTGATTTGTTTCTCGATTGCGAACGGTTGACGCTGCCGGAAATGGTCGAGCGGCTTCGGATGCCCAAAACGTCGGTGTACCGGATGGCGCAGTCGCTTGTTGTCCTTGGTTTTTTGCAAAAACGAGGCGATTACTATGAGCTCGGTTTAGCCTTCTTGACGTTTGGCGCGCTCGTCGCCGAGCGGCTCGATATTCGCCGGGCGGCGCTGCCGGTGATGAAGCGGCTGAAAGAGGAGACGAACGAAGCGGTGAATCTTGTCATTCGCGACGGCGATGAGGCGCTGTATATTGAAAAAGTCGAGACGTCCGAGCCGGTGCGCGTCTATACGAAAGTCGGGCGGCGCGCCCCTCTGTATGCCGGGTCGTGCCCTCGTGTCTTGCTCGCGTTTATGGACAAGGCGGATCGGGAACGTTATTTAGAACAAGTCGAGCTTGTCAAAATCGCCAAACATACGGTGACCGACAAAGAAGCGCTGCGCCGGTTGTTGGAAGAAGACCGGGACCGCGGCTATACGGTCAGCTATTCTGAGCTGGAAAACTATTCGGCCGCCGTTGCGGTGCCGATTTTCAACCATGAAGGCGCGGCGGTTGCCGGGCTGAGCGTTGCCGGGCCGGAACAGCGCTTTTCGCCAGATGATGTGGCGCGCATCGTTCCGCGATTGAAGCAGGCGGCGATGGACATTTCGCGCGAACTCGGCTTTCGGGGGAAGGGATGACGGTGGAGTATACGTTGTTTCCATTATGCGAATATGCGGTGACGGTTCGGTTTTCAGACCGCATTGACGAGGACGTGAATGATATCGTCCACCAAACGGCCGCCCGGCTTCAGGCCGAGCGAAAAGAAGGCATCGAGGAGATCGTGCCGGCGTTTTCGTCACTCACCATCTACTATGATCCATTGGTGATCGATTACATCGGCATAGGCGCATGGCTAAGGAAAAACATCAGGCGGTCTGAACAAGCGGTGCGGCGTTCGGCGCGGACGGTCGTCATTCCCGTCTGTTACGGCGGCGAATTCGGTCCGGATTTGCCGGATGTCGCTCGTTTCCATGGGATGACAGAAGACGAAGTGATAGCGCTCCATTCGGCTGGACGCTACCGAGTTTATATGATCGGCTTTTCTCCTGGATTTGCCTATTTAGGAGGGCTGTCGCCGCGCTTGGCGACGCCAAGGCGGTCGGTGCCGCGCACAAAAGTGCCTGCCGGTTCGGTCGGCATCGCCGGCGGACAGACGGGCGTCTACCCGCTTGCGACGCCGGGCGGCTGGCAACTGATCGGTCGAACGCCGCTGAAGCTGTTTGACCCGCACCGAGAGAAGCCAAGTTTGCTTGCGGCTGGCGACATCGTGGAATTTCGGCCGATTGGGGCTCGTGAATTTGCACGTTTGGAGAGAGGAACATGATTGAAGTGATCGATGGCGGATTTTTTACAACCGCTCAAGACGGTGGGCGTTTCGGCTATCGGCACGCCGGTGTGCCGGTGGGCGGGGCGATGGATAGGTGGGCGTATCGCCTGGCTAATGCGCTCGTCGGCAACAATGGGGATGAGGCGGTGCTTGAGGCGACGATGGCCGGGCCGACGCTTCGGTTTCACGTTGAGGCCGTCGTTGCGGTATGTGGCGGCGATTTCCCGTGTGCGCTCAATGGGCGGCTGTTTGCACTTTGGAAGCCGATGGCTGTCGAGCCGGGCGATGTGCTCGAAATTGGGGTGTGTCGGACGGGGTTTCGGGCGTACATCGCCGTATCAGGCGGCATCGATGTCCCGCCTGTAATGGGCAGCCGTTCCACGTACGTTCCAGCGCAGCTTGGCGGTTTCGCTGGTCGGCCGTTGCGGTGCGGCGATGCGCTGCCACTCGGCGCCGCCCATGGGTGTCGTGTAGCCGAACCGCTGCGTTGGGGGCTTGCTTCAGCCGCCCGCCGTTATATCAGCGGGAAAATGAAAACGGTGCGCGCGGTTCCCGGCCCGGAGTATGACGAATTTACGCCGGAGAGCCGCCGCCAGTTTTTCGCCGCTCGCTATGAAGTGACGCCACAGTCCGACCGGATTGGCTATCGGCTTTCCGGTCCAGCGTTGGCGCTTGTGCGCGAGCGGGAGATGGTGTCGGAAGCGGTCGTCTTCGGCACGGTGCAAGTACCCGCGTCCGGCCAGCCGATCGTATTGATGGCCGACAGCCAGACGTCGGGCGGCTATCCCCGCATCGCCCAAGTCGCGGCGGTTGATTTGCCGATTCTGGCGCAGGCTCGCCCGGGCGACCTTATCCAATTTCAGCCGATCAGGCCGGAAGAAGCGGCGCGGCTTTATACGGAACAAGAGCGGCAGTTGGCTGGGTGGATTTCGGCCATTCGCCGTCAATGGGAGGGAGAACGGTGAGGATGATTGATTTGAACTGTGATTTTGGCGAAAGTTTTGGCGTGTACCAGCTTGGACAGGAAGGAATTTTGCCGTATGTCACGTCCGTCAACATCGCCTGCGGGTTTCACGCCGGCGACCCGCTCGTCATGCGGCGGACGGTGCAGCTTGCGATCCATCATGGCGTTGCCATCGGCGCCCACCCGGGGTTTCCGGATTTGCTTGGCTTCGGACGGCGGGTGATGGCCGTTTCGCCGGAGGAAGTGTATGCGTACGTCGTCTACCAAATTGGTGCGCTGGCTGCGTTTGTGAAGGCCGAAGGCGGCGTGATGACGCACGTCAAGCCGCACGGCGCCTTGTACAATATGGCGGCGAAAGACGCGGCGTTGGCGGAAGCGATCGCCAAAGCGGTGCGCGATGTTGACCCGTCGCTTATATTGTATGGTTTGGCGGGGAGCGAGATCATCCGCGCGGGCCGCTCCTATGGCTTGCGGACGGCGAGCGAAGTGTTCGCTGACCGGACATATCAGGATGACGGCTCCCTCACTCCAAGAAGCGATCCGTGCGCCATCATCGCCGACGAGGATGAAGCAGTCAAGCAAGTACTCATGATGGTCCGCGACCGGCGTGTCCGCTCGCTGCAAGGGACGGACATTGCCATTGAAGCCGACACTGTCTGCCTGCATGGCGACAACGAGCAGGCGGTCCGATTTGCCAAGCGGCTCTATGAAGCGTTGCGAAATGAAGGAATCGCCATTCAGGCGGTGCGTCGGGAGGAGAGACGATGAAAAAAGAAAGCAGGCTCAGCGTGTTTGGCGCTATCGTCGTCATCTTGATGGCGTATATGGGCGTCTATACCGCTATGCAGCAGCTGCCGCCACTGTTCCGCTAAAGAACAAAGCGTCCTAAGCAGGAAAGCCGCTTAGGGCGCTGTTTGCATTTGGAGCTGTTTATTGCTTCTTCTAACTTATACCGATTTTTTGACTGGCTCAATGAAATCGGCATTCATGACAGTCACTCATTTGATTGGTTACAATAACAAAGAGAGATGACGGAACGAGAAAGGAGAAAAAAGATGCATTACGCCATTCCAACAGTGGTGGTCAGCGAGTGCCTCGGGTTTTCCGCTTGCCGGTATAACGGCGACATCATTCACAATCCGTTTATATCTCGTTTAGCCGCGTTTGCCCGGCTTGTTCCTGTATGCCCCGAAGTGGCCATTGGTCTTGGGGTTCCGCGGGAGACGGTTCGGCTTGTGAAACACGGCGAGGAAAAGCGGCTTGTGCAGCCGTCGACAAATCGAGATTGGACGAAGGAAATGAAGGCATTTGCCACCTCCTTCTTCGACCAAATCGAAGAAATTGATGGATTCATTTTAAAAAGCCGTTCTCCGACGTGTGGCATCAAAGATGTAAAAGTGTATGGCAATGCTGACAGCAGCATGGTCATCGAGAAAGGAGCAGGGCTGTTCGCCGATCATGTATTTCAACGCTTTCCCCAAGCGGTTATTGAGGAAGAAGGACGCTTGACGAATGCAGCCATTCGCGAACACTTTTTGACAAAGTTGTTTTCGCTCGCCTTATTTCGTGAAGTGAAAGCCGAGCGGTCCATGAAAGCGCTCGTGCAATTCCATTCTGAGCATAAATATTTATTTATGGCGTACAGTCAAACGTGGTTGAAGCAGCTTGGCCGCTTGGTGGCGAACCGTGAACGCCTTCCGGTTGAGCAGGTGCTGAAGTTGTATGAGCAGGGATTGCATGCCTTATTTGCCCGCGCTCCGCAACGCCGTTCCCATATCAATGTTTGCCAACATGTGATGGGCTATTTCAAAAAGGAGATGTCAGCGAAAGAAAAGCAATATGTATTGGAACTGTTGGCGCAATATCGGGCGCAGCAACTGCCGCTCAGCAGTGTGACAAGCGTCTTGAAATCGTGGGCCATTCGCGAAGAAAACGATTATTTGTTGCAACAGCGGTACTTCGCCCCGTACCCGCCTGCTCTCTTAGATGTCCGCGATTCGGGCAAAGGAAGGGAAACGGCGGTGTGAGCGATCGCTCATTCGAAGAAAGCAAAAGCCAAAGGGTGATTCGGTTGGCCCTTTGGCTTTGAACAAGATGGAGAACAAAGGGCGAAAGACTATCGTTCGCAGGCGATCCCATCTTTATCTCGATCCAGTCGTTGATTGGCATCGTATAATGCTTTCGATACGTAAGGCTTATATTTGGTTTTTCCTCCTTTGTTTTTGACAGAGGAGGAGCGGGCTACGCCCCCTGGATAATCTTTGTTCAGCGCGGTGCAGTTTGGATACGTTTTGATTTTGGCTGCCGCTTCGGCCAGGCGGAGCGAGTCAAAGGAAAAGCTGGCTACGAGTGCAAGGGAAAGGACAAGCGAGATCACGAATCTCATCATGTGTTCCCCCCTCTTTGCAAAATGATGGCAAGCTTTTCTAGAAGGCCGGTGAAAAAGTACACCCTGAGGCAGGGATTTAGGTGGCTTGTGTCGAAAAAGGAAGAAAAATCGTTGGAATGGAGCGTGAATGGATGATGAAAGCCCCCAAAAACCCTTCGACTCAGCCTCGGCTGTTTCAAGTCATCGACATGGAGGACCTGGTTCCCCCACACCATATCCTGCGCCAAATCAACGAAGCCGTCGACTTTTCCGTCATTCACGATTGGGTGGCTCCCCTGTACACGGAAAAAACGGGTCGCCCGGCGGCGGATCCGGAACGGCTGCTTCGCCTGATGCTGCTCTCGTATTTGTTTGATCACTCTGAGCGGGAGTTGTATGAGATCCTCCCCATGCATGCCGGATACTTGTGGTTTTGCGGTCTCGACTTTGAATCCGTGCTTCATCCGGATCCTCATCATCCTACGCTTCCGGATCGAACGACGCTCGTCAAAACGCGGAAACGCTGGCGCCAACATGGAATCTTTGACCGGCTGATGACCTACGTGGTGGATCAATGCATCGCGGCGGGGTTGGTCTCGCCGGATGTGCATGCGGCGGCTGACGGCACTCAAGTGCGGGCGAATGCTTCGATCCACAGCTTGCGGGAAGTCAAGCTCGCTCCGGTGGAAACGTTGGAGGACTACCTCGCCCGCACCGCCCGGGAAGATGAACAGACCGAGTCCCCGGATGCGGACCGGAATCCCGATGACGACCCGCCTTCTCCGTCTCCAAAATCAGGGGAACGCGTCCATGCCGAAGAACGAGGAAACTTCCGTGGAATCAGGTTTTCCAACCAAACCCATCGAAGCGTGACGGATCCGGATGCCCGGCTGTACAAGAAAGGCAAAGGACAGGAAGCGTATCCTCGGTATCTGGTGCACGACGTCATCGATGTCCAGTCGCGCGTCATTTTATCTCGAAAAGCGAGCGTGGCCACCGGAACGGCGGAGCGGGAGACGAGTTTGGAGCAGCTGGCCTCGATTCGGTTTCGCCATCCGTCGATCACGATTCGGACCTTGTCCGCGGACAAAGCGTATGGCACCACCGAGTATCTGGAAGCGATCTTCGTTCAAGGCATCACACCGCTCGTGTCGCTGCGCCGCAAGGAGATGGAGGAGATTCCAACCTGGAAGCGCCGGGCGAAGAATCCCGCTCAGGAAGCAAAGCGCCAGGCGAAAGTCCGAGACGTTCAGATTCGCAATCAAGCGAGGCTCATTCAGCAACAGGGCGGCTATCGATCCATTCAAGCCCTTCGCACGCGTTGTGAGCATGTGTTCGCCGAAGGGAAGGAATGTCATGGGCTGGACCGGGCCCGAAGCCGGGGTCTTTACGCCATGGAAGAACAGGCGCTGTTGACCGCCGTCGTGCAAAATCTGAAGCGATTGTGCCGGTTTCGAAAAAAACGAGGGGGGACCGGCTCTTTGGCGTGCGCAAAACCGGAATTTGGAGCAGGAAGTCCTGCTCGTCCTTCCGTCCTTTGGCGCCAAATGGCGGGGAGAATGGCCTCCAAAATTCGACATGAGGGAAGTCTATGCCCCATTAATTCACCGGCCTTCTAGAATCATATTTTGCCATATTTGCGTTCGTTCATCAACCAAAAGCGGACAAGCAAACGGTGACGGGCCAAGAAAGGGGAAACAGTATGCACGGAGCAGACATCAAAGCGATCGTCTTTGATTTGGACGGAACACTATACGAGGAAACGGGGCATTTTGATTATTACGCCGAGCAGGTGGCCAAACGGCTTTGTGAAACAGACCGGCCGCGGTTTTGGAACGATTACCGCGCGGTGCTCGCCGGACGCCATCCGCTTCGCATCGGCGTTGTGTACGATACAAAGGAAGATTTGATTTTACAGCTCGAAGAAGGAAATGTTCGCGAAGCTCGCCGCTGGAGCGGCGAGCCGTTGACGAAGCTGGAGATCGAAACGGTTTACACGAAGCCGGTGGCGGTCGACTTGGACCGCTTTTTCAGCATCGGCGACCTTTGGTGGGTTCCAAGCTCGATCGGCCGCCATTACGGATTGGCTAATGCGGATACATATGCGGCATTTTTGAAGACGCGCGAATGGATGATGGGGCCGGAATTCAAAATGAACGGGGCGCCGGGGTTGGCGGAGACGCTCACCGAGTTGCGTAAAAAAGCGGCGCTTGTGTTGATGACGAACAGTCCGGAGCCGGACAGCGAATCCATTTTGCGGAAGCTGGGGTTGGCGGATGTATTTCACCATAAAATTTTCCAAGCTGCCAAACCGATTAAAACGGCCGCCCATTTGGAAGCCATTCGGGCGCGTTTTGGCGTCGATTACCGACAAATGCTTTGCGTAGGGGACAATGTTGGCAATGATATCGCTCCGGCCCGTCGGCTCGGCTGCCGGACGATGTTGGTCGACACCTATGGCTTGGCGAAACAAGGGGATGCAGATTTCATCGTCGCTTCGACGTCGGCGTGTGTGCCGGTGCTGCGCCGCCTGTTGTAGGCGGTGTGTTTTTTTGTTTTGTATATTCAGAAAATTATTGAAAGTATTTATGAAAGCGTGTACAATAAAAGACAACCGGCTATATACCAACTGGTCAGTAAAAAAACTGTCCAATGCTGCTTGCGCGGCGGTTGCCGCATTGAACGATCGCGTGAAAAGGAGGAGGGGGCGGAATGAATACGAGACATTACCCGTATTGGCCGAAACGACTCTCGAAAACGCTGGCTGTGCCGGAGACGACGCTGGTCGACCATTTGGAAACAACGGCAAAGCGCTACCCGAACAAAACGGCGATCTATTATTACGGAGCTGCGTACTCGTACAAAGAGCTGCTTGATGACGTCAACGCGTTGGCCGGCTATTTGCAGCAAAAGCTGTCCGTCAAACCGGGCGACCGCGTTCTATTGTACATGCAAAATTCTCCGCAGTTTGTCATCTCCTACTATGCCATTTTGCGCGCTGAAGCGATCGTCGTGCCGATCAATCCGATGAACACCTCAGAGGAGCTTTCCTTTTACGTCAATGATTGCGAAACGAGAGTCGCCATCGTTGGGCAGGAGCTGCTTGACAAAGCGGCCCCGCTCCTTGGACGAACGGCGTTGGAACAAATCATCGTCGCCGCTTATTCTGATTATGCTTCCGATGAATCGCCGGTTTCGCTTCCGGCTGAAGTGGCGGCGCCGCGGCGGGCCATTGGGGATGAGCGCATTCTTTTATGGGCGGACTGCCTCGGCGCCCAATTGCCGCCGCTTCCATACAACGGCCATGTTGATGACATCGCCGTCTTGCCATACACATCCGGGACGACCGGGGTGCCAAAAGGCTGCATCCACCCGCACCGGACGGTGAACGCCAACATCGTCGGCGCCTACCACTGGGGCGATGTGACGAGCGATTCGGTCGCGTTGGCGACGCTGCCGTTTTTCCATGTCACGGGGATGGTCCATAGCATGCATACGCCGATTTTCGCCGGCGCCGCCATGGTGTTGATGACGCGCTGGGATCGGGACGCGGCCGCCCGGCTGATTGAATTGCACCGCTGCACGCATTGGGTGAACATCAGCACGATGCTGATCGACTTTTTGGCCAACCCGGCGCTTGGCCGGTATGACATTTCCTCGCTTTCGAGCATTTCCGGCGGCGGAGCGGCGCTTCCGGAAGCGGTCGGGGAAAAATTGTTCCAGCTCACCGGCGTCCGTTATTTTGAAGGCTACGGGCTGACGGAGACGATTTCGCAGACGCATTTCAATCCGCCGGACCGGCCGAAATTGCAATGTCTCGGCGTTCCGTCGTTTGACGTCGACGCGCGCATCATCGACCCGGCGACGGGGCGGGAGCTTGGCGTCGGCGAAGTCGGGGAGATCATCGTTTGTGGCCCGCAAGTGTTCCGCGGCTATTACCGGCGTGAAAAAGAAACGGAAGAAGCGTTCATCGAGCTCGACGGCAAGCGGTTTTTCCGCACCGGCGACATCGGGCGGATGGATGAGGAAGGCTACTTTTTCATCGTCGACCGCGTCAAACGGATGATCAACGCTTCTGGATACAAAGTGTGGCCGACCGAAGTCGAGTCGCTTTTGTACAAACATCCGGCTGTTCAGCAGGCGTGCGTTGTCGGCGTGCCGGATCCGCGCCGCGGCGAAACGGTGAAGGCGTTTATCGTCCTTCATGACGAGTATGTCGGCAAAGTGACGGAACAGGAGATCATCGAATGGGCGAAAACGCAAATGGCGGCGTACAAATATCCGCGCCTCGTTGAATTCCGCAAATCGTTGCCGATGACGTCAAGCGGCAAGCTGCTTTGGCGGAAACTGCAGGAAGAGGAGTATGAAAAAGCGGGGAAAGGGGTGAACAACTGATGGCGGAGATGGTAGAAACGGTATGCGGGCCGGTGCCGGTGGAACAGCTTGGCAAAACGCTCATCCACGAGCATTTCCTCTTCGGTTATCCAGGGTTTCAAGGCGATGTGACGCGCGGCACGTTCCGTGAAGACGAGTCGCTTCGCGTCGCAGTCGAGGCGGCGGAAAAGATGAAGCGGCACGGCATTCAAACGGTTGTCGATCCGACGCCGAACGATTGCGGGCGCAACCCGGCGTTTTTGCGGCGCGTCGCTGAAGAGACGGGGCTGAACATTATTTGCGCCACCGGCTATTATTATGAAGGGGAAGGGGCGCCGCCGTACTTCCAATTCCGCCGGCTTCTCGGAACAGCAGAAGATGACATTTACGACATGTTTATGGCCGAGTTGACCGAGGGCATTGCCGATACCGGAATCAAGGCGGGTGTCATCAAGCTCGCCTCGAGCAAAGGGCGCATTACTGAGTACGAAAAGATGTTCTTCCGCGCTGCCGCCCGCGCGCAAAAAGAGACGGGTGCGGTCATCATCACCCATACGCAAGAAGGAACGATGGGGCCGGAACAAGCCGCCTATTTGCTTGAGCACGGCGCCGATCCGAAAAAAATTGTCATCGGCCATATGTGCGGCAACACGGACCCGGACTATCATCGAAAGACGCTTGCTTACGGCGTTTACATTGCGTTTGACCGCTTCGGCATCCAAGGGATGGTCGGCGCGCCGACCGATGAGGAGCGGGTGCGGACGCTCCTTGCTCTGCTCCGCGATGGGTACGAGAAACAAATTATGCTGTCGCATGACACTGTCAACGTTTGGCTCGGTCGTCCGTTTACGCTGCCGGAACCGTTTGCGGAAATGATGAAAAATTGGCATGTCGAGCATTTGTTTGTGAACCTCATTCCCGCGCTGAAAAATGAAGGAATCCGGGACGAAGTGCTTGAGCAAATGTTCATCGGCAATCCGGCGGCGCTGTTCTCGGCTTGACGCCGTTTGTAAGGTCGGTAAAAACCGCGCTTTCTGCAAAATCGTTGTTGCGAACGCGCGGAAAAGCGGTTGTTTATCATCCTAAACCGAGAAAACCCCCACTTCCACGCGTGAGCGTAGGTGGGAGAGCGTTCAAGAGCGAAATCTCCATGGTTCGCGCGTTTTTTCGTTCCATCACCAGTTTTTTGGGCAACGTTGTGTTGCATGCAAAAGGCTGATCGAAAGGTAAATAGACGAATAGAAAACCGCCGTCATCCGGCTTCATCCGGCCGACGGCGGTTTTTTGTTTGGACAGGGGTCCGTTTTTTTCCATTCTCATGAATAATTTTCCTGTTGGGTTGAACAATAAAGAAAGACAAGAGCCGGGCGAAAGGGGGAGAAAAGGTGCCGGCCATCGAAAAGCGAATCCTGATCTTCTCTTTCGTTGTCATCGCCTTGTACGTGTCGCCGTATTTTGTGCTTGGCGAGGATGCGCATATGCGCGTCCACGACAATTTGGATTCGAACATCGCCTGGTATAAGGTGCTCACTCGAAGCGGTGAGCTGTTCGGACCGGTCGATGGCGTCATTCCGCAAATCATCAACGGCCTGCCGCGCAACGCGTTCGGCACAGAATTCAGCGGCATCGTTTGGCTTCACGCCCTGTTTCCATCCATTTACGCCTATGGGCTCAGTCAAGCCGCAACCCGCGTATTGGCGTTCATCGGCATGTATTTGCTGCTGCGAAAACATGTGCTGCCGGGCGAGCGCTGGGGATGGATTCGCATCGGCTCTTCGTTGACGTTTGCCTTGACGCCGTTTTGGCCATCGGGAATGTTAAGTACGCTCGGGATGCCGCTTGCGCTTTGGGCGTTTTTAAACATTCGGGGCGGCGAGCGTTCATGGGTGAACTGGGCGGTGTTGACGCTTTTGCCGCTCTATTCGAGCTTCGTGCTTGGATTTTTCTTTTTCTTGAGCGCGCTTGGGATTTGGTGGCTCATTGATGTCATCCGCGGCAAGGGTTGGAATTGGCGGTTTTTGGCGGCCATCGTCTATATGACGATGCTCTATTTGGCGGTCGATTACCGGCTTGTCCATTCGCTCTTGTTTTCCAATGAGCCGACAAGCCGCGACGAATATTTCCACGCCCGTCTGCCGCTTTGGCGCGTCATCCGGCTGACGTTCAAAAACTATGTGCTCGGCCATACCCACGTCATGACCGTGCATGGGCTCGTCATTTTACCGGTGACGCTCGTTGCCTTGTACATTGTATGGAAGCGGAAAAGCTGGCGGCGGGAGAAACTGTTTTTGATTTTGCACGGGTTGAACTTCGCGCTGTCGACATGGTATGCGTTTTGGTTTTACAAAGGATGGCTGCCGCTCACCGAACGGTTTGATTTGCTCGATAAGTTCAATTTCGCCCGCTACCATTTTTTGCGGCCAATGGTGATTTACGTCTTGTTTGCACTGGCGCTGAAAATTTTTTGGCAGGAAGGCCGAAGGTGGCGGGCGGTCGGTGCGGCGGCCATTGTCTTGCAGCTTGTCGTGCTTGCTTTATGCAATGAGGAAATCGTCTACCGCGACAAGCCGTCGTTTCGCGAGTTTTACGCGGAAAAGCAGTTTGCCGCCATTCGCCGCTATATCGGCCGCCCGGTGCATACATACCGTGTCGCCAGCATCGGCATCCACCCGGCGATCGCTCAATACAACGGCTTTTACACACTCGATACGTACAACAACTTTTATCCGCTCGAATACAAGCATCGGTTTCGCCGCATCATCGCCAAGGAGCTTGCGAAAAACAAAAAACTGCGCGAGTATTTCGATGAATGGGGCGGGCGCTGCTATTTGTTCGTCGATGAGCTCGGCAAGCGGTATATGTTTCAGAAAAACTCGAAGCGGACGATTCGCAGCTTGGAATTGAACACAAACGTGTTTTATAACATGGGCGGGCGCTACATTTTTTCAGCGCTGCCGATTGAAAATGCCGACGAAAACGCCTTGCGCCTTGAGCGGGTGTTCCGTTCCAAAGAGTCCGCGTGGACCATCTATTTATACAAAGTCGTGCCGGAGGGAGGAAGGTGACATGTTCGAACCGACGTTGGCTATTGTTGTGCCGTGTTACAACGAAGAAGAGGTGCTGCCGGAGACGATCCGCCGCTTACGGGAGTTGCGCGAACAATTGATTGAAGAGCAGCTCATTTCATCCAACAGCGCGCTTTTGTTCGTCGATGACGGCAGCTGTGATGACACATGGAAGATCATATACAAAGCGAGTTTGCGTCACCCGGAAGTGAAAGGGCTGAAACTGGCGCATAACGCCGGCCACCAAAACGCGCTGCTTGCTGGGCTGTTCGCCGCGAAAAGGCATGCCGATTGCCTCATTTCGATCGACGCCGATTTGCAAGATGATGTAGCGGCGATTCGGGAATTTGTGCAAAAGTTTCGTGAAGGCTATGACATCGTCTACGGCGTGCGCCGGCGGCGCGATGCCGATACATGGTTCAAGCGCCATACGGCGCAAGGGTTTTATCGGTTGATGAAGGCGTTTGGCGTCGATCTCGTTTACAATCACGCCGACTATCGCCTTATGAGCCGGCGCGCTGTGGACGCGCTTGAACAGTTCGGGGAAGCGAACTTGTTTTTGCGCGGCATCGTTCCACTTTTGGGCTTTCGGTCGGCGACGGTTTATTATGACCGAAAAGAGCGGCTGGCCGGGAAAACGAAATATCCGCTGAAAAAAATGATCGCCTTTGCGCTTGACGGCGTGACGTCGTTCAGCGTCACCCCGATCCGTTTCATTTCGCTCGTTGGGTTTCTCTCGTTTGTCGTCAGCTTGATGTTTGGCGCCTATTTTCTTTTCCTCAAATGGGTCGGGCATACGGAAACGGGTTGGACGTCGCTCATTACGTCCATTTGGCTGTTAGGAGGGTTGCAACTGATGGCGCTCGGGCTGATTGGTGAATATATTGGAAAAATTTACAAAGAAACAAAACGGCGGCCGCGCTATATCATCGATTTGGATTTGTGGAATTGGCCGCTGCCGCAGCGGCTGTCGCCGGCGGCGCCGTCCGAAGAGGGAGGGGCGGCCGAATGGACGCGTTCGTAATGGAACAAAAAGGGAGGTGCGCTTTGGCGGCCGCCTTTTTTCTTTGTCTTGCAATTCAAAAAAAGAAAGAGTAGACTGATGGATGGGGAGAATGGATCATTCTATTGGCCGAAAGTACGGCGAAAGCCAGTGTATGGCCGGCGAAAGGGCTTGGAAAGGGGAGAAACCGGAAATGGCCAATTGGCATGAATGGGCGGAACTGCTCGAGCGGGTAAGAGAGGAGAATCCGCTCGTCCATAATATCACGAATGTCGTTGTGACGAATTGGACGGCGAATGGATTGCTTGCGCTTGGCGCTTCACCGGTGATGGCGTATGCGAAAGAGGAAGTGGGCGAGATGGCGAAGCTCGCTGGAGCGCTTGTCCTCAATATTGGGACGTTGAATGACAAAGAGGTGGAAGCGATGCTTGTCGCCGGCCAGGCAGCCAATGAAGCCGGCGTGCCGGTCATTTTCGACCCGGTCGGGGCCGGGGCCACGCGCTACCGGACGGAGACGGCGCGCCGCATCGCGGAACAAGTCAAGCTTGCCGTGATCCGTGGCAATGCGGCGGAGATCGCCAATATGATTGGTGAGGCGTGGACGATTAAAGGAGTCGATGCCGGCGGCGGCAGCGGCGATCGAGTGGCGTTGGCCAAACGGGCGGCGGAGCAGCTCGGCGCCGTTGTCGCGATTACTGGAAAAGAGGACGTCGTTGCGGACGGACAGACGACGTATCTTATTCAGAACGGCCATCCGTTGTTGACGAAAGTGACCGGAGCGGGCTGCTTGCTGACATCGGTCATCGGAGCGTTTGCGGCCGTTGAGCGCGATGCGGCGGCAGCGGCGGTGGCTGCGCTTGTGTATTACGGCGTCGCAGCGGAGCAGGCGGCGGCCAAAGCCGGGGAGCGCGGACCGGGCAGCTTCCAGACGGCGTTTTTGGACGCGTTGGCGTATACAAGCGTCGATGATGTCAAACGGCATGGCCGGGTGGAACAACGGTAAAAGGGGAGGAGAAACACGATGGTGTACAAAGCGTTGACGATTGCCGGGTCGGACAGCGGCGGCGGCGCCGGCATTCAGGCTGACTTGAAAACGTTCCAGGAGCTCGGCGTCTTTGGCATGTCAGCGATCACGGCGGTGACGGCGCAAAACACCCTTGGCGTGCAAGGAGTCTATCCGCTCTCGGCGGAAGCAGTCGCCGCCCAGATCGAATCGGTGGCCGCCGATTTAGGCGCGGATGCGGTGAAAACCGGCATGCTCTTTAGTGCCGAGATCATTCGTACGGTTGCTGAACAAGTGAAAAAACATAAATGGGAGCGGCTGGTCGTCGACCCGGTGATGATCGCCAAAGGCGGCGCTCCGCTGTTGCAAGAGGAAGCGGTGGCCGCGCTGAAAGAAGAGCTGCTGCCGATGGCGCTTGTCATTACACCGAACATTCCAGAAGCGGAAGCGTTGACAGGCGTTGTCATCCGCACGATGGATGACCGCCGCGAAGCCGCGCGCCTCCTCCACCGGATGGGCGCCCGCTATGTCGTCGTGAAGGGCGGCCATGACGATGATGGCGAAGAAACCGTCGACTTGCTGTATAACGGCAGCGAATTTTCCTATTTTAAAAGCAAGCGAATTGACACGCGCCATACGCACGGAACCGGGTGTACATTTGCCGCGGCGATCGCCGCTGAGCTGGCGAAAGGGCGGCATCCTGTCGACGCTGTCGCGACGGCGAAGGCGTTTGTGCAATCGGCGATTGCCCACCCGCTCGGCATCGGCCAAGGCCATGGGCCGACGAACCATTGGGCGTACCGCCAATATGGAGAGTGAGAACGATGGTGCGCATCGCGAGCGGCGAAATGAAGGAGCGGCTGGCTGTTTACTTCATTATGGGAAGCCAAAACAGCGAACGTCCGGCCGCCGATGTGCTGAAAGAAGCGCTTGACGGCGGTGTGACGTTGTTTCAATTCCGCGAAAAAGGGCCGGGCGCTTTAAAAGGGGCGGACAAAGAGGCGCTCGCCCGGCAGCTGCAGCGCCTTTGCCGCGCTTATGGGGTGCCGTTTATCGTCAACGATGACGTCGAGCTGGCCCTCGCCATTGATGCCGACGGCGTCCATGTCGGTCAAGACGATGAGGACGCGCGGCGCGTGCGGGAAAAAATCGGCGATAAAATTTTGGGCGTCTCAGCGCACAACGTCGAAGAAGCGATGGCGGCCGTTGAGGCGGGCGCCGATTACCTCGGCGTCGGCCCGATTTACCCGACCAGTTCGAAAGAGGATGCAAAGGAAGCGCAAGGACCGGATGTTCTCCGCCGCTTGCGCGAAGCCGGCATCACCATTCCAATCGTCGCCATTGGCGGCATTACGGCTGCGAACGCCAAAACCGTTGTGGAAGCCGGGGCGGATGGAGTATCCGTCATCAGCGCCATCGCTTCGGCTCCGTCGCCAAAGGCGGCGACCGCCGCCTTAGCGGAAGCGGTGCGGGCAGCCCGCACGCGCTGAATGAAAAAGTCGGTTTCCACTTGTAGGCAAAGCGCCATAAATGGAAAAAGGTGTCCCGTTGATATTTCGGGACACCTTCTTTTTTGACTGCTAGGTCGTTGTCTGCCGCCAGTTCGGCCATCGCCATTCCAACAGCGGCCGCACGAGCCGGACGACCGGCTTGCTTCCAAGGATGAGCATCATGGCAACCGACAGTGCAAGCAGAAGCGGATAGCCGTGCACATCCATAATAAAGTCTGGGAATGGCGTCTCGTGCAAATATTTTAAAATAAACCCGTGCAAGATATAGATGTAAAACGTGCGCGCCCCGAGCACGGAAAAGGAGAAGCGACGGCTCGGGATGAGCGACAGAAAGCCAAACATCATGAGCAGGCTCGCCCCATAAATGGCGAGGCGGCTCGCAATGCCGGCTGATTCCGAGACGCCGAGCGTATCGTACGATTTCGAGCCGTACAGCCAATCTTGCGGCAAATCCGGAAACCCGAAATGGATGACGAAAAACATGCCAACAAGCACGAATAGCGAAACGAGGCGCACTGGGGCGGCAAACAAGCGCTCGATCGCCGACTTTTGAAAGAAAAATCCAAGCAAAAAGAACGGGAAAAACGTGAGCGTTCGCGACAAGCTCAGCCATTTTTCCACTTCCATCATCCCGCCGGCAAGGCCGAAAAGAAGCGCCATCGGCAATGCGATCCGCTTTGGCAGCCGGCCGAACCATAACAGCAGCACGTTCCAGCTAAACAGGCTGAGCAAAAACCATAAACTCCAATGCGGGGTCAATAAGTCAAGTTCCAGCGACTGTTTGTCATACAGGAAGAAATAGTAGATCGAATACACCAGCTGGAACAGAACGTACGGGATGAGCAATTTTTTCGTGATCTTTTGCAAGTAGCCGTGCTCGTGGAATTTTTTTGCGAAATAGCCGGAAATGAAAACGAACGCCGGCATGTGGAAAAAGAAAATCCACGTATACAAGCTGTGCACCCATAAGACGTCATCAATGTACGGGCGCAGAAAGTGGCCAAACACGACGAGGAGCATGAGCGCGCATTTTGCGTTGTCAAAATAATAGTCCCGCTCCTTCATAGTGTTTCCTCCTTTCTGTACACACCAATTCGAATCATACTCCTTCTTTTTGAGGGAGTCAACGCAGGAAACGAAGCGATGGGATGTCCGCTGTCATCAGTTTGCCAAAGAAAGGTGATGATTCGGTGAAAAACGATCGGCGCGAAATAGGCGATATGACGCAGTTGCTTGAAATCATCAACGCCAAAGGAGACGAAGGCGAGCTTCATGAGATTGTCTGCAACGACGAGTTGTTTTGGAAAAGCTTGCGGGCACAGGCGGAAGACAGTGCGAAAGGAGGGGAGTAAATGGAACTGTTGCGGGCGAAGCGAATGGCTGAAGCCGGGGAGATCGTTCCGGTGATGTATAAAGGGAAACAAGTGGTGATTCAGCACGTCGATGATGAGCGCGAAATGGCTCGCGTTTATTTCACCGATGAGCCGGAACACGAACAAGACGTACCGGTGCGACTGCTTGAGGAACAATGAGAGATGTGCAAATTGTCGCCGTTTTGTCAAGGGAAAGACGATGACACTGTCTGTTCTTCTATGGTATAATGATTCAAGAAACGACGCTTGAACATTGGAGTGACAAACATGAACATCGGCTTTGGAGAAATTGCGCTCATCGTCTTTTTCGCTTTGCTCATTTTCGGGCCGAAAAAGCTGCCGGAGTTAGGACAAGCGGCCGGGAAAACGCTGCGCGAATTTAAGAATGCGACAAAAGGCATCATCGACGATGACGAGACGACAAAAGCGCAAAAATAAGAGGTTGGGCATAGAGGCCTGGCCTCTTATTTTTGCATTTCGTCCGTGACCAGCCATTTCCTCCGCGATGCGGCAAAAAAGAGACAAGCTCTGTCAAGGGGCGCCATATACATATATATGGAGGCATGTTGGCTCGTTGGGATAAGCCGTGGCGGAGGGGTTTCGTGATGATCAAAAAAATGGCGGCGGTGATTGTCGGCAGTCTGCTTCTTGGCGTTGGCATCAACGTCTTTTTAGTCCCTCACCATTTGCTTGATGGGGGGATGATCGGGCTCGGGCTGATCGCCAAATACGTGTGGCACGTTCAGGCTGGGTTGACGATGATCGTCTTAAGCGTTCCGCTTTATGCAGCCGCATGGTTTTACTACCGCCCGTTTTTTTACAACAGCTTGCACGGACTTTTATTTTCCTCATGGATGATTGACGTATTGTCCGTTTTGCGCGGCGTGGTGGTGTTGGATCCGCTTTTGAGCGCGGTCATCGGCGGGGTGCTGGTCGGCGCGGGCATCGGCTTGATGCTGCGCGAGGAGACGAGCACGGGCGGGACCGACCTGCTCGCCCAGTTTATCGCTAGATGGACGAACTGGAACGTCGGGATCATCATTTTTGTCATTGACGCCTGCATTATTTCAGCTGGGAGCATGATCATCGACTCAGTGCCGTTTGTCCACTCGCTTGTCGTCGTCACGGTCGTCGGAGCGGTGACGACGATGTTGACGTGCGAAAAAACGATGGGGGTATAGCCCGAATCCCCATCGTTTTTCGTTTCAGCAGATAGGCGCTCCTCTATGGGAATGCGGCACCGAAGGCGCCGTTTCCGGCTGTTTGCTGATTTATGCTGTGGGGGAGTTTTAACATCGTTCGCACAGGAGATGAGAATTTTGTCCGTTTGACCTTTCCCAGCGACGAGTTCCCCAATCATTGGCGGAAGGAGCATCGGTTATTGCTTAGCCAGCTCGAGCGCGCGGTAGACGTTAATCAGCCCATAGCCGTAATACGGATCTTTTCCTCTCTCTCCCAAATCGTCAGCGCTTTCGAGAATAATGTCGCGCACTTCATCGTTCGAAAGCCGCGGGTTGACGGAGCGGATCAAAGCGGCGAGTGCGGTGACGTGCGGCGCGGCCATCGACGTGCCGGAAAGGGCGGCGTACCGGTGGCCGGCAAACGTGCTGGCAATGTTCGTTCCAGGCGCGACGACATCCACATAGTCGCCGTAGTTGGAATAAAGCGCATAGGAAAGATCCGGGTTGACAGCGCCAACACTGATCACTTCTGGATAAGCGGCTGGGAAGCTCGCCTGCGACGTGCTGTCGTTGCCGGAAGCGGCGACAAGCACGACATCATGAGCGTCGGCGTAGCGGATCGCTTCCTCAAGCACCGAGGACGGTTGGTAGTTGCCAAGGCTTAAGTTGATGACTTTTGCCCCGTGGTCGACCGCCCAGCGGATTCCTTTCGCTACATCAATGCTCGTTCCATAGCCGTCCGCATTTAATGCTTTGACGGCCATGATCGGGTTGAACCATGTCATGCCGGCGACTCCTTCGCCGTTGTTCGGCTGTGAGGCGATAATGCCGGCGACATGGGTGCCATGGCCATTTTCGTCATTCGGAGAGCGGTCGTCGGCCAATACGTTATATCCGGGCAGAAGGCGGCGGGTTAAATCGGGATGGGTCAAATCGACTCCGCTGTCGATGATGGCGACAGGCACATTCCGCTTGCCGCGCGACAGCGTCCAGCCGTCTTCGGTATGAATGGCCGGCAAGTTCCACTGGTAGCGGGCGTAAAACGAATCGTTCGGCACCGGCGCCGGCTTGTTCCACTCATTTTGCATGTAAATGTAGTGCGGTTCGCAATAATCAACCGTTGGAAGAGAGCGGAAATAGCGGCGCATTTCCTCATACGTTTGCTCGCGCGAGCGGAATACAAACACGTGGTCGACCTGCTTGATGAACTGGCCGGCGATGGCTGCCTCCATTTGTTGAAGACGGCTTTCCGATGGCAATGCCCGAAAGCGGACCACGATCTCATTGGCGAAATAATGGCTTCGGTCACCGCGGCGATTATGGAGGATTTCCCGAATGCGCGGGTGCTTGTTCAACTGCTGTTTCAGCTGCTCGCCTGCGCTTAAGCTGTCTAAGGCGACAACGGTTGGATGGGTGGGTGCGACCTCGGCGTCAAACGGCTTCAGCCGCGGTGGAGCCGGGGCGTTTTCTTCTGGAGCCGGTCGCCCCAAGACGGCTGCGGCAACGAGTAGAGCAACAACCGCGCTGGCCGCGGCCCATATTCGGTATCGGCGTTTCACGCTGTTCACCTCCTTTGTTGTTAGGATGGGCGATTGACGGACAAATCATGAAAAATGGGATTCACCTTTTGCCATGGTGAAATCCCATTTTCTTCTTCAGCGGCCGACCGATTGCATACAGATGCAATTTGAAGTTTTCACATTTGCGGCTTTTGCCGAGCATTTGATCGACTGTCGGGAGACCGAACAACGCCGCTTTCAGCCTCATGTATGGGTCTGAGAAGCGGATGGTTGTTCGGTCTTCCGTCACGCCAAGGCGTGACGGGGGCAAGCCTGTGGCTTGCCCTCGACAGTCGAAAAATAGATAAGCGGCTTTTCTGTCAAAGATATGTTAAACGTTTTGATTGTATCTAGACAGCACTTGCTGCGCTGCTTGCAGATCGAGGCGCAGCTGCTCTTGAACGTTCGTCGGATGGTAGTACCCTTTGTTGACCATATATTGGCTGATCTGTTCATGGAATGTGATCGCGTCATTCAAATGTTGCTTTAACGTGTTGCGCACTTCTGGGGTGGAAGCTTCGGCAATGGCCATCGCGCATCCTTTAATGGCGTTTTTCGCACTGATCAGGCAATCAGCGGCGATCATTTGATCGTTCAATACGCCGGTCGGTGTCATCGTTGCCTGCATCGTTGTCCCTCCTTTTGTCCTTATGACAGCAAGTTTTGCAAGTCGCGGATGTGCTGCTGTGTCTTTTGCATGTCTTGTTGAATGAGCGATTTCAATTGTGGATCGCTTGCCATTTGCTGCATGGCGGCACTTTTGGCAAGACAGGTGCTTTTAAACATAAGCAGTTCGTGCAGCTCAAGCGTTTCGTGTGTTCCTGCCGCGTTCATTCTTCTCACCACCTTCCGTGACATAGTATGTGTCCGGCTGTTTGCAGTATGGGTGGGGAATGATGGGAAAAGCGGGTCGTGGCGCTTTGAACGATCGCGACAATGGGGAAAAGAAGGAGTCCGCGCGCTCAAGTTTTGCCTAGAGCGGGGCATACTATGGGCGCAATCCGCTTTATGAAGGAGGTAGGGAAACGGGTGAGAAAAACATTCATTGTGCTA
Organism: Geobacillus sp. G4; assembly: GCF_040327975.1. NCBI lineage: Bacteria > Bacillati > Bacillota > Bacilli > Caryophanales > Anoxybacillaceae > Geobacillus > Geobacillus sp. G4. The sequence continues at coordinate 65,285 of NZ_JBEPJY010000006.1, forward strand.
AGCGTTGCTGTTCTCCTTCTTTTGGTTGCCGGGGCCGTTCTTCTTTTGCGCCGAGGCGAGTATGCGTTTGTGCCGGATGGGAGCGATATTGCGCCGTATGAAGCGAGCAAACAGACTGGAATCGATGTGTGGGGGCGATGGATCGCAGCGGATGACCGCCGCATCCAAGCGTTGTCGGCTAGAAACGAGCATTTGCAAAAAGAGGAAGGGGCGGTTGTCGTCGATGACCGGTTGCTTCGTCTCGGCAAGGAGGTGTTTTATAAAGAAACGTTCGGCAATGAAGTGTTTTTGACCGACATTATGGGTATTGTCGACGGGCCGCTGACGCTTGCCAATATGGCCAAAGCTATTGTCGCATTAAAAGGAGAAGGGACGACGAATTTGCGCGTGCCGCTTGCCGAAGATGTGACGATCGGCGGCCGCACATATAAAAAAGGCGAGTTGATCGACACGGGCATCGACGTGCCCAAAGGGTCATACTTGCCGCTCGGGATGCCGATCGTCACCGACGGCGGCCGCATGCGCGTCGGCATCAGCTGCGCCGCCTGCCATGCGACCGTCGATCCAGTGACCAAAAAAGTGGTGGAAGGGGCGCCGAACAACGATTTGAATGCCGGAATGCTCATGGCGTTGGCGACGAATTCGAGCGCTTATTTTACTCATGCCAATATCCGCTCGCTGAAAAAATATATCCGCTCGTTCGATCGGACGATCATCGATTCGCACGGGCGCAAAGCGGCGCTGCCGGATCCGGAGCTGCTTGAGCGGGACGTGGATCGCATTTTTGCCAGCTGGCCGCGCGGCAATTTTGATTCGACGATCGATATGAAAGCGAATCCGGCGCAAATTCCGGATTCGTTTACACGCGGCGACCATCCGTACGGGTGGAGCGGCTTTGCCGCCGCCGGCTCATTCCATGGCTTGGCTGCTTTCAGCAACAACGTGCACGCGCAAAATGCCGATTCGCTCGCGCAGGCGGAAATTAGCGATGCGCTGTTTGGCATTGATAAAGAAGTGTATCTCGGCACGATTTTGCAAAACGCCGCCCATCCGCGGTTTCGCTATCAGCCGACGACAAAGGAGAAACCGTCCGCCTTTTTCGCGAAAGTCGACCCGACGCCGAAAACGGCCGGCGTTAATCAGTTTGTCGCGCCGCCGCAGTTTCCGAAAGTATCGCTCGTCGCTCCAGATGGGTTGATCGTCAGCGAGCCGGGTTATCGGTTCAATGAGCAAAACAATGCCGTGGCCGCTTGGCAAAATACGCTCAATCCGCCGCCGCCAAATGAACGGATCAGCGAGGAGCGGGCGGCGAGAGGAAGAGAGGTGTTTGTCCGCGCCGGTTGCATCCGCTGCCATGCCGGGGCGTATTTGACGAACAACCGAGTCATCGCTGCTGATGTAGTGGGCACCGAGCCGTCGCGGGCGAAAGCGCTGAAGAAAACAGAAAAAGTGTTTGGAGAGCCGGTGTTGTACGCTCCTGACACGCCGGTGCCGATTCCAAAAGGGGCGAAAGTGTTGAAAGTGCCAACTGATCAGTTAGACCGAGAACAAATCCGGCTCTCCTTTGCTCATGGCGATTCACCGGGAGGGTATAAAGTGCCGAGCCTGATCGGGCTCGCTTGGAGCGCTCCATACTTGCATGATGGCGGCGTGGCGGTTGGGCCGAACGGTGAGCTCGGGCTTTCGGGCACCGTTCAAAAAGGCATCGCCCCTGATGCGCGCAACAGTCTGCGGGCGCTGATCGACCGGACGTGGCGCGAGCGCGTCATCGCCGCCAACGCCAAGGACTCCGACTTGCGGACGGTGCATGTGACCGGCGCCGGGCACCGTTATTGGATCGACCGTCAAGCCGGATTTACGAAGGAAGAGCAAGAGGCGGTATTGGACTATTTGTTGTCGCTCACCTCGCGCTGACCGCATCGAGCGTCGTTTATTCTGCGCTCATGCCGCTGGGAATAGTTCCCTTGCAACGCTGTTATAAGACGGCTCACACTAATAGGCAAGGGAGGGAAAGCGATGAGCGAAACATGTTTTTACTGTCAGTGCGAGTGCGATGACAAGGTGCATTACGTATCGTTCCATACGAATGGCGAAGAACGCGAAGAAACGCTTTGTCCGGAATGTTACCAAGAATGGCTGCAGGGCATGCAAGGTTGACCTTTCTTCCTGCTTTCGTTTCGCTTGGAAGCGGGGCTTTTTCGCGAAATGATGATGAAAAAACCGCACCGTGGTCAAACCGGTGCGGTTTTTTGGGACAGCGGCGGAGTGGCGATGATGTCCGCCAAATCGCCGTCTTCGTCATAGGCGCGGTAGACAGCGGCTTTCGTACGCGGAGCATGGACCGATAAAAAGAGAATGCGCTCCTTGCCTTCGCGGGCGACTTTCGTTTCCATTTTCAATGACACTCCGTTTATCGTGAGCGAGTAGAACCGGTACGTCAAGCCAAGCCATGTGCGTTCTGACCGCAGGGTATCTGGATGATGGCGGATGAACGCAGCGAGCTCGGCGAACGAATGCATTTCCCGCTCGAGCCATTCGCGGATGGCACTTGCCGCCTGCTCCAACCAGCTTTTCCAAGACGTTTTCATCGGCATCACCTTTTTTCATCCATCTTGCCCATTTTCGCTGTTCGTCATGCAGGGAGGCGGATGGAAAACGTCGTCATGTTGTCGTCGGAAGAACAGCAGATATCCCCGCCGTGGTCTTCGATCACTTTTTTGCAAATGTACAGGCCGATGCCGGTTCCGAGTTTTTTCGTTGTAAAAAACGGCTCGAAAATCGTTTCCACAATGTCGGCTGGAATTGACGGACCGTTGTTGGCGATTTCGATGATGATGCTTCCGTCTTGGCAACGGGCGGCGATGTTGATCCGCCGCGGTTTTTCCCTCTCTTTCACCGCTTCGATCGAGTTGAGCAAAATGTTTACCAGCACCTGGCGCAGCTGATCTTTATAGGCAAATATATGTATGGATTCATCGATCGCCACCGAAAGGTCGACATCGCTGTCGACGATCGTGGCGTATAAAAACTCGATAATTTCCTCCAACAACTGGTACAGCGAAAACGTTTCTTTTTCGCTTTCAACAATTTCTTTGCGTGAGGCATGCAAAAATTGCGAAATGCGAAATTTCAGCTGCTGCAACTCATGGTCGATAATGTCTAAATAAGGAAGATGCGGATGCTCAAACTTCAATAATTGAATAAAACCAATAATAGCCGTAAGCGGATTGCGAAACTCATGGACAAAACTCGATGACATTTGCCCAAGCAGCGTCAGCCGGTCTTGATGCGATCTGGCAATGAGCGCGTTTTTTTCATGCAGTTCTTTTTCCTTTAACTCATTGTATTTTGTGATGGCATGAAACAGAAATTGGTCAAACAGCTCGTTCAAATGGTCGATGAGCGGGGACAGCTCGTCGACCGGCAGCGGCGCGGCGAGCGCGTGGTTGATGACGAGCCGCCTCCCAAGGTTGACGTTGTAGACGAGAGCGCCGATGCCGACATTCATTTCCGCACGTTCTTTCGCGATTTTGTTGGCTAACCGTTCGACCGTCTCGCTAGATAGCGACCGCAACAGCGCTTCTTTGACCAGCTCAAACACTGCTAAGCCGTTTTGTTCGACATGATCGATGTATTTGTCATCGTCGGCAATTTTCATATGTTGCCGCCAATAGGCGAGAAAGTTCGGCAAATGGGCTTCTAAATGGGTGACGAGCTGCTGTGCCGCAGATGCCAAAAAAGCCACCTCGCTTTCCATCATTTATTTTTTATTATAAGGGGGAATATCGGACTAGAACAGGGGAAAAATCGCAATCGGTCCGGCCAAACGAACGTCCTTTTGCGAAAAACGATCCAAAAACGCCTGGTGCTGCGGGCGGGACAGACTGTTTGAACGAAAAAAGAAAAATCATTTATAATGAATGAGGCAAACAAATATTTTGCTAAAGGTTGGGGACGATCGTGAAATTGTATGACTCGATTTTAGATTTGATTGGCGGCACGCCGATTGTAAAGTTGCAGCGTCTTCCTGACCCGGACGGCGCGGATGTGTATATGAAGCTTGAATCGTTCAATCCGGGCGGCAGCGTCAAAGACCGGCCCGCTTGGGAAATGATCCGCCGCGCCGAGGCGGAAGGGAAAATTGCACCGGGAAAAAGCACGATCATTGAACCGACGTCCGGCAACACCGGCATCGGCCTGGCCATGGTGTGCGCCGCCAGAGGTTACCGTTGCATCATTACGATGCCCGACAATGCGACGGTCGAACGGGTGAAAATTTTAAAGGCGTACGGAGCCGAAGTCTATTTGACGCCGGCGGAGAAGCGGATGCAAGGGGCGATCGATGAGGCAAACCGGCTTGCTGGCGAAATCCCTGACAGCTTTATTCCGATGCAGTTTGAAAATCCGGCCAATCCGGATGCACACCGGCATACAACAGCGGTGGAAATTTATGAAGCGTTTGATGGACGGCTCGATGCGTTCGTGTTAACCGCCGGCACCGGCGGGACGGTGACCGGAACAGGGGAGGAGCTGAAAAAACGCATCCCGAATTTGCGCATTTACGTCGTTGAACCGTACGGTTCGCCTGTGTTGTCGGGCGGCAAGCCGGGGCCGCACAAAATTCCCGGCACGGGTCCGGGGTTTATCCCGAAAATTTTAAATCGCTCGATTTATGATGACATTTTTTTGATCAAAGATGAGGATGCCCAACAGATGGCGCGCGAACTGGCGGCGAAGGAAGGCATTTTGGTCGGCGCTTCGGCCGCTGCCAGTGCCTATTACGCCATCAAAGTGGCGAAACAGCTCCCCAAAGGCGCCCGCGTCCTTTGCATGGCGCCCGATTCCGGCGAGCGGTATTTGTCATCCGATTTATTCGCTGATTAAGCGGACGGCGCATCGGCGAAAAAGCGAGGGCCGTTGGCTTCACTGCTCCTTGCCTGTCATGGGAAGAGAAGCATTCCTCTCTGCTAAACAGGAGAGGAATGTTTTTGGTTTGGTATTTCTGATGCAATTTAAAGCTTTAACATTTTTCGTTTTTACCGGTCATTTCATCCGACTGTCGAGTGACCGAACAACACCGCTTAAAGACCCATGAATGGGTCTTTAAGCGAGTCGTTGTTCGGTCTTCCGTCACGCCTTAGCGTGACGGAGGCAAGCCTATGGCTTGCCTTCGACAGTCAAAAATGGATGAGTCACTTTTCCGTCAAGGATATGTTAAACGATTTCGTTGCATCTATATAGTTTGCAGAAAGCGGATAGTAGAGCAACAGTTGCCGTCCCTTTTTGCCTTCGCGCCGCCGTCCGCTGTCGATAAAACCGGCAGTCAAGTACAATCGCTGCGCTGTCAAGTTTTGTTCATTGACAGCAAGCACAATTTCGTTGATGTAAGGTGGAGAGGAAGTGTTCGCTTGGCTTTGGAAAGACAACAAGGGCGGAACAGCATGGCGCGCATCGCGTTGACGCTGGTGATCGCGGCGCTCGGCGGCTTCATTTTCGCCTTGTTTGGCGTTCCGCTCCATTGGATGCTCGGTCCAGCAGCTGCGTTGCTTTTGGTTGGTCGTTTTTTGAAGGGAAAGTTGTATTGGCCGGTCGGCATTCGCAACGCTGCGCTCATTCCGATCGGCTATACGCTAGGGACATCGATGACGGCAGGAACGCTTGTGGAGATGGGCCGACAATTGCCGGCGATGTTGCTGGCGACGGTGTTGATTTTGTTGTTTAGCTTCCTTGTTTCTTGCCTTGTCGCGAGATGGACAAGGATTCCGCTCCGTTCGGTTGTCACCGGCAGCATCCCCGGCGGATTGTCGCAAATGCTTGTGTTGGGCGAGGAGCTCGACGGTGTCGATGCAACGATTGTCACGTTTTTTCAAGTGATGCGCCTGATGGGCGTCGTGTTTCTCGTCCCGCTTATCGCCTTAAGCCCGTTCTTTTCCGGCGGCGCTGAGGCGGGGACGGGCGCAGAATGCGGACAAGGGGCGCATTGGAGCGTCGGTCTTGTTTGGCTGTATTTGATCGTCACGGTTGCCAGCGCGATCATCGGAAGGCGCATCAAACTGCCGACTGCCTATTTGCTTGGCCCGATCATCGGAACATCGGCTCTGGTCATTGCCGGGACGCCGGCGCCCCATTTGCCAGCTCCTTTGTTAGATATCGCGCAAATCGCGATGGGCGCTTATCTAGGCTTAATGCTGAAACCGGCTCGCATCGCGGAAAAGGGAAGAGCCGTGCTGGCCGCTGTGGTTACCGGTCTTGCGCTCATTTTGTTTTCCATGGCTTCGGCATTTGTCTTAACGGCTCTGCATGGCGTGCCGTATTTGACAGCGTTCATCGCCTTGGCGCCGGGGGGCATGGATCAAATGGGAATTTTGGCGCGGGAGGCGCATGCCGACCTTGCCGTTGTGACAAGTTATCAAATGTTCCGCATTTTTTTCATTTTGCTTGTCGTTCCACCGGTGCTGAAAAAACTGTTTGCCGCCCGCTGGTTTCGGTGGATCGAACGATGGACCATACATCATGGTGGGCGGTCCATGCAGTCTGCGTCAATCCAAAAGAAAGGACTGTGACAAGAAACAAATATATGCTAAACTAGAAAGAAAAAGGAGGGGGTTGCCATGAACCATTCGACCGTTTATCGTCCGCATAGCCCAGTGGCGAAGTTGGCGGTTTCCTTTTTAGCGGCGCTGGCCGTTGCGACGGCGGGGCTGTATGCCGGGCAATGGGTGCCGGCTGGCCTGTATTTGCCCCTTTACGCGCTTGAACTTGTGCTGCTGTTGGTCATGATGTTCGCCCGCGTGAAAAAAGCTGTCGGCTATCCGCTTATGTTTGCGTTTATGTTTGTCTCGGGGGCGACGCTCTATCCGCTCATCGGCTATTACATTTCCATCATCGGCGCGGCGGCGGTGTTCAAAGCGTTTGCGCTGGCCGTTGTATCGTTTTCCGGCGTTGCCATTTACGCAGCGAGAACGAAAGAAGATTTTTCGTTCCTCGGCGGGTTTTTGATGCTGGGCGCGTTTGCGCTCCTTGGCTTGCTGATCATCCAATGGTTCATCCCATTCTCAAGCGTAGGGCAAATGGGCATCGCCGCTTTGGGGATTTTGATTTTCCTTGGCTTTACGATTTACGACATCAACCGTTTGGCCCGCTATGGCTTTACGGAAGCGGACATCCCGATGATTGTGGTCAATATTTACCTTGATTTCATCAACTTGTTTGTCTACATTTTGCGTTTTTTCGCCAGCGATGAGGATTGAGCGCCAAAAAGGGCTGCTTTTGGGGCAGCCCTTTTTCCATGACCGTGGCATTGATCAAAGCGGCAAGTCGAAATGGTGCGGCTGTTTTTTTACGGCATTAAAGGGGAAACGCGGTGAGGCAGGAATCGGCAAACGGTGGGGCGAATATAGAGAAAGAAATGGAGAAGAAAGGAGCCTCATGATGAAGTTTGCCGTCAATGTATCGACGATTTTCACGGAAGCGCCGTTTCTCGCCCGGTTTGCCAAGGCGAAGCAGCATGGGTTTTCGCACGTTGAATGCCAGTTTCCGTACTCGGTGGCTCCTGAGGCGATTGCTGATGAACTCGAGCAGCTTGAGCTGTCGCTTGTTTTGCTGAATTTGCCCGCTGGCGATTGGGAAAAGGGGGAGCGCGGGCTCGCCATTTTTTCTGACCGTCATGATGAATTCCGGCGTGCACTGGAGGAAGGAGTGCGTTATGCGCTCGCGCTCGGTGTACCGAATCTTCATTGCATGGCCGGAGTGTTGCCAAGGGACTTGCCGCGCGAGCGGGCGAAGGAGACGTATATGCGCCGCATTGACGAAGCGGCTGCAACGCTTGCTGTTCATGGTTTGACGCTGACGATTGAACCGATCAATCCGTTCGATATGCCCGGCTACTTTTTAACCGATATTGAGGAAGCGGCGGCGATCATACGCGATCTCGGCCGGACGAATGTGAAATTGCAATATGACGTCTATCATATGGCTCGGCTCGGACGCAATGTGACAGCGACGTTTGCCGACTACGCACCGCTCATCGCGCATGTGCAATTCGCTGATGCCCCCGGGCGGCATGAGCCGGGGACGGGAGAGCTTCCGTATCGCGAGATTTTCGCATTTTTGCAAGAGCACGGCTACAATGGAGCGATTGGACTTGAGTACATTCCATCAGGGAAAAGCAGCGAAAGTTTTGTCTGGTATGATGAATACCGCGGAATGAAAGGGGGAGGCGGACGATGACACGCGTCGGCTTTATTGGATTGGGCGTGATGGGCTCGCGCATGGCTAGACGGCTGCTTGAAGCGGGATTCAATGTCACGGTGTACAACCGTACGACAGAAAAAGCGGTTCCGCTTGTCAACCTTGGCGCCCGACAGGCGGCGACAGTGGCAGAGCTGGCTGGCGAGGCGGATATCATTTGCACGTGCTTATCGATGCCGGATGATGTCATCGAGGTGTATACAGGTGAAGGCGGCGTCCTTAGCGCGGCCCATCCGGGGACGATTTGCCTTGATTTTACAACCGTCGGTCCGAAAACAAGCCGGTTTGTCGCTCGGCGCGCCGATGAGCACGGCGTCGCCTATTTGGACGCGCCGGTAAGCGGCGGGCCGGAAGGGGCGGAGCAAGGGGCGCTGACGATCATGGTCGGCGGGGCGAAAGAAGCATGGGAGCGGGTGCGTCCGTTGCTTCGGGTGTTAGGAAAAACGGTTGAATATTTAGGAGAAAGCGGCGCCGGCAGCGCGGCAAAAGCGATCAACCAGTACTTGGTCGCCGTCCATTCGGTCGCCGCGGCGGAAGCGATGGTCGCTGGCGTCGCTTATGGGCTTCATGCCGGGAAGCTGTATCGGCTGTTAAAAGAAAGCTATGGAGACAGCCGGATGTTGCGCCGCCATATGGAGCAGTTCGTGTTGCCGCGTCGATTCACTCCTGGCGGGGCGGTCAAGTATGTACATAAAGATGTGCGCTTGGCGAACGAGTTGATGGATGAAATCGGCCTTGGCCGCCGACTCGGCATTCAAGCAGAAGAAGCGTTTGCCGCAGCGATCGCCGCAGGCCTTGCCGACTTGGATATGGCCGCGGTCATTCAGCCGCTCGAGCAGCGGGTCGGAGTGGTGGTGGAAGAGACGGAATGAACAAAATGATCCCTAAATTCAAAAAATTCATTGAAAAAATGGATGAGCGATGGTTTAATAGAAGTAGCAGGAGGGCTGGCCCCAAAGGTTGTTTTGGGCTAAATCACTTGTATATATGACGGTGATCGGAAAAGGTGTCCCGATTCTTTTGGGACACCCTCCGCCTGATAAAGAAAACGGTTCGAGCGGCTCGCTTTTTTTTACTGATAAAAAGAAACGATGTTTCTTATTACGAAACGGAGGAGGGCGCTCATGCTTTCATTGACATGGATTGAGGAGCTGCAGGCGTTTTTGCATCCAGAACAGATCAAACGGAATGAATCGTTCCACCCCCTCGGCAATGATGGGGCGGTGACCGTCTATCCGCGAACAGAGGAAGAAATCGCTGCGGTGCTCCGCTATGCCGACCGCCATGGCAAAAAAGTCGTCATCGCTGGACGCGGCACAAAACGGGGGTTTGGCGGGCATCGGGAACAGGCGGACATCTTGCTGTCGTTGGAACACTATGCCGGCATTGTCGAACATGCGGCCGCCGATATGACGGTCACTGTCAAAGCCGGAACGGTGTTTGGTGATTTGCAGCGCGCGCTCGCTCCGCATCGGCAAAAGGTCGCCTTGGACCCGTTTTGGCCGGAGGAAGCGACGATCGGAGGGGTCATTGCCGCGAACGATAGCGGTCCGAAGCGGCTCGGCTATGGGGCAGCGCGCGATTCGGTCATCGGGTTGCGCGTCGTCTATCCGAACGGGACCGTCATTCGTTCCGGAGGCAAAGTGGTAAAAAATGTCGCCGGCTACGATATGAATAAGTTGTTCATTGGGGCGATGGGGACGCTCGGGGTGCTGAGCGAGATTACGCTCAAGCTTCGACCGCTCGCGAAATATGAAAGCGTTGTGTTGCTGTCGTTCCCAAGCGGCGATCTTCATGACATTCGCTCGTTTGCCGTTTCGTTCCTTGATACAATGATGGAGCCGATTTGTTTTGAACTGCTCAACCCGGCGCTTTCCGAGCGGCTGACGGGACGGCCGGTTTATACGCTTGTGATCGGGTTTGAAGATGTGGAAAACGCCGTCCATTACCAAGAGCATTGGGTTGAACGACTGCGGCCGAAAGCGGTGGAAATGTCCATTTTAGCCGGCGAAGAGACGGCGGCGTTTTGGCGGACGTTTTACACGATGGCACCGAACGGGCGTCTGGAGCAGGCGGAAAACGGTGTTGAAGCGGCAGTGAAAATCGGGGTTGTCAACTTGGATGTACTCTCCATCTTGCGTGAAAGCGTTTTAATCGCTGACCGTTGCCATGTCCGCATCGAGGCGCACGGCGGATTGGGCCACGGGCTTTGTCAGGCGTATATGCACGGCGGCGAAGAGGGAGTGTTGACCGCGATCGAGGAGCTGCGTCAAACGGCGGTTCGCCTTGGCGGCTACGCGATTGTGAAACATTTGCCGCTTTCGCTGCGCCAGCGCGTCGACGTCTGGGGCGGAAAGCCGTCGTACTTTTTCTTGCTCGAAGGCATTAAGCGGAAAATCGATCCGAACAAAACGGTCAACGATCAACGCTTTATTGGGGGGATTTAATGATGAGCACGATGACCAATGAACGGGCGGACAGCCCGGCGTGTGCGACCGCGAGTCTTGGCAACTATCGTTTTCACGATTTGCCGGACCCGAGCAAGTGGGCTGATTGCGTTCATTGCGGCATGTGTTTAGAATCATGCCCGACGTACGAACAGACGGGTGAAGAACAGCACTCTCCGCGCGGCCGCGTTCATTTGATGAAGTCGGTCGGCGAAGGGAAGCTTGAGTTGACGCCTGATTTGCTCGATCCGATTTTTACGTGCTTGGATTGCCGTGCATGCACGACGGCTTGCCCGGCCGATGTCGATGTCGGTGGGCTCATTGAACAAGTGCGCGGCCAGCTCCGCCAGGCGGTTCCGCTCACCGGTTGGAAGGCGCTTGTCAGCGACGTTTTCTTAAAAGGCATTTTTCCGCATCCGTCGCGCCTCGATTGGCTCGGCCGCCTGCTGAAATGGTACCAAAAAAGCGGCTTGCAGACGGTGGCGCGCAAAACCGGACTGCTGCGTGTCATGCCCGATCACTTGGCTGAGATGGAGGCGATTTTGCCAGCGGTCGGTACGCCGGTTCGGAGAAAGTATAAACATCAGCCGCTCATTAAGGCGAAGGGGGAAACAAAGCGAACCGTCGCGATTTTGACCGGATGCGTCATGGATGTTATGTTTAGTGATATTAACGAAGCGACGATCCGTGTATTGACCCATAACGGCAACGATGTCGTCATCGTCCCGAACCAGACGTGCTGCGGGGCGCTTCACGTTCACGCCGGCGACCGCGAAACCGGCCGGAAGCTCGCCAAGCAAAATATTGAGGCGTTTCAACATGTCGACCATGTCATCGTTAACGCCGCCGGCTGCGGCTGCATGTTGAAAGAATATCCGGAACTGTTCCGCCATGACCCGGAATGGCATGAAAAGGCGGAGCAATTTGCCGCCAAAGTTGAGGATGTGTCCAAATTTTTGCATGACACGGGCTTCAAACCACCGAAAGCGGAATTGAACGTGCGCCTCACCTACCATGATGCGTGCCATTTGGCCCATGGCCAGGGCATCCGCCAAGAGCCGCGCGCTTTGATTGAAAGCATTCCGGGGGTGGAAATGGTCGCCATGCCAAACGCCGATCGTTGCTGCGGCAGCGCCGGCATTTACAACCTCACCCATCCGGAGATGGCACAAGCGGTGCTTGAGAGCAAAATGCAACACGTGCCGCAAGAGGTGGAGCTGATCTCGATGGGCAATCCAGGTTGCATGCTGCAAATGGCGCTTGGCGTCATGAAACATGGACGAAACCAAAAAATCGTCCATACGGTGCAGCTGCTCGATTGGGCGTACCAAAAAGAAGAAGGGAAGGACGTGCGCATATGAGAAAACGGCCGATTGCAACGAACGACCCGCACATCCAAGCGCTCGCCCGCATCGTTGGGGAACAGGCGATTTTATACCGGAAAGAAGATTTAATGGCGTATGACTGCGACGGCTTCACCGTCCACCGCCATTTGCCAAGGGCGGTTGTATTTCCAAACAGCACGGAGCAAGTGGCGGCGGTCGTCAAATACTGCCATGAGCATGATCTTCCGTTTCTCGCCCGCGGCGCCGGCACGGGGTTAAGCGGCGGGGCGATTCCGCTAAACGGCGAAGTCGTCATCAGCCTAACGCGGATGAAGCGGCTGTTGCACGTCGATCTCGAAAACCGGCGCGCCGTCGTCGAGCCGGGGTTTGTCAACTTGAAGTTGACGAACTCGGTCGCCCACCGCGGCTATTACTATGCGCCCGACCCGTCAAGCCAATATTGCTGCACGATCGGCGGCAACGTCGCTGAAAACGCTGGCGGCGCCCACTGCTTAAAATACGGAGTGACGACGAACCATATTTTAGGGCTTGAAGTCGTCTTGCCGAACGGCGAAGTGATTGAAATCGGCGGAAACGGCGTTCCCGATCCGCCAGGCTACGATTTGCTCGGGCTGCTGACCGGGTCGGAAGGGACGCTTGGCATCGTGACAAAAATCACCGTCCGTTTGTTGAAAAATCCCGAGGCCAAACAGACGGTGCTCGCCTATTTTGACGAAGTGGAAGATGCGAGCCAGACCGTTTCCGACATCATTTCCGCTGGAATCGTGCCGGCGGCGCTCGAGATGATGGACCAAACGGCCATCGAGGCGGTCGAAGCGGCCGCGTTTCCGGTCGGGCATCCGAAAGACATCGCCGCGCTGTTGCTCATTGAAGTGGATGGCATTTCCGCCGGGATCGACGAACAAATCAACGATATTTTAACGATTTGCCGCCGCCATCATGTGCGCGAAGTGAAAGTCGCCCAGTCAGAGGAAGAACGGGCCCGCTGGTGGGCGAACCGGAAAACCGGCTTTGGCGCCATGGGGGCGATTTCGCCTGACTATTTAGTGCAAGATGGCGTCATTCCGCGTAGCCGTCTGCCGGAAGTGCTGCGGGAAATCGCCGATATCAGCCGCAAGTATGGACTGAGAATCGCAAACATTTTCCACGCCGGCGACGGCAATTTGCACCCGCTTGTGCTGTTTGATGCGAGCAAGCCTGGGGAGACGGAGCGGGCGCTTGCCGCCGGAAGCGAATGCCTCAAGGCGTGCGCGGCGGTCGGCGGATCAATTACAGGGGAACATGGCGTTGGCATTGAGAAAAAAGAAGAGATGCGCTTCATTTTCACTGATGAGGAAATTTTGGCGCAAACGGCAATCCGCGACGTGTTTAACCCGAAAAACTTGCTCAACGCCGGCAAGCTGTTCCCGACGCCGGGGCGTTGTGTAGAGACAAAGATGCCGTCGACAGTGAAATGAAAATTTTTTGAAAACGATTGCCAGTCATTTCGTTTCATGGTATCATCTTTTTAGAGAAATTGAGAAACGATGTTTCGTAATAAGAAACAAGAGAGGGGAAGAGAATAATGGGCGAATACGTACAAAAAGGGAACATCCAAGTCGCCAAAGTGTTGTACGACTTTGTCAACGAGGAGCTTCTGCCGAACAGCGGGTTGGATCAAGACAAGTTTTGGAGCGATTTCGGCGCGCTCATTTCCGACTTGACGCCGCGCAACAAAGAATTGCTCGCCCGCCGCGACGAAATTCAAGAAAAATTGAATGAGTGGCATAAAGCGCATCGCGGCCGCTTTGATTTTAACGAATATAAAGCATTTTTGACAGACATCGGCTATTTGGAGCCGGAAGTCGAGGACTTTGAGATTACGACCGACAATGTCGATGATGAAATTGCCGTGCAAGCCGGGCCGCAGCTCGTCGTTCCGTTGACGAACGCCCGCTATGCATTAAACGCTGCCAACGCCCGTTGGGGCAGCCTGTACGACGCGCTGTACGGCACCGATGCCATCAGCGAAGAAGACGGCGCCGAGCGCGGTTCGTCGTACAACCCGGTGCGCGGGGCGAAAGTCATCGCCTACGGGCGGCAGTTTTTAGATGAAGCGGTGCCGCTGGCGCAATATTCCCATAAAGACGCTGTCCAGTACGCCATTGTTGATGGCCAGCTTGTCGTGACGACAGAAGGCGGGGCGACGACGGGGCTGAAAGAGCCGGAAAAATTCGTCGGCTTCCAAGGCGACCCGCAACATCCGACAGCGGTGTTGCTGAAGAACAATGGCCTTCACATTGAAATTCAAATCGACCGCGAGCATGCGGTCGGAAAAACGGATCAAGCCGGGGTCAAAGACATTGTCCTAGAAGCGGCCGTGACAACGATCATGGACGGTGAAGATTCGGTGGCGGCCGTTGACGCCGAAGACAAAGTGCTCGTTTACCGCAACTTGTTTGGTCTCGTTAAAGGCGATTTGACAGCGACATTTGAGAAAAACGGCAAAATCATGACGCGCTCCCTGAACCCGGATCGCGTATACAAAACGCCGGATGGCGGGGAGCTCGTGCTGCCGGGCCGTTCGCTCATGTTCGTGCGCAACGTCGGGCACTTAATGACGAACAACGCGATCTTGCATGCGAATGGCGAGGAAGTGCATGAAGGGATCATGGACGCCGTCATTACAAGCTTGATTATGAAACATTCGCTCATCGGCAATACACGCTACTTGAATTCGCGCAAAGGTTCCATCTACATCGTCAAGCCGAAAATGCACGGATCGGCGGAAGTGGCGTTTGCCAACGAGCTGTTTGACCGTGTCGAAGATATGCTCGGCCTTGAGCGGAATACGATTAAAATCGGCGTGATGGACGAGGAGCGCCGCACGTCGCTCAACTTGAAAAACTGCATCTACCAAGTGCGCGACCGCATCATTTTTATCAACACCGGCTTCCTCGACCGGACCGGAGACGAAATTCATACGTCGATGGAAGCGGGGCCGATGCTGCGCAAAAACGAGATGAAATCATCGACTTGGCTGCAGGCGTATGAAAAATCGAACGTCGCCGTTGGGCTTGCCGCCGGCTTCCGCGGCCGGGCGCAAATCGGCAAAGGAATGTGGGCGATGCCGGATTTGATGGCAGAAATGCTGAAGCAAAAAGGAGCGCAGCTCAAAGCAGGCGCCAATACGGCATGGGTGCCGTCGCCGACAGCGGCCACGCTCCATGCGCTTCATTACCATCAAGTGAACGTCTCCGCTGTGCAAAGCGAACTGGCGAACGATCGGAACGATTATCGCGACGACATGTTGCAAATCCCGGTCGTTGACCATCCGCAATGGACAGCGGAAGAGATTCAAGAAGAGCTCGACAACAACTGCCAAAGCATTTTAGGCTATGTCGTCCGCTGGATCGACCAAGGGATCGGCTGCTCGAAAGTGCCGGACATTCACAACGTCGGACTGATGGAAGACCGGGCGACGCTTCGCATCTCGAGCCAAATTCTCGCCAACTGGCTCCATCATGGCATTTGCACGAAAGAGCAAGTGCTTGAGACGCTCAAGCGGATGGCGAAAGTCGTCGACGAACAAAACGCCGGCGATCCGAACTATCGTCCGATGGCGCCGAATTACGATGATTCGGTGGCGTTCCAAGCGGCGTGCGATCTCATTTTCCGCGGCTATGAACAGCCAAACGGCTATACCGAGCCGATTTTGCACCGCCGCCGTCAAGAAGCAAAAGCGAAATTTGCCGCCATTCAGCAATAAACGCCAAAAGCTGTATAAGGAACAAGGGATGGATGACCTTGTTCCTTCCTATCTATTATGATCAGAAAATTAAGAAAATAAATGGAGAAAGGAGGCAGCTCCTAGTTACTACTGGCCGGTTGTCAAACGCAAAGCAGCACAAAAGGCGGTACAAGGGGATGGGGAAGGCTAGTAGCTAGGGATCAGTGATGGAACATTTGCGAGAACGAGCGTTGCTTGTCCATCGGCAGGCAAGAGGAAAGCTGTCAGTTGAAGTGAAAGTGCCGGTCGTGAATGCCAATGATTTAAGTCTCATTTATTCGCCGGGAGTGGCTGAACCGTGCAAAGAAATTTACGTCGACCAAGACGAAATGTACAACTATACAGTGAAGGGCAATTTTGTCGCCGTCGTCTCGAATGGCACGGCGGTGCTTGGGCTTGGCAACATTGGCGCGCGGGCGGCGCTTCCGGTCATGGAAGGGAAAGCCGCCTTGTTCAAAGCGTTCGCCGGGATCGATGCCGTGCCGCTTTGCCTCGATACTGAAGATCCGGAACAAATCATTCAAACGGTCAAGTTGCTGGAACCGGCGTTTGGGGGCATCAATTTGGAAGATATCGCCGCCCCCGCCTGCTTTGTCATTGAAGAGCGTCTTCGCCAAGAGATGGCGATCCCGGTGTTTCATGATGATCAGCATGGCACGGCGATTGTCGTGGCCGCTGGGCTGACGAACGCCTTGAAAGTGGTTGGCAAACAGCTTGCCGATTGCCGGGTTGTCATCAACGGCGCCGGCGCTGCCGGGGTGGCGATCGCCAAATTGCTGCTGTCGATCGGAGTCGGCGAACTGATCGTTTGCGACACAAAAGGAGCGATTTATGAAGGGCGCTCGCATGGGATGAACGCTATCAAGGAAGAAATCGCCCGGCAAACGAATCACCGCCGTATCTCCGGGACGCTTGCGGACGTCATTCAAGGCGCGGATGTGTTTATCGGTGTCTCGGTTGCTGGGGCGTTGACGCCGGCGATGGTTCGGACGATGAACCGCGGGGCGGTCGTATTCGCCTTGGCCAATCCGGTGCCTGAGATCATGCCGGATGAGGCAAAAGCCGCCGGCGCCGCCGTGGTCGCGACCGGCCGGTCGGATTTGCCGAACCAAGTGAACAACGTGTTGGCGTTCCCTGGCATTTTCCGCGGCGCGCTCGATGTGCGGGCGACGCAAATTAATGAGGCGATGAAAATTGCCGCTGCCGAAGCCATCGCCGGGCTCATCCAGCCGGAAGAGCTGACGGAAGAGTATGTCATCCCGAACCCGTTTGACCGGCGCGTCGTCGAGGCCGTCGCTTCCGCCGTCGCCCGTGCCGCCATGGAGACCGGGGTGGCTCGAGTCAAGGAAAAAGTTGAGGAACAAAATCGTGTCAGAGAGGGGTAGCCATCGATGAAATTTGCCCGTTTTCTCGCTGATGGCGCGATTCGCGCCGGTGTGGTGAACGGTGAAGTGATCCGCGAAATCGAAGGAAATATGTTCACCGCTTGGGATTATACGGGAAACGTATTTCGCTATGATCGCGTTTCGCTCGTGGCGCCGCTTGCGCCGCGCCATGTGATCGGCATTGGCGCCAACTATGTGGCCTCCAGTGAACAGCTGCCGGTGGAACTGCCAGATATTCCTGTCTTTTTCTTTAAACCATCCTCGTCGGTCGTCGGGCCGGAAGCGGAGGTGGTCATTCCGAGCGGGGTTGGTGAAGTGAAATTTGAATCCGAGCTGGCGGTTGTGATCGGCAAAGAGGCAAAACAGGTGAGCGAAGAAGACGTGTGGTCGTATATTTTCGGCTATACGGTCGCCAACGATGTCACCGCGCCGCAGTTTTTCCACCCGGACGGCCATTGGACGATCGGAAAATCGTTCGATACGTTTACACCGCTCGGCCCGGTCATTGAAACAGAGCTCGATCCTCGGGCTGTATCGGTGAAAGCGCGGGTCAATGGTGAAGAAAAGCAGAACAGCTCGACCAAGCTGATGATCATTTCCATCAGCAAAATGATTTCGTATTTGTCTCATGTCATGACGCTGCAACCGGGCGACGTCATTTTGACGGGAAGCCCGGTCGGCGCCGAGCTTGTCGGCCCGGGGACGGTCATTGAATGCGATGTGGACGGCATCGGCACGCTCCGCAATACGTTTGTCGCCGCCAAAGCGCCGGCCGTTTCCATCCGACGCTCATAACGAACCCGCGGCATCCTTGCGCCAAAGAAGCAAAGCATCAGGTGTGCCAGCGGTCAAAGCATTCCGTTTTGACGGCAGCGCCGCGCCGCTCACCTGCAAAAGCCCGGCCGTTCGTGTATAATAGCGAGCAG
Organism: Geobacillus sp. G4; assembly: GCF_040327975.1. Taxonomy (NCBI): domain Bacteria; kingdom Bacillati; phylum Bacillota; class Bacilli; order Caryophanales; family Anoxybacillaceae; genus Geobacillus; species Geobacillus sp. G4. The sequence continues at coordinate 83,408 of NZ_JBEPJY010000006.1, forward strand.
AGAGAATAAATCGAGGTGAAAGGAATGGAAAAAGAAAACACGGTCAAATCGGTCCGCCGGGCGCTGCAAATCATCGACATCGTCAGCGGGAAAAAGGATGGGCTGGGCGTTACGGAAATCGCCAGACAAATGGACATCAACAAAAGTTCGGTGTACCGCATTTTAACGACGCTCGCCCAATACGGTTATATCGAACAACATCCGGAAACGGAGCGGTATAAGCTTGGGTACAAGTTTTTAGAGCTCAGCTCGAAGCTGCTCGATTCCATTGATTTGCGTCAAGAGGCGAAGCCATATTTGCGCCAGCTTGAAAAAGAAACGAACGAGGTCATCCATCTCGTCGTCTATGACCAAGGGGAAGTCATTTATATTGAAAAATTGGAAGGAACGGAGACGCTGCGCATGCACTCCAAAGTCGGCAAACGGGCGCCGATGCATTGCACGGCAGTTGGCAAGGCGATTTTGGCCCATTTGCCGCCGGCGGTGGCTGCGGAGATCGTGGACCGAAAAGGACTGCCAAAGCATACGGATTGGACGATCACCGACCGCGAGACGTTTTTTCGTGAGCTTGAGACTATCCGGCAAAACGGGTATGCGCTTGACTTGGAAGAAAACGAGTACGGCATCCGCTGCGTGGCCGTTCCGATTTTTGACTATACCGGCGGCGTCGTCGCGGCAATCAGTGTTTCCGGCCCGACGATCCGCATGACGGACGACCGCATCAAAGGGCTCACTGTGCGCATGCGCCAGATCGGCCAAGAACTGTCGGCAAGGCTTGGCTATCGTGGAGCCCATTCCGTCCAGCTGTAGCGGCTGGACGTTTTTTTTGTGCGAAGAAGAATGACCCATGTGGATGCCGCCTTGGCGGGGAAGGTGAGAAGAAGGAATCCTTTTTCCAAAACCGTTCAGATACAATAGTTCTGTCGTTCGGTCGGCTCCGATATATCGGTTGTCTGCCAATCTTAAACGGGAGAGGACTGCCTCTTGGTGGGCGTTTTTTGTAGTGCAAACAAACGGAATGCATGTAAAATAGAAACGAGGTGATATGCGACGTGAAAAAACAGACGCTTTCGGAATGGATCGAACAGCTTCGCCAAGATCCGAATGTCGTGTATTGGCATGAAATCGAACCGAAAGAAGCGAATTTCGTTCCGTTTCCAGACGAACTCGATCCGCGGTTGCGCGCGGCGCTCAAAGCGCGCGGCATCGCTTCGTTGTATACGCACCAGGCGGCCGCTTATGACGCGGTCCAAAGCGGGCGGAACGTTGTCGCCGTGACGCCGACCGCTTCAGGGAAAACGCTTTGCTACAATTTGCCGGTGCTCGATGCCATTGCCAAAGAGCCATCGAGCCGCGCCCTGTATATTTTTCCAACCAAGGCGCTCGCTCAAGATCAAAAAAATGAACTAAACGAGATCATCGCCGAGATGGGGGTGTCGATTTACAGCCATACATACGACGGCGACACGGCGCCGGCGCTGCGGCAAAAAATCCGTCAGGCGGGTCATATTGTCATCACCAACCCGGACATGCTTCACACGGCGATTTTGCCGCACCATACGAAATGGATTTCTCTTTTTGAACAACTGCGCTACGTCGTCATCGATGAACTGCATACATACCGCGGTGTATTCGGCAGCCATGTGGCGAATGTCATCCGCCGCTTAAAGCGCATTTGCGCCTTTTACGGGAGCCGACCAACATTTATTTGCACGTCGGCGACGATCGCCAATCCGAAAGAGTTGGCGGAGCGGCTGATCGGCGAACCGGTGACGCTTATTGACAACAACGGGGCGCCGCGCGGGCGGAAATATTTCGTGTTTTACAATCCGCCGGTTGTCGAGCGGACGATAAACATCCGCCAAAGCGCGACAAAAACGGCCGTTGAGCTCACAAGACAGCTGCTTGTCAACCGCATTCCGACGATCGTTTTCGCGCGCAGCCGCGTCCGTGTCGAGTTGATTTTAAGCCATTTGCAGGCGGCGGTGAACGAACGAATCGGCGATACGATGATCCGCGGCTACCGCGGCGGCTACTTGCCGAACGAACGGCGCGCCATTGAAAAAGGGTTGCGCAGCGGGGAGATTATCGGTGTGGTGAGCACGAATGCGCTCGAGCTCGGCGTCGATATCGGCCAATTGCAAGCGTGCGTCTTAACAGGGTATCCGGGAACGATCGCCAGCACGTGGCAGCAAGCCGGGCGCGCCGGCCGGCGCCAGGGCGATTCGCTCGTTGTGATGATCGCAAGCTCGAGTCCGCTTGATCAGTACATCATCTCCCATCCGGAATACTTTTTCGCCCGCTCGCCGGAGACGGCGCGCATCAACCCGGACAATCTGCTCATTTTGGTCGATCATCTCAAATGCGCCGCCTATGAGCTTCCGTTCCGGCGCGGCGAGACGTTCGGCGGCGTCGAGGTCGAAGAGATGCTCGATTTTTTGGCCGAGCAAGGGGTGCTCCATGAGCGAGCTGGGCGCTGGCACTGGATGAGCGACGCGTTTCCCGCGCATGATATCAGTTTGCGCTCCGCGGCTCAGGAAAACGTCGTCATCATCGATATTTCCGACACCGCCCGCCATCGCGTCATCGGCGAAATGGACCGCTTCAGCGCGATGACGCTGCTTCATGATGAAGCGATTTATTTGCACGAAGGAGCACAATACCAAGTGGAAAAGCTCGACTGGGAGGAGAAAAAGGCGTACGTCCGCCAAGTTGATGTTGAATATTTTACGGACGCCAATTTGGCTGTCCGGCTTGATGTGCTGTCGGAAGACCGAAGCGAAACGCGCGGACAAATGGCGGTGCGTTACGGTGATGTGTCGGTCCGAGCGATGGCGACGATTTTTAAAAAGCTGAAGCTGTCCACGTTTGAAAACATCGGTTCGGGGCCAATCCGCCTTCCGGAGGAAACGCTTCATACGTCAGCGGCGTGGATGGAGTGGGAGGCGGTGCCATCGCGCTTTTCCCCGGCGTTGTTTGAGCAATTGCTGATCGGCATGGCTAATGTGCTTGGTCATCTCGTGCCGGTGTTTGTTATGTGCGACCGCTCTGATGTTCACGTTGTGCCGCAGCTTAAGGCGCCGCATTCCGGGCGGCCGACGATTTTCCTTTATGATCGCTATCCAGGCGGAGTCGGCCTGTCGGAGGCGGTGTTTGAACGGTATGAAGAGATCATGAAACATGTGAAAGAATGGGTCGAACGTTGCCCGTGTGCGGACGGCTGCCCATCGTGCATCGGCATTTCAAACGCTGACGGACCGTCGTTGAAGCGCGAACTTGTCCAGTTTTTGGACGAACAACTTGCCGTTTGGGCCGGTCCGTCCGTTTAAGCGTCGTCATGCGTGTTTTTGCCGATTGTGGGAGAATCAACTTATAGAAGCAAGCCGATGTCAAGCACGGAGGGGGTGAACGGATGAAGCCGAAGTTGGCGCAATGGAAAGAATTGCTTGCCGCCCGGCATAAAAAGGAGAGCGATGAAGAAAAAAAAGAGAAACCGGACGGGCAACCTGTGACGGACGTGCCGTATGCCGACGTGTGGCGGGAGTACGGCGCCAAGCCGTATTGGTTTGACGGCGATTACTGCCTCATTCGGGAAACGGTGTATCCGCTTGACTATCAGCACGGCCGCTATCGGCTCGGAGCGCTGTATGAGGTGCACGAAAGATGGCAGGAGGCGCCGTTTTCCCATCCGCTCTCCTGCCGCGGCTTTGCCGTTAGCGACTTATTCTTTTTTGACACGGAGACGATGGGACTTTCAAGCGGGGCGGGAAACATCATGTTCTTGCTTGGCCACGCCCGCGTGTTTGGCGATTTCGTCACCATCCGCCAGCACCTTCTGCCATACCCAGGGGCGGAAGTGGCGCTCTATCAAAGTTTTTTGTCCGATGTCGATTATACGACGCTTGTTACATATAATGGAAAATCTTTCGACTGGCCGCGCCTGAAAACGCGCCATGCGCTTGTCCGCGACATGGTGCCAAAATTGCCGGCGTTCGGGCATTTTGATTTGTATCACGCCGCCCGCCGCTTATGGAAAGACAAATTGGATTCGCTGCGCCTTTCAGAAGTGGAGCGGCACATTCTCCATGTCGAGCGGGGCGATGATGTGCCGGGCTTTTTGGCGCCGATGATGTACAAAGAGTTTTTGCAGACGCCCCATCCAGACCGGCTCATGCCAGTATTGCGCCATAACGAGCGCGACGTGTTGTCGCTCATTGCTCTCTACATTCACTTATCCGTTCAGCTGCTTGAAGCCGACCGGCTCGCTGACCCCAAGGAGCAGTTGGCCGCCGCCCGTTGGTTCGAAGCGGTCGGGGAAACAGCGGCTGCAAGGGGGGTGTACGAGGAGGCGAGCGGCAAAGGGGCGAAGGAAGCGCAGGCGGCGAAATGGCAGCTTTCGCTTTTATACCGAAAAGAAAAACGATATGAAGAGGCTGCTCTCCTTTGGCGCGACTTGTTTGTCCACGGAAATGGCTATTGGAAGGCGAAGGCCGGGCTTGAACTAGCGAAGGTGTATGAACATTATTTCCGGGATGCGGCCGAAGCGCACCGTTATGCCGTTATGGCATATGAAGCGTGGCGGTCGCTCGCTAGGATGAGCCGACAACATAGCGAGAAAGAAGAAGCGGAATGGCGCAGTCGGCTCGCGCGGCTCGAACGCAAGAAAAACGGGTGAGAACTTGTCCATTTCCCTGGCAAGCGCAAAATATGACAGAAAACGAAAATGTTTCGTCTTTTTGTTGTGAATCTTGTAGAAAAAAGAAAAAACGTGTACAATGGCATCGGAATGAACGAAAACGATGGCAGGGAGAAGAAGACGATGCGGAGCATGTACAAAAAAATTTTGTATCTCTTTTTTATTGTCGTCGGTTTGACGTTTGTCGTGTTCAATTATATCTATTAATGAACGTCAGAGCGGCCGGCGCCGCATAACGGATTCAAAAAGACGAATGACTATGCCAAAACGCTCGAAGCACCGGGGGCGAGAGAGCCGATAGATTTTTGGCGCGAATGGCTGCTCAAAATGGGTGTTTATACTAGTACGAGTCCACTCCGCTCATCATAGGCTAGTATTGTCAAGCTACAGCCTAACTCGATGAAAGGAGAGGAATAGTATGCATTGCCTGCCGAATGTAACGGCGCCGATCGTTCATCCGCCTCGTTGCAACGTTTTGCATCACTTCGAAGCAACGATTGTGCCGCACATCCATCCATCGCATACGACGCATGTTTATCATCACCTGTATGAACATCAACATTATTTCCCGCATACGGAATCGGCGGTGGCTCAGGCTGCCAGCCGCCATCTGTACTGCCCGGGTCCGGGGCCGATGCCATTTCCGCCGTTTCCGCTGCGATAGTAAGGGCCAAAACAGAAGCCGCTTTGTCGGCTTCTGTTTTTTAAAAAGAAAAGATAGGAAAGTATAAAATTTTCCAATTGGGCAGAGAGCTGTCTAGCTCCAAGCGCCATCGGTGTGATGCGCTCCGCCCCTTCTTTCGGCGGCGACACACTGAGTTCGCTTCTTTGAAATATCCCACGCAAGGGGGTGTCCCAAAAGGATCGGGACACCCTTGCTCATCACCATATATCGCCACGAAACAATGAATCATGCGCAATATGTTGTATTTCGTTTGAGAGGAATGACGCTTTTGGGTCAGCCCCGAGCCTCCTCGGTGGGGCTTGTGCGCTCTTCGCGGAGCCAAGGATGGCGACATTTCGCCGTTGCCCGCAGGATGCGGGCTGTCTTTAGGCGAAATTGGGGCGCTTTGCGCTTTTCTTAGGATGGAAAACGCCGGCGGCGTTTGGGCGGGAGGGCGGCGTTTCGGCGCCGCCGGGAAGTCTGCGTGGGCGCCGTGCGGCTTCCCGATCGATGCGGCAAGCCAACCGTCAATTGACAACCGGCTGAATTTCTGAAAAAATAAAGAGAAGATGATCGTTGAATGCGGATTGAGGTGAAAAGCCATGTCAGCCCATCAAGTGAAACTGACGCCGAAAGACATTTTAGAAAAGGAATTTAAGGTAAGCATACGGGGGTACAACCAAGACGAAGTGGATCAATTTTTGGATCTCATTATTAAAGATTATGAAGCATTTCAGCAAGAAATTGACGAGTTGCGCCAGGAAAACGCCCGGCTGAAGCGGCAAGTCGAGGAGCTTCAAAAACGGCCGGCGATGTCGGCGGGAACGACGAACTACGACATTTTGCAGCGCCTTTCCAACTTAGAAAAGCATGTGTTTGGCCGGAAACTGTATGAATAACCAGCCGGCAGGGCGAAGTTGATGCAGGGATTTCTAATTTTTTCTTCTTGATTCTCACACCAAGATCAGCTATACTGTAAGATGCTCGCAGCGTTAATCATGTTCGGGTAATCGCTGCGGCCGGTTTCGGCCGTAGAGGAAAGTCCATGCTCGCACGGTGCTGAGATGCCCGTAGTGTTCGTGCCTAGCGAATCCATAAGCTAGGGCAGTCTGGCTTCGGCTGGGCTGACGGCGGGGAAAGAACCTACGTCCGCATGCGGATATGGTTCGATTACCCTGAAAGTGCCACAGTGACGCAGCTCTAAGGGAAACCTTAGAGGTGGAACGCGGTAAACCCCACGAGCGAGAAACCCAAATGATGGTAGGGGCACCTTCCCGAAGGAAATGAACGGAGGGAAGGACAGGCGGCGTACGCTGCCTGTAGATAGATGATTACCGCCGGAGTACGAGGCGAAAGCCGCTTGCAGTACGAAGGTACAGAACATGGCTTACAGAACATGATTAACGCGGTGATTGGAATCGTGGGAAAGCCCTCCTGCAGGAAGGAGGGCTTTCTCTTTTGTGTGTTTTCCTTCCATATGACTATAATGGAAGTATAGGCCATGAATGAGGATACATACATCTATCAGATAGGGGGAACAGGATGACTTCGTTTTCGCTGATTGCCACGGCCGCGATGGGGCTCGAATCAGTCGTCGCGGAAGAAGTGCGCCGGCTTGGCTATGAGTGCCAAGTGGAGAACGGCAAAGTGACGTTTGAAGGCGATGCGCTCGCCATTTGCCGGGCCAACCTTTGGCTGCGCACCGCTGACCGCGTGAAGCTGAAAGTCGGTGAGTTTCGAGCGACGACGTTTGAGGAGTTGTTTGAACAAACGAAGGCGTTGCCATGGGCCGATTACTTGCCGAAAGATGCCGAGTTTCCGGTGATCGGGAAGTCGGTCAAATCAACGCTGTTCAGCGTTTCCGACTGCCAAGCCATTGTGAAAAAGGCAGTCGTCGAAAGCTTAAAAGCGCGCTATCATTTGTCGTGGTTCCCGGAAACCGGGCCGTTGTATCGGATCGAGGTGGCGCTTCACAAAGATATCGCTACGTTGACGATCGATACAAGCGGCGCTGGGCTGCATAAACGCGGCTACCGTGCTCGCCAAGGGGAGGCGCCGCTAAGAGAGACGCTCGCGGCCGCCTTAGTGTTGCTCACCAATTGGACGCCCGAGCGCCCGTTCGTCGATCCGTTTTGCGGGTCGGGCACGATTGCCATTGAGGCGGCGCTGATCGGCCAAAACATCGCCCCAGGGTTTAACCGGGATTTCGTCTCGGAGCAATGGCCGTGGATCGGGGAATCGGTATGGGAAGAGGCGCGCCAAGAGGCGGAACAGATGGCGCGTTACGACCAACCGCTTGATATTTGCGGGATTGACCTTGACCCGCACATGGTCGAGATCGCCAAGATGAATGCAGCCGAAGCGGGGCTTTCCGATCTCATTTCTTTTCGGGAGGGCCGCGCCGAGCAGTTTCGGACCGATGCACAATACGGGGTGATCGTCGGCAACCCGCCATACGGCGAACGGCTTGGCGAACAACGGGAGGTCGAAGCGCTCTATCGCGCCATCGGCCGCGCCTTCGCCGCCTTGGATACGTGGTCGGTGTACATTTTAACCGCCCACCGCGGTTTTGAAACGCATTACGGCCGCCCGGCGACGAAGCGGCGCAAACTGTTTAACGGCTTTATTGAAACCCATTACTACCAGTACTGGGGGCCGCGGCCGCCGCGCGAAGCTCGAAGTTGACTTCTCGGCGGCCATCGATCATAATATTGTTTTGTTACTAGGGATCGAGCGCGCAACAAACTTGTTGCGCGCTTATGCATGATATGCCGGGGGAGTTTATGCCAATTGGAGGGGTGGCGACGATGGGCCATGAACGTTATCCGTTTGTTGTAGAAAAAAATGAAAACTTTTTTGATAAGTTGAGCCAGTGGATCGGCGATGTTTTTTATGACATTTTGCCGGAAGCCGGCTTTGAGCTGCGCGACGAGCAAATTTATATGGCGTTTCAGCTCGAGCGGGCGTTTCGAGAAAAAAAGGTGATCTTCGCCGAAGCGGGAGTTGGCACAGGGAAAACGATCGTGTATTTGCTGTATGCAGTCTGCTACGCCCGCTATACCGGCAAGCCGGCCATTATCGCCTGCGCCGATGAGACGCTCATTGAGCAGCTCGTCAAAAAGGAAGGCGATATTGCGAAGCTATCCAACGTGCTCGGGCTGGAAATCGACGTCCGGCTGGCGAAATCGCCAGATCAATATTTATGTTTGAATAAACTGGAAGAAGTAACGACGTATGACGATGACGACATCGAGCTGTATGAGCAAATTTACGATGAACTTCCGGCCTTCGTCCATGACAACAAACCGCTGCAGTCGTTCTACCGCTACGGCGACCGAAAAGAATACGCCCACCTGACTGATGAGCAGTGGAAAAAAATCGCCTGGGATCCGTTTCAAGACTGTTTCACGTGCGAAAAGCGGCATCGCTGCGGACAGACGCTTTGGCGCGACTATTACCGGAAGGCGGCGGATTTGATCGTCTGCTCGCACGATTTTTATATGGAACATGTTTGGACGTATGAAGCGCGCAAGCGGGAAGGACAGCTGCCGCTGTTGCCGGAAGCGAGCTGTGTCGTGTTTGACGAAGGGCATTTATTGGAGTTCGCTGCGCAAAAGGCGTTGACATATCGAATGAAAGAGACGACGCTTGAGACGTTGCTGACACGTCTTCTTGAAAACGACATCCGTGAAGAGCTCGCCTATTTAATTGAGGAGACGCTGGAGACGAGCACGCGCTTTTTTGATGAGCTGAAAGCGTGCGCGAAAGACGTTCCGGGTTCGAACCGGAAAGAAATTTTGCCGTCGCCGCGTCTTGAACAATGGGCGAAGCGGCTCCGCGGCCAAATGGTCGAAATCGGCAACGAGCTTGTGTTTGAAAGCGAGACGTATACGATCGATCATTACCAGCTGAACATTGTGGATGAATATTTGGACCAAATCCAGTATTCACTCGATTTGTTTTTGAAAAACGCCGACGCCATTACGTGGCTTGAGTCGTCGCGTCAAGAGGCGACGTTTGTCGTCATGCCGCGCACCGTTCAAGAAGTGCTGCGTGAAAAAGTGTTCGCGAAACGCATGCCGTTTGTCTTTTCGTCGGCAACACTATCAAATGGAAAATCATTCCAATATATAGCACAAAGCTTAGGCATTGATGACTATTTATCGTTCAGCGTGCCGTCGCCGTTTGATTATGACGAACAGATGACGATTTTTATGCCGACGTTCCGCGCGGATGAGACGCTGTTTGCCAAAAAATACGCATATGCGTTTGAAAAATTGCGCGAAACCGGAGGCCGGGCGCTCATCTTGTTCCCGACGCGCGAGGAGCTTCTTCAGTTTAAAGAGGCGGCAGCCGGCAAACCATTTTCGTTTTTGTTTGAAGGCGACCGCGAAATCAGCGATTTGGTCGCTGAATTTCAGCGCGAGGAAGAGACGGTGCTTTGTTCTGAACATTTATGGGAGGGGCTGGACATCCCGGGGCCGTCGCTGTCGAACGTCATCATTTGGTCGCTTCCGTATCCGCCGAACGATCCGGTGTTTCAGGCGAAGCGAAAAGCGTATCGCAACCCGTTTTGGGACGTCGATGTGCCGTATATGCTTCTTCGCCTTCGCCAAGGAGTCGGACGGCTCATTCGCACGCGTGATGACCGCGGCATCGTTTCCATTTTCGTCACCGACAGGGAAGATGAACGGGTCATTGCGGCGATCAAAGACGTGTTGCCGACAGCGGTGAGGGGCTGACCCAAAAGCGTCATTCTTCTCAAACGAAATACAACATATTGCGCATGATTCATTGTTTCGTGGCGATATATGGTGATGAGCAAGGGTGTCCCGATCCTTTTGGGACACCCCCTTTTTCATTTTCCATAAAAATAGCATTTTCTCGCTGGCAAGCAGGAAAACGGCACCTTGTTATGGAAATGATGATACGGCCATGAAATACATAGGGGGACTGAGTATAGTGAAACCAATCGAAGCGCAGTTTTTGCAATACGTGAAAAAAATGACGGGCTACCGCGAAGCGATTGGCCTCATGTATTGGGATTTGCGGACTGGCGCCCCGAAAAAAGGGGTCGAGCAGCGATCAGAAGTGATCGGCATGCTGTCAGAAGAAGTGTTTCGCATGTCGACATCCGAGGAGATGGCAGCCTTTATCGCCAAGCTGTCGCCCAAAGCCGTCTACGAGCAGCTGAATGACGTGACAAAGAAAACGCTTGATGAATGCAAAAAAGAATACGAGCGCAATAAAAAAATTCCAGCGGATGAATACAAAGAGTTTGTCGTGCTTTGTTCCAAAGCGGAAAGCGTTTGGGAAGAAGCGAAAGCGGCTGCTGATTTCGCCCGGTTTCGCCCGTATTTGGAGCAAATCATCGAGTTTCAGCGCCGCTTTATCCGTTATTGGGGGTATGAAGGACACCCGTACAATACGCTGCTCGATCAATACGAGCCGGGCATGACCGTCGATTTGCTTGACGAACTGTTCAGCCGCCTGCGCGAACGCATCGTCCCGCTTGTGCACGCCATTTCCGCCGCGTCCGACAAGCCGGACACGTCCTTTTTGTTCGCGCCGTTTCCAAAAGAAAAGCAGCGCGCTTTTCTGCTTGAGTTGCTTAAAGAGCTCGGCTATGATTTTGGCAAGGGGAGACTTGATGAGACGGTCCATCCATTTGCGATCGGGCTCAACCCGAACGATGTGCGCATTACGACGCGCTACGACGAGCGCGACTTCCGCACCGCGGTGTTTGGCACGATCCATGAATGCGGCCATGCGCTGTATGAACAACACATTTCCGAGGCGCTTGTCGGCACTCCGCTTGCAAGCGGGGCGTCGATGGGCATTCATGAATCGCAGTCGCTCTTTTTTGAAAATATGATCGGACGCCACTATGCGTTTTGGAAGCGGCATTACCCGCGCCTGCAGCAATACGCGCCCACGCAGTTCGCCGACGTTTCGCTTGATGCGTTTTACCGGGCGATCAATGAAGCGAAGCCGTCGCTCATTCGTATTGAAGCGGACGAACTGACGTATCCGCTCCATATTATCATCCGCTATGAAATCGAAAAGCAGCTGTTTGCTGGGGAGCTGGAAGCGATCGACTTGCCGGATGTATGGAATGAGAAATATGAACAATACCTTGGCATCCGCCCGCACAACGATGCGGTCGGCGTGTTGCAGGACGTCCATTGGTCCGGCGGCAGCTTCGGCTATTTCCCATCGTATGCGCTCGGCTATATGTATGCGGCGCAATTCAAGCAAGCGATGGAAAAAGAGTTGGATGTAGCTGGGCTGCTTGAAGAGGGGAACATCGCACCGATCCGTGAATGGCTGACCGTTCATATCCACCAGTTTGGAAAAATGAAAAAGCCGCTCGAACTTGTGCGCGATGCGACGGGCGAAACGCTGAAAGCCGATTATCTTATTCAATATTTAGAAGAAAAATATAAGGCGCTTTATCGATTATAGAAACAGGCGCGTCAGTGCAAACATCGTTCTTACGCTGTTCGTTTAGTTTTTCTGTCGACAAAGTCCTATTGTGTCTCGGTTTTATGCACATAAAGAGGAAGGTGTCCCGATCGCTTGGGGACACCTTCTTGTTTCACCATAATTTGTATCCTTTCGACCCCGGCGGAGCGTTTTGAATGATGTCGATGATCGGCACCGTATAGGCGATCAAAATGAGCGCAACGACGAGGCCGATCCAAAGCTTCCAGTTTTCAAGCGCCAGCGCAGCCCGTTCATACGGAGCAGCTGCCTCGGCGACCGGAAACTCCGTTTCGCCTTTCGGGGCGAAAAAGGCCAAGCTGATCACGATGACGAGAATCAAAATAATGCCGATGAACAAGATGGTGCCGCCGACCGCTTGCGCGATTTGGTACGGAATCCATTCAAGCGCTTGCGGCGAATTGCTGTACGTTGAGAACGCCGAGCGTCGCGGTGCGCCGAGCAGACCGGCAAAATGCATCGAGCCGGACATGAACGTCATCCCAACCGCCCAAACGATCGTTTGAATGATGGCGAGCCGGTTCATCGCTTTCGTCATCACCCGGCCGGTCAAATGCGGAATGAGCCAGTATGACGCACCAAAAAATGTTAGGACGACAGTCGTTGCCACCGTTAAATGGAAGTGGCCGGTCACCCAAATCGTATTATGGACGACTTGGTTGAGTTGGTGCGAGGCGTTAATAATCCCGCCGGTGCCGGCCGGAATAAAAAACAGCATTCCGACAAACGGGGCGAAAAAGCGGGCGTCGCTCCACGGGAGTTTCCGCAGCCAGCCGAACAAGCCGGTCGCTCCCTGCGAGCGGCCGTACGATTCAAACGTCGCAAACATGGCGAACGCGGTCATGAGCGACGGAATGATGACCATGAACGTCAAGACGACTTGCACGTATTTCCAAAACGGCGAAATTCCCGGCTCAAGCAATTGGTGATGGAAGCCGACCGGAATCGAAAACAGCAAAAACAAGATAAACGCCAGCCGTGCGAGTGAATCGGAGAACATTTTGCCGCCGATCACTTTCGGAATGACGGCGTACCAAACCATATACGCCGGCAATAGCCAGAAGTAGACGAGCGGATGCCCAAAATACCAAAACAGCGTCCGGCTCAAGAGCACGTTCACCCGATCCGTGAGCCCAAGCGACCACGGAATGAGCTGGAAGACGACGGTGGCGGCGACGCCAAGCGAACAGACGAGCCATAGCACCATATTCGTCACTGACATGAACGCCAGCAGCGGGCTCACTTGACCGCGGTGCGTTTTCCGCCAGCGGGCATAATGAGCGAACATCGCAAAGCCGCTCACCCAGCTGCCGACGACGACAAGCGCCAAGCCGATGTAAAAGCCGGCGTGCGCTTGCAGCGGCGCGTAAAACGTATATAAGACAGATGCCTTGCCGGTTAAGATGAAAAACGCACTCATGGCTGTTCCGATTGTCATCAGCCAAAAACCGATCCAACCGGTCCGGCGCGAACCGTCTGAGAGCGCCCCGGTTGTACGGCTGACCGCGGCGAACTGAAAGCCGATAATGAAAAACGTCGTCAGCACGAGTCCAAGCAAGACGCCATGCGTCGTCAAAATCGTGTAATAGCTGATCCCAGCCGGGAGCTCAAACTTGCCGGAACGGACTAATGTTTGCAATAGGCCGGCGAACCCCCCGAGCGCGAGGGCGGTAAAGGCGACGAACAAATGGGCAAGCGCCAGTTTCGCATCGCGGCGATCGACTTTTTCCAACGGTTGTGCCATGTTACTCCACCACCTTTATGCGCGCCGTCATCATATGGTGGCCGGCGCCGCAATACTCGTTGCAAAGAATCGTATATTCGCCCGGTTTGTCAAACGTGGTTGTTAAGCTGTTCACATAACCGGGTTCGACCATCATGTTCACGTTCGTTCCCGGGATTTCAAATCCGTGGATGACGTCTTTCGAAGTGACGTTGATCGTCACTTTCGCTCCTTTTGGAATTTCGATCGCATTCGGTGTAAAAGAAAACGCGGCGACGACGATGTTCAACTCGTATTCCTTGTCTCCTTTTTTGACGAGCCCCGGATGATCAAACGGCGGGGTCGAATCGACTTTTTCTGGATCGATCGTCGTCAGGCAGCTCGGCGGCTGCTGTCCGGCGGCGAATGCACTTACGCCGACGACCGTCAAAAAAACGATCAAACAGCCGATGCCAAACGCAAGCCAAATTTTTTCATACTTATGGATGTGCATACCGATTCCCTCCTTTGCCGCTTACAGGCGGTGCAAAAATAAAAAGTAGACGCTGACCCAAGAAAAAATGATGAAAAAGCCGAGCAGAAACACAGAGGCCAGCGTGCCTTTGAGCGCCGGCTCTTTTTCCTTTTTCGTTTGCCGGGCCGCTGTGATCAGTTTTGCCATGCCGTATCCCTCCTCTTTGTTGGATTCATCCCCCATAACAGCAATTCGGCAGGTGCGCCAAACGGCCAATTTCCCTGCTTTGACACTATCATAACTGTACAAAACTGGGGCAACAGTGACTTTTCTCACAAAAACGATGCTGGAAGTGTGAACAAATGGTGACGTTTGTGAAAAAATGATGAAGACGTCATTTTCTCTCGCGGCAGCAGAGCCCGCCAATGTTCTTTTTGCTGGCATGTAAAGCGCCGGCGATTGAACAGGCAATGCGATGCAGCAAAGAGATTAAGCCTATCGATCATTGATGATTTTTTAGCCAACGGCCAAGCGGCGCTCGGAATGGTGGAGATCATCGAGCAAGCGGGGGCTGATATGGTCGGCATCGGCATTGTCATTGAAAAAGCGTTTCAAGACGGCGGCCGGCTGCTTCGTTCGCGCGGTTTCCGCGTTGTGTCGCTCGCCCGCATCGCATCGCTTGATGGTGGCGCCATTCAATTTGCTGACGAGGTGATGAGTCGATGAAGATGAAATGGTGGCAAGTCGGATCGCTCGGCATCCAACATGTATTGGCCATGTACGCCGGGGCGATCGTCGTTCCGCTCATCGTCGGCGGGGCGCTGATCGCGATGTTCGGCATGGTCATTGCCTACGGTGTGAAAATGTTAGGCCAAGTTGACCTAACTGTGCAAGAGAACTTGCTGATCATCGCCTGCTCGGTCGGCGTGGGGCTTGGGGTGACGGCGGTGCCGAACTTGTTTGCCGAGCTGCCGACCGGCTTGCGCATTTTAACCGACAGCGGCATCGTCGCCGGCAGCATGACCGCCATCATCTTAAACGCCGTCTTCCATTTCGGTAAGGCAAGAAAATCGGCTGCACTGCCGCTGCAGGAACAAAAAATTTCATAATGGTGTTGATCGCTTTTATAGCCATCTTCGTTTTCCGGCCACTGCTCGGGAAATGGGGGTGGCTTTTTTATTGGCGTGTCGATTGGCAGAGAAAATGATAGAAACTGGTGGAGGGATGATGGTATAATGGAAAGCGAATAGGAAAGGGGGTGAAACAATGGATGAATGGGTGGAGCGCCTTTTCGATGAGCTGCGGCAAATACGGAATCAGATGGCGACCAAACAGGATGTTGTGCGGGTGAATGATCGCATCGATCGGCTTGAACAAACGGTGAGCGCGACGAAAGAGGATGTTGCGCGGTTAAATGGACGCGTCGGGCAACTCGAAGAGACCGTGGCAGCGACGAGAGAAGACGTTGTCCGGATGAATGATCGCATCGGGCGGCTTGAGCAGACCGTGGCAGCGACGAGAGAAGACGTCGCAGCGCTGGATGGGCGCATCGGGACCATCGAGCGGACGATGGCAACGAAAGAGGATGTCGCAGCGCTGGATGGGCGCATCGGGCAACTCGAAGAGACCGTGGCGGCTAACAGAGACGACATTGCGGCGCTCGACAGCCGGATTGGGCGCATGGAACAAACGATGGCGACGAAAGAGGACGTTGCCGAATTGCCGTTTATTCGGCAAGCTGTCGTGGAAACGTTAGAAACGCTCCATGAAATTTCGGCGATGAAACAAACCCTCACAGAAATGCAACAAAAAGTCAATGAAGTCATTGCCGGACAAGCGCGGCAAGAGCTCGTACTTCAATCCCTCGCTTTGCACTTGCTCGAGCATGAAAGTGAAATCCGCGCGCTAAAAGCGAGATAAATAACGAACCTCTCCTATTGTACATCCTCGCTGATGATCATGTTCCTTCCAAAACAGGCCGGTTTTGTCCGCGCCTGTTTTTTGATTGCAGCAACTTTTCATAACTTTTTTTGGCTGCGAAAACTAGAAATCCATTCGCTGTTCCTGAAAAAACGGGTGTACAAACATATTTTCCATTGCATATAGTTTGGCTTGTTGCGCATCCTAATAGAATAAAGAGGAACAGACCGAGGTGTTTGTATGCCGGTTCTTTTATCTGTCGGCACAGCAAGGATGCCGTATACGGCCGCCCAAGACGAGGTGAAGCAGCATGTCGCCGGGCTGTTCGCCGGTCGAATGGCGCGTGCGGAGCGGCTGCTGCAGGCGTTTGACAACAGCGGCATTCATACGCGCTCTTTTGTTCAGCCGCTTGCCTGGTACAGCGTGCCGCGCGGCTTTGGAGAAAAAAACGGGGTGTATATCGACTGCGCCGTCCGCTACAGCGGTGAGGCAGTCAACGACTGTTTGCGCAAGGCTTCGTCCGGCCCTGTTTTGCATAAGGAGATCGATGCGCTGTTTTACATCTCAACGACGGGACTGTCGACACCGAGCATTGAGGCGCGGCTGATGAACGTATTGCCGTTCTCCCCTCATGCCGTAAGAGTGCCGATTTGGGGGCTCGGTTGTGCGGGAGGAGCGGCAGGGCTCGCCCGGGCAGCCGACTATTGCCGGGCGTTTCCGAATGCCAAGGCCCTTGTGATCGCCGTTGAGTTTTGCAGCTTGACCTTTCAACCCAATGATTGGTCCAAACGCAATGTGATCGGTACGTCGCTTTTTTCCGACGGCGTAGCGTGCTTGCTTGTGGCCGGCGACGGAGCAGCGTCGGCAGCCGGCGCACCGCGTGTCATCGCCGCCCGCTCGGTGCTCATGCCCGGATCGGAAGACGTGATGGGCTGGGATGTTCGTGACGAAGGTTTGTTTGTCATCTTTTCAAAAGACATTCCAACAATCGTTCGTTCTTGGCTGCGCCCGCAAGTCGAGTCGTTTTTGCAGGAACATGGGTTAGGGCTTGGGGATCTTCATTATTTCATCGCCCACCCGGGCGGGAGGAAAGTCATTGAAGCGTACGAGGAGGCGTTCGGATTCGGTCCGGAACAGACAAAAGCCGCTAGAGACGTGCTCGCCCGCTACGGCAACATGTCGTCGGCCACCGTGTATTTTGTGCTCGAACAGATGATGCGGCAGCCGCTTTCGTCCGGGCACGGCCTGCTTATCGCTCTCGGCCCGGGCTTTAGTGCGGAAATGGTGCTGCTTCAATGGGGGGATGATCGTGCGGTTTTGGTTCGTGTTTTTGGCGGTTGCCGGCATGCGCGTCATTGAGCTTCGGCTTGCAAAACGGAACGAACAGTATGTGAAAGCGCTCGGGGCGCGGGAGTTCGGCGCTCGCCATTACCCGTTGATCGTATTGATGCATGTCGGTTTCTTTTTGTCGTTGGCTGTTGAGGCGCTTCGAAAGGGCGCGCGCCCGTCGCGCCGCTGGCCGCTTTTGTTTCCGCTTTTTCTTGTCGTGCAAGGGCTGCGCGTATGGACAATTGGGTCGCTCGGCCGTTTTTGGAATACGAAAATTTTGATCGTACCAAACGGCCAAGTAGTGAAAAAAGGGCCGTACCGATGGCTTCGCCACCCGAACTATGTGGTTGTCGCCTTAGAGATTGCGCTGTTGCCGCTTTTGTTTCAAGCGCCGATCACCGCGCTTGTCTTTTCGCTTTTGAACGCATTTTTGCTGTCGATTCGCATCGCGGTTGAGGAAAGAGCGCTGGCGGCGCTCACCGACTACCGGGAGGCGTTTCGGGAGCGGCCGCGTTTTTTGCCCCGGTTAAGGGGGGAGGCTGCCATCCGCAAGATGCGGCAAGCTGAAAGCAGCGGACAAATAAAAAACAGCCCTTGAGCCGTCTATAATGGCATCTGTTCGCCGTTCGCCTGCGGGCGGCGGCAGGGCGTTGCCTCTTTCTCTATGTCATCCTGTCGGGTTACGGCAGGATTTTTCTTTTTTTCTATTGGGAAACGGGGCGAAATGCAGTAAAATGAATGTAAATGACATTGAGGGAGACAAAGGGGTTTTGGTCATGGGGCATATTGCGATTGAGCGGCCGTCATTGCGGCTGTGGCTTTCGAAAATGATCGACATGCACGATCAGCTTCAGTCCGCGGATGACCAGGAGCATGCGGACAAAGTGAAGCAGCTCATCGAAAAAGCGGCATCCGGCGAGCTGATTGTCGCGTTTTGCGGCCATTTTTCCGCCGGCAAATCGAGTTTGATCAACGCGTTGCTCGGCGAGCCGATGCTGCCGTCCAGCCCGATTCCGACGAGCGCCAATCTCGTCAAAGTGAAAGCCGGCCCGGACTATGTGCGCGTCTTTTTCCACCGCGATGAGCCGGTCGAGTATGAACCGCCGTACGACCCGGACTTGATTCGCGCCCAATGCCGGGACGGGGAGACGATCGAATGGATTGAAATCAGCCGAACGACGGACGCCATCCCGCCGGGGGTCGCGATCCTCGATACGCCGGGCATCGATTCGACCGATGACGCCCACCGGCTGGCGACGGAGTCAGCGCTTCATTTGGCGGATGTCGTCTTTTACGTCATGGATTATAACCATGTGCAAGCGGAATTAAACTTCCAATTTACGAAGCAATTAACAGATGAAGGAAAAACCGTTTATTTGATCATCAACCAAATCGATAAACATCGCGACGACGAGCTGCCGTTCGCTGAATTTCGCGCCTCGGCCGCCGAGGCGTTCCGGCGTTGGGGAGTTGAGGCGGCCCGTTTGTTTTTCTTGTCGCTGAAAGACCCGTCACATCCGCACAACGAATGGCATGAGCTTGTCGCTTGTTTGCGCCGGTTGTTTGCCGACAAGGAGGAATGGCTCGTCCGCGGCGCCGAGTCGGCGTTAAAACGGATCGCGGACGGCCATCTTGAGCATCTCCGCGCGCGGCACGAGCTGCTTGAGCAAACGATTGAGACGCGCCTCGAGGCGCTTGGCGGCGCCGATGACGAGGCGGCGGCCATCGCGGAGCTCGATCGCCTTGAGGCGGAGCTTGCCGATTGGCAAACAGCGCCGTCGCGGGCGGAGGAGGCGTTCCGTTCGGAGCTTGAGCGCGTGCTGCAAAACGCGTACGTGATGCCGTTTGAGACGAGGGAGCGGGCTGAGGCGTACTTGCAGGCGATGCAGCCGAATTTCAAAGTGGGCTTGTTGTTCGCGAAGACAAAAACGGAGCAAGAGCGCAAGCGGCGGCTTGAGGCGTTTTATGAAAGCGTCAAAGCGCAAGCAGCGGCGCAAATCGAATGGCACGTCCGCCAGCTCCTTGTTCAGTTTGGAAAGGAATGGCATGCTGATGACGCTTGGCTCAGCGAGTGCCAGCAATGGACGGCGGAGTGGGATGAGACGATGCTTGCCGGCCTCGTCAAACAAGGGGCGGAATCAAGCGGCGCCGCGCTATTAAATTATACGGATGAGGTGGCGGCGGCGCTGAAAAAACGCTACCGCGACTCGGCGCTCGCCTTGTTTGCCGAACTGAAGGAACAAATCGCCAAACGGGCGGCCGCCCAAACGGAAACATTGAGCGGACAGCTTTCGGCGGCGCGCGAAAAAGCGGAGCTCGCCGCCCGCCTCGCCCGCCTCAGAGCCGAGCGGGACGAGCGCCGGCGTGCGTTCGAGCAGCTGATCGCTGCTCCAAACGAGTCTGCATCGCTTGATGAAAACCGTCTCGCCGCGTTGACGGCGCCGCCGGTCTTCCGGAAAGCGCGTCATGCCGAGACGGCAAAACCGCAAGCAGCATCCAAGCCAGCGGAAACAAGCCATCTTTCCGCCAAAGAGCAAGCGCTCGGTCAGGAAGCGGCCGGCCTCGGAGTGAGCGAAAGAGCGGGCGAAGCTCGGACGCCTTCAAGCGGCGGAAAACAGCGGAGCGAAGAGGCGGCCGAGCGGCTTGAGGAAGCGGCGGCTTGGCTTGAACGGTCCGAACTGCTTGGCCGCTTCGCTGGACCGTTGCGCGACAAGGCGCGTCGGCTTCGCGAGCGATCGTTTACCGTCGCCTTGTTTGGCGCCTTCAGCGCCGGCAAATCGTCGCTGGCGAACGCCTTGCTCGGCGCCCCGCTTCTGCCATCGTCGCCCAACCCGACAACCGCCGCCATCAGCAAAATCGCCCCGCCCGATCACAAGCACCCGCACGGCACGGCGGTGGTCAAGGTAAAAAGCGAACTGCAAATTTGGGCGGATGTGCAATCGTCGCTTCGGCAGTGCGGCCATGAGGCGGATACATGGGATGAAGCGCTCCGCCTTTGCGCCCGCCTGGCCGAATCGGGAGCCGAACATCCGGCGCAAAAGCCGCATGTGGCTTTTTTGGCAGCTGCCGCGGCCGGCTATGAGCGGATGAACGGTCGATTCGGGGAGATCGTCTCCATCGGTTGGGAAGAACTCGAGACGTATGTCGCTGACGAAGCGGTGTCATGTTTCTTAGATGAGGTCGTGTTGTACGCCGACTGTCCGCTCACCTGCCAAGGGGTGACGCTTGTCGATACCCCGGGGGTGGATTCACTTAACGCCCGCCATACGGGAGTGGCGTTTCATTACATGAAGCATGCTGATGCGTTGTTGTTTGTGACGTATTACAACCATGCGTTCTCGAAAGCAGACCGCGAGTTTTTGCTTCAGCTTGGGCGCGTGAAAGACACGTTTGCGCTTGATAAAATGTTTTTCGTCATCAATGCGGCTGATTTGGCCCAGTCGAAAGAGGAGCTTGAGGCCGTCATTTCCTATATGAACGGAGAGCTCGCCCGCTTCGGCATCCGCTTCCCGCGCCTTTATGCGCTCTCAAGCCGCTTGGCGCTGGCGGAAAAAACGGGGGCCGAGCCCGGTCCGCGCGGCGTCTTGGCGGACTCCGGCTTGTCTGCCTTTGAAACCGACTTCTTCCGCTTCTTAACGGAAGAACTGGCGGAAGTCGCCGTCGAGAGCGCATATGCCGAGCTTGAGCGGGCGCGGCGGGCGGCAGAGGAATTCGCGCGCGCCGCTGGGCAAAGCGAAGCGGAAAAAGCGGAGAAACGGCAGGCGCTTGAGGCGGTGAAAACGAAGATGCACGCCGTGCTTGCTGGCATTGATGATGCCTACGGCCGGCAGGCGCTTCGCCAGGAAGTCGACGAATTGCTCTATTACGTCAAGCAGCGCGTCTTTTTCCGCCTCAACGATGTGTTTAAGGAGGCGTTCAACCCGGCGGTGCTCCGCGACGACCAAGGCCCGGCGCGTCGGGCGCTTGAGCGTTGCCTCGACGAGTTGCTCGCATCGGTTGGCTTTGATTTGGCCCAAGAGTTGCGGGCGACGAGCTTGCGTGTTGAGTCGTTTTTGCACAAGCAGCTGGCCGAGCAGTTCTCGCGCCTATTCCATGAGCTTCGTCGTTTCGATGATGCGCTCGCGCTCACGCCGCCTGAGCCGTTTGCCTTTTCGGCGCCGGAGTTTGCCAACGCCCTTGGGGATGTAGACCGGGTGCGGTTTACCAAGGCGCTTTCGCTGTATAAAAACGCTAAATCGTTTTTTGAGCGCGACGAAAAGCGGTGGATGAAAGAGGAAATTGAGGCGGCGCTTGTCGAGCCGATCGACGCCTATTTGGCTGAGCAAAAAGAGCGGCTTGTGGCGACGTACGCAGAACAATACAAGGCTGCCGTCGCCGCACTTTCGGCCGCTCTCGCGGAACAAGTCGACAGCTATATGGAGGGCTTGCTTGCCGCGCTCGCCGAAGCGGCGGATCATGAGGCGCTCGCCCGCATCGAAGCGGCGCTTCGCCGCCTTCTTTCGGGCCGCGGCGGGGAGGTGCGTTGATGAACCGGTTTCACGCTTGCGCTACATGCATCCACTACCGTATAGAAAAGCGAGCCGACGGGCTGTACACGTATTGCCGCCGGCTCGGCTATGCGACGAAACCGAACTATCGGTTCAACTGTTGGACGCCGAAACCGAACGTCCGGCGTTTGATGGAAAAAGAAGCAGGAAAGGACGGGGACCATTGAGCGAAGTGCATCACGCGATCACTGCCCATGTGCAAAAACAGCATACCATCTTGAAGCAATTTGCTATGCTCGACGCCGAGCGCGAGCGGCTCATCGACGAAGCGGTCGAGCGGTGCCGCCGCGGCGAGTCGTTTACGGTTGATGGGATCAATGAAGTGACGAAGCGGATGAACGAACTGGCCAAAAGCGGCCTCGTGCCGGCGCGCCGGTGCGTGACGCCGGAGATGGTGCGCGAGTACGTGAGCCGGCTTGAAGGGAAAGAGCGATCGTGACGATGGCGAGCGCTGGCTGAGCGTGTCGGCGCCGCCGGCGTCCTGTTGATGATTGGCTGCTTTCCGTTCCGATCAAGAAACAACGTTTGGCGTCAGCAAAAACAAAGAGGGGGAGGACATATGGCGTCGCTTGTTTCCCATGAATGGCTCCTTCGCCATTTGCACGACGAAAACACGCGCATTCTTGATTGTCGGTTTTGGCTTGGCGATCCTGCGAAAGGAGCGGCCGTTTACCAGGAAGATCATATTCCTGGTGCCGTGTATATGGACTTGGAACGCGACTTGTCGGGCCCAGTCGGAGAGCACGGCGGCCGCCACCCGCTCCCGTCGGCCGAGCAAGCGGCGGACGTGTTTGGCCGAGCCGGCATCGATGAAACGGTGACCGTTGTCGCTTACGACGACCAAGACGGGGCGATGGCGGCGCGTTGCTGGTGGCTGCTTCGCTATTTCGGCCATGCCCACGTATACGTATTGGACGGCAATTATCGTGAATGGAAGAAGAAAGGGCATCCGGTGACGAACGTCGTCCCTGCTGTGGCGTCCCGCCCGTTTCGGCCGCGTCCGGATCGGTCATGGCTGGCGACGGTTGAGGATGTGCGCGCCGCCGTCCGCGATCGCTCGGTTGTGCTCATTGATTCGCGTGAATGGAAGCGATATGCCGGCCTGGAAGAACCGATCGACCGCCGAGCCGGCCGCATCCCAGGAGCGGTGCACCGGTTTTGGAAAGACGGAATGACGGAAGGCGGCTACTGGAAAAGCGCTGTCGAGCAGGCGGCTCGGTTTGCCGATTTTGACCGTGGGCAGCCGTTGATCGTTTACTGTGGTTCCGGCGTCACCGCCTGCCCGAACGTGTTGGCGCTCCACGAAGCTGGTTATCACAACGTTCGGCTGTACGTCGGCAGTTTCAGCGACTGGATTTCCTATCCGGACCACCCGATTGAAACGGGTGACCCGTCATCCGATGCTTAGTTTTCTCCGATTCGGGCTGAAACATCATTCGACGCCTCGGTGTTGTCGGATGGAACCGTTGTTTTCTTTTCGTTTTCTTTTTTCGGTCCGCATGAGGTCGAAGCGTTGTTGATTTTCAACGATTTTCACCTAGTGTTTGTTTCGCTTTTCTTCCATTGTTTCGGCCGCCGGTTGAAGCCGCTGTATGCATAGTTTTTTGGCCGCCGGCGGATACTATAGGTGAACCGACGGAAGCAGAGGAGGAGACGCATGGGCCGGACAAAACTTGGCAATGCCAATGCCCAACGAAACAACAACGCGAAGAAGAAAAACGGCTTTAACGAATGGAGGAGCGAATTCGCTTCGTACGCAGAAGTCGAAGCGGAGAAAATGAAAAACGATCATAAAAACATCCGATCATGATGAGGGCGCGCCCCTCGTTTTTTCGTTTTAAGCACGATGGTTGGCAAATGGCAAACGTATGTGCTATAATCGTGGACAGAGCGGCGGGAGGCGCCGGTAGGGAGGGGACAACGTGCGGAAATGGCTAGTCGTTCTTTTGTTCTTGGCTGTCGCCGGCTATGGCCTTTGGAATGTGATGGCGGCTGACAAACCGAATGAAGCAAACGGAGCCGGTCCGGAAGTGGGTCAGACGGCTCCCGACTTGACCTTGCCGGCGCTTGGGGGCCAGTCGGTTAAGTTGTCGGCGCTGCGCGGCAAAGCGGTCGTCCTCAACTTTTGGACGTCGTGGTGCCCGCCATGCAAAAAGGAAATGCCGGAGCTTGCCAAGTTTTACGAGCGGCATGGCCGCGAAGTTGCGCTCCTTGCCGTTCATTTGACGACGCAAGATACGTTGGACAACGCTGAGCGGTTTGCGAAAGCGAACAGGCTCGTGTTTCCAGTCGGCCTCGATGTGCGCGGCGAAGCGCTTCGTCAATATCGAATCCAAACGATTCCAACGACGTATATTATCGATCCAAACGGCGTCATTCGGCGAAAAATTGTCGGCCCGGTGACGGCGAAGCGGCTCGAGCAGGAAACAGCGCTTTTTCGTTGAGCAGATGGCTGCAGCGAAAGGCGCTTTCTTCGTGGTTCGTTATTTTTCAAAAAGTTGTCATAATTTTTATCTTTTTTGGGCATGAATAAGATTACAATAAAAGTGAGGGGAGGTTGAAGCGATGAGACGATCCCGCAAAATGACTCTCCAAGAACTGATCAGCGAGAACAAACGGCAATTGTTGAACGATCGGGAAGCGCTCGAAAAAATCGAGAAAAAGCTGGAAGAGCGGATGCTCAAAAAAGCAGAATGACCCATGCATAGCGGTTCTCCGGGCGGACAGACTAGATGGCGAGGAGGCGAAGACAATGAGCAATCCGAAAGGAAGCCGCAAACATTTCGTGCCGAACCATATCGGCACACAGCCTCGCGCCGCAGGAGGAAACAAGGGCAAACAAATGCAAGACCAGTCCGGCCAGCACGCCCAAGTCATCCAAACGAAGGGCGAATAGCCGGAAACTCGCGCAAAGGAGGAAGCATTCATGCCGCGTCCGAAACCGGATGACCGCAGCGACAATGTGGAAAAGCTGCAAGAAATGGTGCAAAACACCATTGAGAACATAGAAAAAGCCGAAGAAACGATGCAGTTTGCGTCGCCGGAGGAGCAGGAGAAGATCCGTGCGAAAAACCGCCGCCGCGAAGAAGCGATCGCTGCGATGCGCGCGGAAATCCGAGACGAAGCAGCTGCACGGGAACACGGCTGCCAGTAAACGAAGCAGCCCTCATGCGGGGGCGGCTTCGTTTTTTTGTCTACCGCTTGAGCGAGCCGACGGGCGAATGGTAACATAGAAGAGGAGGCCCGGTAAAAAATGGAGGGAGAACGAACGTGAAAGTGGCAGAAAAACAAATTGAAGTGCGTTATGCGGAAACAGACCAAATGGGCGTCGTCTACCACGCGAACTATTTAGTTTGGATGGAAGTCGGGCGCACGGAATTGATCAAACAGCTTGGCTTTCATTATGCTGACATGGAGAAAGAAGGCATCATTTCGCCTGTTGTCGATTTGCAAGTGTCGTACAAAAAGCCGCTTCACTACGGGGAAACGGCGACTGTCCGCACATGGATTGACGCCTATGACGGCATCCGCGTGACATACGGCTACGAGATTCTCGCCCCGGACGGCGAGGTGGCGGTGACCGGAAAGTCGCAGCATGTTTGCGTCAAGCGCGATACGTTTCGGCCGATCGTGATCCGCAAATATTTTCCTGACTGGCATGAAGCATATGAGCGGGCGAAGCGGTAAAGGGGAGCGGTGCGATGGCGTTTGGCATCCGCCGACATGAGCTCGCGGCATGGAAAGAGAAAGTGAAGCGCGGTGAAATCGCCTTTTTGACCCACTATTGGTACGACGAACGGTTTCCGCATTGCACGACAGTGACGAAAGTCGGCTGCGCCGATGTCGAAAAACTCGCCGCTTGGGGGCGGCAGTACGGGCTGAAGGAAGAGTGGATCGATCGGCGCGGTGAGTTTCCGCATTTCGATTTGCTCGGTGAGACGCAAACGCGCATTTTGCAGCAGGAAGGACGGCTGTTTGAACTGGAACGATTCACGAAACGGGGGAAGAAGGAATGATGATCGATTTGGCCGTTGTGAAGGAAATGTCGAAACATACGTTGATCGATACGCTCGGCATCGAAATTGTTGAGGTTGGCGAAGGCCGCGTCGTCGCGACGATGCCGGTCGACTGGCGCACGCACCAGCCGGCTGGGCTGCTGCATGGCGGCGCCTCAGTCGCCTTAGCGGAGACGGTCGCCAGCATCGGCGCGTACGCGCTTGTGGACCCCAACACGGAAAACGTCGTTGGATTGGAAATCAACGCCAATCACGTCCGCGCCGTTCGCCGCGGGACGGTGACGGCGACAGGGACGGTGTTGCACCGCGGTCGGACGACGATGGTGTGGGATGTGCGCATTACGGACGAACAAGGGGAGCTCGTCTGCATCTCCCGCTGCACGATCGCCATTATTCGAAAAAGCGAGCGCCAAGGCTAGCTTTTTCAATCGCCGCGGGACATTCAATGGACGAGAAAAACCGGCTCATTGCTTTTTTCGTCCAAATCCACAGTCAAATCACGTCCATCGAAATACCATTGGTCGCTCTCTTCAATAAAAAAGGTGATGCCATCAACCGTCGTCTGCGCCGCCGGCTTGTCGACCAGTTCGTCTTTGGCCATGCCAAGCGAAAACCCTTTTTGCACGGTGCTGCACCCGCCGTAGCGGGCAAAAAAGCGGATCGCATCGCCCGGCTTCAGCCCGAGCTCCCGCTTGTACCAATCAAACGCTTTTTTTGTAATCATGATGTTCATGGCTTCCCCTCCTCACTTGTTTATTATAAGTGAATGGACGGCGCCGGTAAAACGATTGTGTGAACATTGGCTGACAATTTGAGGGCGAAACAATTTCCAAAAAAATGGATTAACCTAGCCCTGACTGGCTCGAGTAAAATGCCGGCCGACGGCGAACAGTAAAAGCGAGGGGGTGAAGACGGTGAGCAAGAAGCGGCCGTTTGCGCCAAGCTATGAATCGGATGGGGTGATGGGCGAAAAGAAAGAGCAACGCCCGCGCCGTTCCAACCGTCGGCAAATTGACAAACAAGCGCCTGATTTTTTCAACACGACGCCATCGAGCGAATAAAAAAGCCGAATCGAGCGGGCGATGGTTGAACATCGCGCTGTTTTGTGAATAAAGTAGCCAGTAGGCTGCTTTTTTTTATGGCACCTACTATACAAACGGGCCGGTCCGCGCTATCATTACTTGAGGGACATCTTTTTCGAAAGGAGTGGCGTTTTCGTATATGAGTAGTTCAAGCCCGAACGAACCGGAACCGGAATATAGCGGGGAACGCGGCCTGTTCCTTTTCTTGTCGGCTGCTCATCATACGAAAACGGGCTCCGGACGGAAAGGAAGAGGCGCCGCCTTCCTCGCGTGAAAAGGAGGAAGGATGCCAGATGATGAAAATGTATTTGTCCGATGCCAACGGCAAAATGCGCGAAATCGATCATATTGAAAATGGCTGCTGGATCAATCTCGTTGCCCCGACGGAAGACGAAATTCGCTACATCGCCCACCATTTGGACATTCCGATCGATTCGATCAAAGACGCGTTGGATGACGAGGAGCGGTCGCGCGTCGAAAAGGAAGACAACCATGTGCTCATTATCGTCGACATTCCGATTGTCGCCCATGATGAAGTGGACGGCCCGATTTACGAGACGATTCCGATCGGCATGATCATTACGAACACGTGTTTTATTACGGTTTGTTTGCAGGAGAATCCGATTTTCGAAGAATTCTCCAAAAACAAAATCAAAAACTTTTACACGTTTATGAAGACGCGGTTTGCGTTGCAAATGCTGTACATGATTTCAACGTATTATTTGCGCTATTTGAAGCAAATCAATCGGCGGACGAGCGAAATCGAAAAAGAATTGCACCAATCGATGAAAAACAAGGAGCTGTTTTCGCTTCTCAGCATGGAAAAAAGCTTAGTGTATTTTATGACGTCGCTGAAGGCGAACAACATCGTCATGGAGCGGCTCATGCGCCTCAATTATTTGCGCATGTACGAAGATGACCAGGATTTGCTGCAGGACGTCATTATTGAAAACAAGCAGGCGATTGAAATGGCCGAAGTATACAGCAGCATTTTAAGCGGCATGATGGACGCGTTTGCTTCGGTCATCTCAAACAACTTAAACATTGTGATGAAGTTTTTGACGGCCATTACGATCGTCATTTCGCTGCCGACGATGGTGGCGAGTTTCTACGGCATGAACGTACCGATTCCGTACCAACACTCTCCGTACGCCTTTTTGATCGCGATGGCGCTCGCCGGTTCACTGTCAGCGGCGACGGCGTACATCTTTTGGAAAAAGCGATACTTTTGACGGCCAGGCGCGTTTTGGATGGCCATGCGAACGGCTGCCCTGTCATTGGGGCAGCCGCTTTTGCTTTCGGACGGCCACACCGCCGGAGAGGATGAATTTCATCGCCTCTTCCGGCGAGATGTCGACGACTTCCACTTGCTCTTTCGGGACGAGCAGGGTGAGCCCGGCGACTTGAAACGCCTGCGGGATATAGACGGCGACGTAGTCGGCGAGAGGATCGTGCCAAGCGCCGACATCATCCATTGTCATGAAGCCGAGGCATTTCCAGCCGCTTTCTGGCATTGTAACGAGCACAACTTGCGAAAACGATCGTTTTTCCCCGACGAAGGAAGCGATTGTATCTTTGGCGACGGAATAAACCGTTTTCATCAAGGGAATGCTTTCAAGCAACCGGTCGATCAGTCGAATGAGGCGGCCGCTTACGTATTGCGTCGATAGCCAACCGCAGACGGTAATCAGCGCGACAGTCGCCAATAGGCCTAGGCCGGGAATGTAGCGGCCATCCAAATACGGACGGACGTATTGGCCAAGCAGCCCATCCAAAACGGTGAACACTTTGTAGCACACATAGACGGCGAGTAAAATTGGCACGATCGTCAGCATGCCGTTTAGAAAATGTTTCACGAAAAAACGCATCCCTTTCCCTCCCCGCTATTCATTCTCTACCACCATACCAATTTTTTTGGCTTTATACAACTCTCTATTATATCGAACATTTTCTGTTGTATTCGGTAAGAAAGTTCGTGTTTTTCCTTGACGAACTGCCAAATGTTCCGTATACTTTCGAATGGAACATGGGAAATGGGGGATGGATCATGAACAATCATTACGATGTGATCGTGGTCGGCGCCGGGCCGGCCGGCATTTTCACTTGCTACGAACTGACGCTCAAACTCCCTGGAGCGAACGTGCTCTTAATCGATAAAGGGCACGATATCTATAAACGCAATTGTCCGATTTTGCAAAGAAAAATTGAAAAGTGTCCGCCGCCGGCCGGCAAAAAAGACTATGCCGGCTGCGTGCCGGCCTGTTCGATCACGAATGGATTCGGCGGAGCGGGGGCGTATTCGGACGGCAAATTCAATATCACGAGCGAATTCGGCGGCTGGATGACCGACTATTTGCCGGCTTCGACCGTACTTGAGCTCATCCGCTATGTCGATGAGATCAACTTGAAGCACGGAGCGACGACATCGATCACCGACCCGATGACGGATAAAGTGAAAGAGATCGAGCGGCGCGCCTATGCGGCCGGGCTGAAGCTATTGCGCGCGTACGTCCGCCATTTGGGTACAGAGCAAAATTTGGAAATTTTGAAAAGCATTTTTGAATATTTGCGCGAGCGGATTGCGATGCGCTTTACAACGGAAGTGGATGATATCGTGACCGAGCGGACGGAGAGCGGCCATCGAGTGAAAGGCGTTGTGCTGAAAAACGGAGAAACGTTGACAGCGGAAAAAGTCGTCATCGCTCCGGGGCGCGATGGCTCGGTTTGGCTGAGCAAAATCTTGCGCAAGCGCCGTTTGCGGATGATCAACAATCAGGTTGACATCGGAGTGCGCGTGGAAACATCGAACATCGTCATGCAAGAAATTAACGAACATCTGTATGAAGGGAAATTCATTTTCAACACGTCGGTTGGGACGCAAGTGCGCACGTTTTGCAGCAACCCGTCCGGACATGTCGTCGTCGAAAACCATTCCGGCATCATGCTCGCCAACGGCCATGCGTACAAAGATCCAAAGCTCGGCAGCAACAACACGAACTTTGCCCTTCTTGTTTCACATAAGTTTTCCGATCCGTTTGACAAGCCGAACGAATACGCCCATGAAATTTCTCGGCTGGCGAACGCCTTGTCCAACGGCGGCATCATCGTGCAAAAATACGGCGACATTTTAAAAGGACGGCGATCGACGGAAAAGCGGATCAAAGAAGGGTTCATCGAACCGACGCTAAAAGAAGCGGTGCCGGGCGATTTAGGCCTCGTTTTGCCGTACAACACGATGAAAAGCTTGATCGAAATGACGGAGGCGCTCAACCACGTCACTCCGGGGCTTGCCTCTGAGCATACGCTCTTTTATGGGGTGGAAGCGAAGTTTTATTCGGCGCGTCCGAAACTGAACGACCGCTTTGAAACCGAAATCGCCGGGCTGTATGTCGGCGGCGACGGCGCCGGCATTACGCGCGGCCTTGCGCAGGCGAGCGCCTGCGGCGTCTGGATCGCCCGCGACATCGTCGAGAAATTGACGCATTAGGTGAGGAACCGAGGGCAGGCCCCTTCAAACGGGGGCCTGTTTTTTTGCTGTCTGCCTGGGGACGGATTAAAAAGTAAACTGAAATGAAAATATAGTTGACAAATATGCGGCTGGTCCGTTACGATAAATGTAATGATATGGAAAGGGGAGAGGAGAGATGGCAAACTGGCTGGTGTTGGCCGAGCAAGTGTTGGGAGGCCACGAGCTGACCGATGAGGAAGCATTGGCGATATTGGATTGTCCGGATGAGGAGTTGCTCCTTTTGCTGCAAGGGGCGTACCGGATTCGCTCCGCCTATTATGGAAACAAAGTGAAGCTGAACATGATCATCAACGCCAAATCCGGCCTCTGTCCGGAAAACTGCGGCTACTGTTCGCAGTCCGCCGTATCGACGGCGCCGGTGAAAACGTATAAAATGGTCGACAAAGAGACGTTGTTGCGCGGCGCGGAAGAAGCACACCGTTTGCGCATTGGGACGTACTGCATCGTCGCCAGCGGCCGGGGGCCGAGCGATAAAGAGATCGACACCGTTGTGTCCGCGGTCAAGGAAATTAAAGAGCGGTTCGGGCTGAAAGTGTGCGCCTGCCTTGGGATCTTAAAGCCGGAGCAGGCGGCGCGGCTGAAAGAGGCGGGGGTGGATCGCTACAATCATAACATCAACACATCGAAGCAGCACCATCCGAACATTACGACGTCCCATACATACGACGATCGGGTGCGGACGGTGGAAACGGTGAAAGAAGCTGGTCTTTCGCCTTGTTCCGGCGTCATCATCGGCATGAAAGAAACGAAGCGGGATGTCGTCGATATGGCGCGCAGTTTGCGGGCGCTTGACGCCGATTCCATTCCAGTCAACTTTTTGCATGCGATCGACGGCACGCCGCTGGCTGGCACGAACGAATTAAACCCGCGTTACTGTTTGAAGGTGCTGGCCCTTTTTCGCTATATGAATCCAACCAAAGAAATCCGCATCGCCGGCGGGCGAGAAGTGAATTTGCGCTCACTTCAGCCGCTTGGCCTGTATGCCGCCAACTCGATTTTTGTCGGCGACTATTTGACGACCGCCGGGCAAGAAAAGTCAGCCGATTATCAAATGCTTGAGGATCTTGGGTTTGAAATCGAATTTGCCCCGGCTCCGCAAGCCGGAGTCGTATCATGAACGATGCCGCCGGAAGATGGCGGCTTTTTGTATGTGCGCTCACCGAGGACAAGACCTAGCGAAGCGGGAGGCATGGGAGGCGCCATGCGGTTTCAGATGGGACGCCACGATGGCGCATCGCAAGCCTTGGCGAGAAGCGGAGCGCATGATAAGACGGTGGACTTGGCCTGCCTATGCTCTGACGAGAAAAGCGGATTGAACCCCTATTGCGCCGTTTGACGCGCTTTTTTGGCATGAAAAGCCAACCCGACGCGTACGATGGGAATACAAGCTGCGAAAAAAGGCTTCACAAACAGCCAAAAGCTCATTATAATAGCAACAAAAGGAAAGGAAGAGGATGGGGGACATGGCAAAGTCATTCTACCGTTACTTGCTGCGCTTCCGCCATGGACACCAGGAAGATCCGGTCGTCCGGTTTGCGAACGGAGCGTATGAAGACCACAGCTTTCCAAAAGGGTCGACGGACTATGAAGAACTGAGCGGCTATTTGGAGCTTAACGGTGACTATTTGGAAAGTATGGTTGTGTTTGATGAGCTATGGGAGCAATTTTTGCATGAAGCGTAACTAAGGGAGCGTTCCCATTTCATAAATTGGGAGCGCTTTCAAATAGCTTTTTTCCGCGCGGTTGCAGGTGTCCACCCTTCTCTGCATGCATATACTATACTAACTATTTGTTCCAAAGGGTGGAGATGCCAATGAGCGCGCCGAAACGCCCGAAATTTTCCGTCGGCGACATCGTCGTCAATACATTGTACGGAACGGTCGGAACGATCACCGATATTCAGCAGATTGACGGTGTGTTTTTATACGAAATCAACCATGGCCATAGCTTGTTTGCCGAGCAAGCGCTCATTTTATTGTCTGAGTTTGTGGGTGATTTATGGATCGCGGAAGAGATTGAAATTGAGTTGCCGTTTTTTCTCGGCGAAATTGTCCGCGTCCGCGATTATGGCGGCCATTTGTTCAAAATTGTCGGGGTGCGGACAGAAATTTACCGCTACTACGGGGAAGGATGGGAAGAGACGATTTACGAATTGAAACGGCTGACGGATGGTTGGGAGATTGAAGTCCATTTGGAAGACATCATTCCGCTTGCCGACGGAGAGGAGACGTCCGTCACGCTCGTGCAAGATATTGTCATCGCCGCGCCGGTGAAAGCGTCGCTTCTATTGCCGCCGGCCGACAGCGGAGAGAAAGGGCCGTCGGTCGACGAGCTCCTTGACATGTACAACGATTATAAAGCGTTATATGAATGGTTCGGCGATGAACAGTACCAACGGATGATGGAAACAGTTGTAAAACGTTTGCGGACAATCGCCAATCACCAGGATAGAAATTGATAAAGAATAAAAAGAAAATAAGGAATGCCGGCGAAAATGACGATCGCGCCCAATCCATTGACAACTGTTTCCATCATTTTATCGATCGCAGTGAATTTGTCCATTTTGTCCGCCTCCGTGTTTTTTGTTTTGTTGGTACATATGTATGGGGGAGACTGAAAAAATAGTACAACATGATTTTTGACATAAAACGGAAGGCGGCGACATACAACATTACAAAGGGGGCGAGATGCGGTGAAGGAAATTGAAGTGATTATCGATACGGAAGAAATCGCTGAGTTTTTTTACCAAGAACTCATCCGCCGCGGCTTTGTGCCAACGCAAGAGGAGCTTGAGGAGCTCGCGGATATTACGTTTGACTATTTGCTTGAAAAATGCATCATCGATGAAGAGATTGACATCGATGGGGAGTAGTCCTCGTCGTTTTATGATGAAGTTGATTTGGCCGCCGCGATGGCGGCTGTTTTCATCATGACCAAATGCTGCTCGTAGCGGCTGGTCATGTCGCCCGAGGCCGGAAGCGGGAGCGTTTCAAGCGCCTGCATGATCGCCTCATCGGTGAACCAATCGCGATGATCGTGGAACGGGTGCGCAAGATCCGGCCAAGCTTCCTCAAGGCGGGGGCTGTAAAAGCGGTGCCCATCAGGCGTTTCAGCGAACGATTGCGGCCAGAAGTCGGCGCGTGAGCCGCTGTGGGGGACGCAGCGGGCAAAGCGGCAGGCGCCGCGAAACAGCCGGGCGTCAAACAGCAGCAGACTGTACAGCGTTTTGCCGATATGGATGCGGTGGTGGACGTCGGCGAAATCGCGCACGGTCGTTCCGGCAAGCGCTACGCGGCGGCCTTTGGCATATGGGATGAGCACATCGTTGAACCCGAGCCATTGCTCGACAATAAACGGCCAGCTTGACAGCACGCGGGTGCGGAAAAACGGATGTTCGATGACGCGAAGCTGGATGTACTGCTGCTCGTTGATGATCAGAGCAACCGTAAGAAGCGCGGCATTCCCCGTTTCCCAAAAATGTTCCCACATCGGCTTCATAAACGAAGACACCGCTAGCGCCGGCAACAAATGAAACAGCGGCGTCTCCCTCCGTTTGCTTTCTTCGTACAGCAGAAGCTGCGGATAGGCATCATGAAAAATGAGGGCATTGGCGCGCTCCAAAAACAAAAAAAGGGGTGCAATGATTTGTTCCGGCAGCAAAAACGGAAGAAGGCCGCCGCGCAAATCAGTCATGTTCCAACCGCCGTTGCGCGAGACGAGATGGGCTAAAAACGCCCAATGAATTTCCCGATGGCGCTCAAAAAACGCTAAGTAGGCGGCGGTGCGCGTCACGTTGTTGCGGTTATGTTCCGCTGTTTTCCGGCGAATGGCGGCAACAATGCCCTTTTCTTCCGCGCTGAGCGGTCCGTCAGTCGGGACAGTTGTGCGGGCGGCCATCCGGCGAAGCAGGCCGTCATCGGCGAGGCGGACCGGATGGCGGTACAAAAAGGAGCGGTAGGCATACTGAAGCGGATGGCGCAGCCAAGCGAACGGGCGAGTCGGCATCAGGCTGTCTCTCCTTTGCATCATTTGTGGACTTTTGCCAGAAGACCGCGATCGTTTCGACAAAAGGAGTGCTCGTTTGCTGAAGGAATCGACACGCCAAATCACCAAATAAGTATAATACACGTTTGTCTCGGCTCCGAAGACGATTCGCGATCGAATTCGACATCAACCATAGTATGGGGCGCGGAGGGCCGATTTATTGGGAGAAGGGAGAGGAAAACAATGGTTCGTTTATGGGGGAAACGGATGTGGATGACAAAACGTGCATATGAGGCGGTCGTTTTTCAAACACCGCGCTTTGGGGAAACGAAAGGCTACCGGCAAGTGTGCCGCATGACGGTGACGGCGGCCGGACATGATGAAGTGCTGGCGGTGTTGTATCGGATGTTTAATGTCGCCGATCTGATGCCGAAAAACTGTCAAGCTCGATTTATGCGGACTGGGGACGTTGTGCTGATCGATGAAGGGCGGAAAGGACAGACGTACTATCGCCTTTGTCCAGACGGATGGAAACAAGTGGAACGACAGCTCATCTGTTGACCGAATATTCAAAAATATAGTCGCCAGCAAGAGCTAGAGATGATATAATATGAATAAAGCCCCCTTGTTTCGGGAACGGATAAGAAAGGAAAGGGGGCGGACTTGATGGAACATGACGAACGGCGGCGCGACATGCCGACGGTGGCCCCGGGCATCGACGACGATGAGGAGCTGAATGAAAGAGCGACAAAAGAGGAAATTGAACGCGGGGAATATACAAAAGTCGTCACGCTTGCTTGGGACGAATCCGAGCCGTCGGAACCGCGATAGAAACCCTTGTATCGCACAAGGGTTTCTGCGGTTTGTCACGATTCTGGATTGTCGTGATGGCCCGGACCGTTTTTCCGGCCGCCGGCGGCGGAATATTCTTTGGCATGCGCCTCATCTTCAGCGATCAATGCTTCTTTTGGAATATGGTTGTTCTTTTTCTGCCCGTTAATGCGGTTGCGGTGTTTTTTGCCCATCGTTTTCCCTCCTTGAACCGTCGTTGTCGTTAGTGTATGCGGTCTGGCGGCGGTTCATCGACGGAAAATGTTTGCAGGCGGCATCATGCGGCGGGCGCAGGAGAAAAGAGGGAAGGGGGCGAAACGATGGCCGCACTGGCGCTGTCGCTGCTCTTGTGCGTCGTCTCGATTGCGGCATTGCTTTGGGTCAAAGGGCAAGTTGAGCGACTCTTGTTCCGCTGGAGAAGCGTGCCCCTTCTCCATGCGGTCAACGTCGTCATCATCGCTGCCATCGTTGCTGACATGTACTATCGGCTCAGCGGCATCGACGTGTACTTGCGCGATTTGGCCGATATCAACGGTTTTTGGTATGTCTTTGCCGGCGCGATGCAGCTCGTCTTTCCACTGTATTTGTTTTCCTGTTGGCTTGTCGCCAGGCGGCGCGAGCGCGAGAAAAAATATACGCGCAGCAAAGACAAAAAGGTGCTGTATATCAATGAGCGGTATTTGGCGCGCCGCCATCGCAGCGATTACCGCCGATCCAAAACATCATAAAAGAGAGCGGCTCCCCCGCAAACGACTCACCCACCTACGCGAGTGCATAGGGGGAGCTTTCAGCGATTTGCATATGTGCCAAACGACAAGCCGCACAAGGACCCTTTCCGCTTCCCTTCGTTTCGAAGGTGCCCGTTTGAACAACATGTGATTCGATCCGACAGCGATTGCCGGCCAACATTCATCTCCCACATGGACGGGTGCTCGTGCACCTTCACGTTTCGAAGTGGGAGACTTCTTTCGGAATGATGTTAGAATTTGGTCTTTTCCTTTTTCGATGTGGACGGCTGATTGTTTGATTTGGACGATGGATTGGTTTTGTTGGCGTATTCCACCGCTTGTTCGAGTTTCTTTTTCATCGGTCTTTTCCTCCTTTCTCCTCGGGCAGGCACACATAGTATGCCCGTTCGCCGCCTCGGCTACTCGAAGGAAGACTGCCATTTTCCGCAAACATATGATATGATAGACGAGGGCATGGCCCGACAACGATCGTTCAAACCAAAGGAGGAATCCCATTGAGCGTACATATCGGAGCGAAGACAGGGGAGATCGCGGAGCGCATTTTGTTGCCGGGTGATCCGCTGCGCGCCAAATACATTGCTGAAACGTTTCTGGAAGGAGCGGTATGCTACAACGAAGTGCGCGGCATGCTCGGATTTACCGGGACGTATAAAGGGGAGCGCATTTCCGTGCAAGGGACCGGCATGGGCGTGCCGTCCATTTCGATTTATGTGAACGAACTGATCCAAAGCTACGGCGTAAAGACGCTCATCCGCGTCGGAACGTGCGGAGCGATTCAGCCGGATGTGCGCGTCCGCGACGTCATTTTGGCGATGAGCGCGTCGACCGATTCCAACATGAACCGGCTCATTTTCCGCGGCCGCGATTATGCGCCAACCGCCGATTTCCATCTGCTGCGGACGGCGTATGAAGTAGGTGTGGAAAAAGGGCTGGCGCTAAAAGTCGGCAATGTGTTCACCGCCGACATGTTTTACAATGATGAACCGAATTGGGAAACGTGGGCGCGCTACGGTGTATTGGCCGTCGAGATGGAAACGGCGGCGCTCTATACGCTGGCGGCGAAATTCGGCTGCCGGGCGCTGTCGGTGCTGACGGTCAGCGACCATATTCTCACCGGAGAAGAAACAACGGCTGAGGAGCGGCAAATGACGTTTAACGAGATGATTGAAGTGGCGCTTGAAGCGGCGATCCGCAATGGCGCGTGATTGGGATGCCGGGCGCTTGGGCCTGGGAAAACAGAAAAGGAGAAGGAACATGAACCAGCGATGGCAAGCGGCGATGTTGGTATGCCTGCTGCTCGCCGGCTGCCAAACAGGGGAGAGCGGCAGCAACGGTGCGGCCGGCCCGTCCGGCCAGCCGCCGGAAAGCGCGGTGCACCCAAGCGATTATCAGCAGGGGAAA
Organism: Geobacillus sp. G4; assembly: GCF_040327975.1. NCBI lineage: Bacteria > Bacillati > Bacillota > Bacilli > Caryophanales > Anoxybacillaceae > Geobacillus > Geobacillus sp. G4. Next base: position 120,837 of record NZ_JBEPJY010000006.1, read on the forward strand.
ACGAGCCAGAGCCCCGTCGATCCCGATTTGCAGCTTGAGGCGAAATATTGGAACATCGTCAAGGTGCAAAACGGACAAAAAGTGATTCAAAACCCTGACAACATTTTGGTGCTCGTCAATAAAGAACAGTCGCTCCCGCCTGGCTATAAGCCGGCGGACTTGGTCGTGCCGCGCGTGCCGTTTGTGTGTGCTGACCCGAACGCGGAAAAACGGCATATGCGGGCCGAAGCGGCCGCGGCGCTTGAGGAGATGTTTGCCGCCGCACGCCGCGATGGCATTGAGCTGGTGGCCGTGTCCGCTTATCGTTCATACGAGCGGCAGCAGGTGATTTTTGCTGAAGAAGTGCGGCAAAAAGGGAAGGAAAAAGCGGTTCAAGCGGTCGCTCACCCAGGGCAGAGCGAGCATCAGACAGGGCTGGCGGTCGATATCAGCAGCCGCTCGGCCGGCTGTCAGCTGACCGAATCGTTCGGGGCGACAAAAGAAGGGCAATGGGTAGCCGCCCATGCGCACGAGTACGGATTCATCATCCGCTACCCGAAAGGAAAGGAAGCGGTGACCGGCTACAAGTATGAGCCGTGGCATCTCCGCTATGTTGGGCGGAAGGCGGCCGCGGTGATCAAAAAGCGCGGCTTGACGCTTGAAGAATATTTCAAAGTAGTGAAAAAAGTGTGAAAACGGCGTCTCGTCGAGGACGCCGTTTTTCTTGCCAGCTATGGTTCGCAGCAAAAGACGCAATAGCCAAGACGGTCGCCGAATTGAGCTGTCAACTGTTGGTGCATCTGCCACATGCTCGCCATCTCCGGTGTCGGCGGAAGGGCGATGACGATGGGTGCCCCAAGGCTTGGCGCTTCGGCCGCAGCCGCGTAGGAAAACTGGCGGCAGCCAAAGCCGCTTTGTTCGAGCACTTCTTTCCACTCCGCTGATGTCATTAGCTGACGGAAGCCGTAAAAGGCGGCGATTTGCTTTTGCTCGGCGGCGGTCAGCCGCTCATGACACGCTTCAATGCCGACGAATAGGCCATCGTTTTTGAGCACGCGGCGGATTTCGGCGAGCGCGTTTGGCAATGAAACGAAAGCAAGCACCGATTCAGAAAGCGCAAGGTCAAACGTCCCGGCGGGAAACGGGAGCGCTTCGACCGAGGCGCGATGCAAACGGACTGAGACCGCCTTGGAGGCAAAACGCTGTTTCGCCTTGGCAATCATCGTCGGGTGGATGTCGATGGCGGTGACGTTGGCCCCGTACTGTTCGGCGATATAAGCCGCCGTCTGTCCGGTGCCGCAGCCGACGTCAAGCACGGATGTCGAACGGTCGATCTTAAGTTTACGTAAGATTTGTTTTGTTAACTCAAAACCGCCTGGGTGAGCGCCATCGATCCCCATGTCCGCCAACCAGTCTAAATATGCAGACATCTGTTCCTCTCCTTTTTTTGTTTCGACTTGGTTTATCATACGCAAATGCGCTCGATTTTGCCTTTAGACAAAAAAATTTGCTTGTCCCTATTCTTATGAAAAAAGGAAATTTTCTTGCTGTAGACCCAACCGGCTTCAAGCTGGTACACTGATACGTGCAAGAATGAGATGGCTAGGTTGGTGAAGAAAGTGGATCGAAAACAAGGAGCCGAGGCGGGCGCACTGCTGAGCATTTTCGTCTATCTTCTCCTTTCGACCGGCAAGCTGTTGGCTGGGGCGGTGTTCGGCTCGGATGCGGTGGAAGCGGACGGTTGGAATAATTTGAGTGATATTATCGCTTCCTCGGCAGTCTATATCGGCATGAAAATCGCTAAAAAACCGCGTGATTGCAACCACCCGTACGGACATTCGCGGGCGGAGAACATCTCCTCGCTGTTGGCCGCTTTTTTGATGATGTCCATTGGCATTGACGTGATCACAAGCGGCATCCGCTCGCTGTTCGGCAAGGAAAAGGCAGCGGCTCCTGACGTTTTAGCGGCTGTGGTTGCGCTCGCCTCGGCGGCCGTTATGATTGGCGTTTATGCAATCAATCGCCGGCTGGCGCGGCGGACGAACAGCATGGCGCTGGCGGCCGTGGCGAAAGACAATTTATCGGATGCGCTGGTGAGCATTGGCGCCGCCATTGGCATCGCCGGCGCGCGGCTTGGGTGGCCATGGCTTGATCCGCTGGCGGCGCTTGTTATCGGGGCGATGATTGGCAAGACGGCGTGGGAGGTGTTTATGGAGACGGCGCATACGCTCACCGACGGTTTTGATGAACAGCAGCTCGCCGTTTATAAAGACGAAATCGCGGCGGTGAGCGGCGTGCGCGATGTCGCTGACATTAAAGCGCGCATGTTAGGCAACGACATTGTGCTGGAAGTGACGATCCGCGTTGACTCGCATTTGACGGTGGCAAAAAGTCATGAAATCGCTGATAAAGTCGAGCGTTTGATGCGAAACCGGCATAACATTCGGGCGACGCACGTCCATGTGGAACCGGAAGCGGTGCGCTGACTGGCTTCGGGCGCATTGGCGGGCGGACGCGGCGAGGCGCCTAGACAGCGAATGACTTGTCGGGATGTGACGCTTTGCAGCCGGGATGCAGCCGGGAGAAGCTGCTTGTCGCCAACAGCGAGCGGATGCGGCCAAACCGTTGCCGCTGACTTGTTTTTGGCGGCGGGAGGGGAGTAGTTTTGCGGCAAACAGCAAACAATACAATTAAAATCGTTTGCATGGAAAGGACGTCAGTCTATGGCGATCGAGCATAACTTTCGTTTGACGGTTGACGGAACGTACAAACGCCATGCGCCGGCAGGCAGCCAGTCGTGTTGGCTTCATTTCACCGCCGCCGCCAAGCCGGATTTGGAGCAGCTTCTTTCTTCGCTGTCCATTCACCCTCTCGCCCAACAGCGGCTGATGAACGGGACAGATATTCCCACGTTTGACGAATACGAAGGATGTTTCTTCTTATCGCTGTTTATCGTTCGTCCGTCCGGCCGGACAGTGAACGTTCGTTTGCTGGCCGGCAGCCAATATATGATCAGCTATATGGATGAAAACGATCCGCTTGTTGATCAAGTGAAAGAACGTTTGTTGAACCATCGCGGTCAGGCGCTGTATCCTGGGTACGTGCTGTATCACTTTTTAGACTTGGCCGCCATCCGTTTTTTGCAAGTCATCGATCAGATCGCTGACCGCATTCAGACGCTTGAACGGCAAGTGTTTGCGACCCCGTTTGCCAACGAAATCGGGCGCGAGATTTATCGGATGAAAACACATCTTCATGAGCTGCGCCAAATCGCCGAGGCGCAGGAAGAAGCGATCAAAATGATCCGCCACGCTGATTTGCCGTATATCAATCAAGAGACGAATCCGTATATCGAGGAAGTGGCGTCGCGATTCTCACGCGTGCCCGCCGCGCTCGACGCGTTTAAGGAATCATTGTCCGCCATTTTCGATTTGCAACTGTCGCTCAAATCAGATCATATGAACGTCATTATGAAGACATTGACATTGGTGAGCGTCATATTTTTGCCGATGACGTTTATCGCCGGTGTATACGGCATGAATTTTGCGTTTATGCCAGAGCTGAAATGGAGATACGGCTACCCGTTTGCCTTGTTGCTCATGGCAACCGTTGCTATGCTCATCGCCCTCTATTTTAAGCGAAAAGGTTGGTGGGGAGAGACGGGGACGAAAGAAAAATAGGCGTTTTTCTAGAAGGTCGGTGATTTAACGGAGAAAACGCTCCAGCAAGGAGCTTTCGCCAATGGATCAACGGCTCTTCCGTGCGTTCGTGGACCAATCTTTTTGAAGAAAACGCGGTTTTTCACCAATCTTCTAGAAATTTGGGCATTCGCCCGGCCGTTTGGGCGGGCGGGCGCATATGATGGCCCTGTGAACCGATGAAGGAGGTGCCCGCCGTGAGCGGTTTTGTCAACAGCGGTTATACGGTCGTCATCGTCCTGTTCATTTTACTGATTATTGTTGGCTGTGCCTGTGTCGCTTGATGAGCGAAAAAATAAGAAAGGACGGCGGTCAAACGGGCCGCGAAGGGGGCGGGTGCTCATATTCAGCTGCGCCCCTTCTCCATTGGGCAACCGCGTCGAGCGATGCGGGTGAGTGTTTTGATGGATAAAGTGAAGCGGCGGCGGTATAATGAAACAGAAATGATCATGGAAAAGGAGAAGACGACGTGGGGCATTGGAGCGAAGAAAAGCAAGGCATCTTGTATACGGCTGCTTCGTACTTGCTGTGGGGAGTATTGCCGCTGTACTGGAAGCTGCTAGAGGCGCGCCCGGCGCTTGAGATTTTGGCGCACCGCATCGTGTGGTCGTTCGTGTTTATGGCCATCCTTCTGGCAGCGAATGGGCAGCTTGGCGCCTTCCGCCGGGAGCTTCGGGCGATGCGCCGTAAGCCGGCTAAGGCATGGGGGATCGCCGCTGCTGCCGTGCTCATCAGCGCCAACTGGTTTGTCTACATATGGGCGGTGAATCATCATCATGTCGTTGAAACGAGCCTCGGCTATTATATCAACCCGCTTGTCAGCGTGGCGCTTGGGACGATCGTATTGCGCGAGCGGTTGAGCGTTGGGCAGTGGGCCGCTGTTTTTCTTGCCGCCGCCGGCGTGGCGGCGATGACGGCGGAATATGGCGCGTTTCCGTGGGTCGCCATATCGCTCGCGTTGACGTTCGGGTTTTACGGCTTAGTGAAAAAACTGGCCAGCGTTGACTCGTCCATTGGCTTGACGCTTGAAACAATGGCCGTCATGCCGCTTTCAGCCGTTTACTTATTATGTGTGTACAACGAAACGCCGGCCCTCGTCAAGACGGCCGAATGGTGGCAATGGGCGCTGTTGGCTGGAGCCGGGCCAGCGACGGCCGTGCCGCTTTTGTATTTCGCCAAAGGGGCGAAGCGTGTGTCAATGACAACACTTGGTTTTTTGCAATACATTTCGCCGACGATCAGCCTTCTCCTTGGCGTCTTTTTGTTCGGCGAGCCGTTTACGAAAGCGCATTTTTATGCGTTTAGCTGCATCTGGACGGCGCTTATTTTGTTTTCCGCTGTTCAAATCAAGCAAGCGCCGGGGCGGAAAAAATGGAAGCGAAACTCGCTCGGAGCATAACATCGGTCCGCGGATGGACCGTTTTTTTTTACGTTGCGGCAAATACCCATTTTTGCCGAAACATCTAACCATTTCCTCGGCTTCTGAATAGTCTACTAGTACAAAAACGAAGGAGGTGCTGGCAAATGGGTGCAGCTTACGGCGGCGGATTCGCGTTGATCGTCGTTCTGTTCATCTTGTTGATTATTGTCGGATGTGCATGTATCGGTGGTTGGGTGTACTGATGCCTCTTACTTGCTAGCAAGGAGGTGACGAATATGCCATATGGCTTTTATGGCGGCTGGGGCTGGGGCGGCTATGGCTTCGGTTATCCGGGTTACGGCGGCTACGGCTACGGCTTTGTGCTGATCGTCGTTTTGTTTATTTTGCTCATCATCGTTGGGGCGACATGGTGCTAAACAGTGATGGGCCAAGCGGGGGAGACGGCCGGGCAACGGCTGTTTCCCCCGCTTTTTTTGTGAACAGGCAGGAACAGTGAAGGGGAACGGGGAAATAATAAAAGAAACGGCAATGGAAAACGCATGGAGGGACGAGAAAATGAAGCACATTTCGAAAGACATCGTCGCGACGTTTTCGATCGTCGCGTTCGATCCGGCGACCGGGGAGCTTGGCATCGCTGTTCAATCGAAATTTTTAGGCGTTGGTGCGGTTGTTCCGTGGGCGAAAGCGGGCGTCGGAGCGGTGGCGACGCAATCGTACGCCAACACGTCGTACGGACCGCGCGGCCTCGAATGGATGGCAAAAGGGAAATCGGCGCAAGAAACGCTTGAGTTGCTCGTTGCCGATGACAGTGAGCGCGATTTGCGCCAAGTCGGCATCGTGGATGCGAAAGGACGGGCGGCGACGTTCACCGGGAAAAAATGTTACCCGTGGGCCGGGGGCATCACCGGGCCGAACTATGCGGCTCAAGGCAATATTTTAGCCGGCGAGGAAACGGTGCTGGCAATGGGAAGGGCGTTTGAGCAGACAAAAGGTCCGCTCGCCGAGCGATTGTTAAAGGCGCTTCAAGCTGGTCAGGCAGCGGGGGGCGACCGCCGCGGGCAACAGTCGGCCGCCTTGCTTGTCGTGAAAGAAGGAGGGGGATATGGCGGCTACAATGACCGTTATATCGACTTGCGCGTCGATGATCACCCGCGGCCGATCGAGGAGCTTATTCGCTTGTATCAGTTGCGCCAGCTTTACTTTGAGAAACCGCGTCCCGAAAAAGTGGCAGCGATTGAAGGAACGGTAAAGGAAGAGGTGGCCGCCCACTTGGTCCGTCTCGGTTATTTGTCGAAAGAGCGCTCGGCGGATCGCGAGGCGCTTCATGAGGCGCTGACCGTGTATATACATACAGAAAATTTTGAGGAGCGCCAAGTGGAGAAAGGAAAAATCGACCTCGATGTATTACAGTATATGAAGCAGCAGCCGTCGCCTAACGAGGTCGGCTAAGGGAAACCGGCCTTGTCGACTGCATGATCCATCATGCTGCAACAAAAAGGATGTCCCTAGAACTGGGCGGGACATCCTTGTTTATCGACCGCTCCCTCTTAAAAGGCGCATGGCGCACGCCCGCTGTCATGTCTGCGCCAAACGGCCCGCAGGCGAAAGCTGAGAAACAGCGCGCCCGTTGCCAATCCGGCGATCAGGCCGATCCAATAGCCGAACGCCCCGGCGGCAGTCAGTAGAGCGAGCGCGCAGCCAAGCGGAAGCCCAACGCCCCAATAGGCGAGAAGAGCGGACCAAAAAACGGCGTTTACCTCTTTATAGCCCCGCAGCGCTCCTTGGATGGGAGCGGCGATGGCATCGGAAACTTGAAAGAAGATCGCATAGAGCAAAAACTTCCCTGTCAACGCCGCCACTGTCGGATCGTTTGTATACAGCCGGGCGACATGGCTGCGGAAGGCGGAAAGGAACAGCGCTGCTGCGGCGGCGACGGCCAAGGCGAGGGTGATGCCGATCAAGCAATATTGTTTGGCGGCTTCATAACGGTTGGCCCCGGCTTCAACGCCCACGGCGATCGTCAGCGCCATCGATAAGCTGAGTGGAATCATATACAACAGTGAAGCGAAGTTGAGGGCGCTTTGATGCGCGGCGACCGTTTCCGCGCCAAACCGGCCGACAAGCAGCGTCACAGCAGCGAAAATGCTCGTTTCAAAAAAGATGGCCGACCCGATCGGCACCCCGGTTTTCAGCAACTCTTTCCATGCGGCCCATGACGGACGGTAGAAACGGACGAGTACACGATAGGGAGCCAAGCGCCGAAATTTCAAAGCGGCAAAGGCAGCGGCCGCGAAGCAGTACGCATACGTGATCGCCGTCGCGTAACCAGTGCCGATGCCGCCAAGGCGCGGAAATCCGCCATGCCCGTAAATCAACAGCCAGTTGAACAGCATATTGATCGGCAAGGCGGTGAGCGTAATCCACATCGTCACGTTCGTTTGCCCAAGTGCATCGATGAAATAGCGGAGCACAGAATAAAGAAACAGCGGGACGATCCCAAACGACAAGGCGCGTAAGTAATGAAAGGCGATATGCCGAACGTTTTCGTCCAAAGACATCTGTTTCAAGATAAACGGCACGGCAGCGGCGCCGGCCATGACAATGGCGGCAGCAAGCGCGACAGCCAAGTAGAGCGCCTGGGTGACGGCGCGGGCGATTGAGTCATGGCGTCCGGCGCCGAGATGATGCGAGACGATCGGGGACAAGGCGAGCAAAATGCCGCCGACGCCGGTAAACACCGGCACCCATAGGCTTGAGCCGATCGCGACGCCGGCAAGATCTTCGGCGCTCGCGTGGCCGGACATGGCAACATCGACAAAGTTCATGGCATATTGGCCCGTTTGCGAAACAAAAATGGGAAGAAACAAGGCGAACAGGCGCCGCCATTTGCCGTTGGGCGGAGCGGGCGTGGTCATAATCGTTCCCCCTTTTTCCATGATAAAGTGACACATTGTTCTAAATCATCAACCTCATCGCTTCCGAAGCCGGGATGGCCTCCCTCTTCGGAAGCAATTTACGACGAAAGAAACGGCGGTTGGCTGCAAAGCGGAAATTCGATCAAAAAACAAGTGCCGCGTGCATCGCTTTGCACTTTCATCGTCCCGCGATGCAGTTCGACGATTTTTTTCGATAACGACAGGCCGAGCCCAGTTCCCGTTTCCTTCGTTGAAAAAAACGGATCGAAAACATGGTCGATGACCGACGGCGGAATGCCGGGCCCATCGTCGCAGAAGCGAAGCTGGACGATATGGTTCACTTTCCGGCTGCTCACCGTGACATTCATCGTTTTGGCCACTTTGGCTTCCACAGCGTTGCGGAATAAGTTTAAAAACACTTGCAAAAGCTGGCGGCGGTCGCCGCTCATTTCGTAATCGTCCAGTTGTTCGTCGAGGTCAAAATGGACGTTCACACTGTGCAGCAACGCCTCGCTCTGCAGCAGAACGCCGACATCGTCGCGCAAAAAGCGGTGCAAGTTGAACGTCTCCATTTTGACGTCCGCCGGCTTGGCGATATTCAAAAAATCCGTGATAATGTCGTTCGCCCGGTCGAGCTCAGGAATTAAAAACCGCTCAACGAGCGAGGCGATGCGATCCGGCAAGTCGCTTTTCAATAGTTGCAAATATCCGCGCACCGTCGTCAGCGGATTGCGGATTTCATGGGCGATGCCGGCGGCGATGCGGCCAGCGACCGCCAGCTTTTCTGTTTCTTTCATCATATTGAGCGACTGAAACATACTGATGACTCGTTTGATCGATCCGTCATCGTTGTAAATAAAACGGGTGTTGACGATCCCGTAAAATCGGTCGAGCACTTCGTAATTGTAAAGCGGCTCGCCTTTTTCAAGCGATTCGAGCGTCGCGATCAGCTCATCAGGGAGCTTCAGCAGCTCGCGAATATGTTTGCCGATGATGGCATCGCGATCCACGCCGGTGTCAACAGCCGCCTGCAAATTGCAAAGCGTGATGATCCCTTGAGCGTCGACAAAGACAATGTGGTGCGGAACGAGATCGAGCAACGGCGTCAAAAAGGCTTCCACTTTTTCAAACGGTACGTCGCGATGCAAGTCAATATCCCACTGCCATTCCGCTTCCTTTTCAAGGGACGGCGGAATGGTGCGAAGGTGCGGCCGGACGTCGCCGCGCTTTTTTTCGATGGCGATTCCACTTTCATAATCGGCAAAGGTGAACGGAAACGGAAGCTTTTCGATGAGCCGCTCATAAGCGCGCAGCTTTCGTTCGAGTTCTTCGATTTGCGATTGTACGAGTCGATCGTTCATCTCTTCAAACTCCTTAGCTGCACATTTCGTTTTTCATTTTACAAAAACCGCCCTCCGTCGGCTATGGCGGACATCGCATCGATCCGACGGGAGGACGAAACGAATCGAAGCAACCGGGCGGTGCGGGCAGGAGCCGTCAATCGATGCCTGCCGTTTCCACGCGGGAAAGGAACTGGCTAAGCGCCTCAAGGGACGGAAAAGCAGCTTGCCCCTGCCGCTCGTTGCCGCCCCCTTTGCCGCCAAACAGGGCGGCTTGTTCTTTCAGCCAGTTCCCTGCATGGAGCAAGGAAGACGGTGCTTTGGCGATCACGGCGCGCCAATCGGAGGTGGAGGCGAGAAGCGCGGTTTTGCCATAACGGTCGGCGATCAGACGGGCGATCATTTGCAGTTCTTTTGCCCCATATTGGTCGTAACGGCCAATCACTGCACGTCCTGATTCGGCGGCGGCCCGTTCGGCTTCGACGGCAAAGACGATTGCCTCGTATTGGCGCAGCCGTTTTTCCCATTCTTTTTTCCCATTCTTTTTTCTCTTGTTCCCATTTTGCGATCACGTCGAGCAGCTGATCGCGGCTTGTCCCGAACCGACCTGCTGCCGCCTGCACGACGCGGTGGGTTTGCTGGTAGTCGGCAAGCGCCCGGCCGCCGCAAAGAAAGGAAAGACGCGTCATGCCGCGATGGCGCTCTGCTTTCAGCAATTTGATCACGCCGATTTCGCCCGTGCGTTTCACATGGGTGCCGCAGCACGCCGACAAATCGATCCCTTTCATCTCGACAACACGGACAGAACCTTGGACATCGGGACGCTTGCGAAACGGCATCCGTTCTGCTTCTTCCGGCGTCACCCAATACGTCTCGACCGGGAGATTCGCGTAAATGAGTTCGTTGGCCCGGTTTTCCACTGCCAGCATGTCTGCTTCCGTCAGCGCACCCGCCGTGATGTCGACTGTGACGACCTCGCGCCCAAGGTGAAAACCGACTGTTTCGGCGCCGAGCTGTTCAACGAGTACAGCGGATAATAAATGTTGGCCGCTATGCTGTTGTGTATGATCGCGGCGCCGTTTCCTATCAAGGACGCATGAAACGGCGCCCATTCCCGGGTGGGCAGGAAGGCGGTGATACACTTCCCCGTTTTCGTCAAACACATCGAGCACCGGCAAGCCGGCGATCGTGCCGGCGTCAGACGGTTGGCCACCGCCTTCCGGGTAAAACGCTGTTTCCGCCAAGGTGACAATGTATGTTTCGCCGTCTTGGCGGACGCTTGTCACCGTTGTCGTCCACACGTCAACATCCGGCGCCGTATAGTACAACTTTTTCGTCACAACCGTTTCATCCTTTCGTCTTCCGAATGCTTTTCTTTCATATTAGCAAATTCCCTCGCGTTTGCCTATCGCCGATCTTTTTGGCCGCTTTTTCCCGTTGGCAATTGGCCAAATCTATAGAACAATGTTCTAAATAAACAATATTCACAAAAGAAAAAGAACAGACCGTAGACAGCTCTTCCCCTAGAAACACTCTGATGTTTTGGGACAAGTCCAACGTTCAAACGGTTTGACAAAGGAAGCGGGTTGCAGCGATGTTTGTTGAACATGATTTTATGCAACAAAACTATATGCTAAAAATAATCCAAAACCAACTAAAGAAAAGCAACATTTGTCGGTGATGAAATGTTTTGTATATAATAAAGCGGGGTGAACAAGAACCGGTCGCCCGATCGGAAAGGGTGGTTTGATGATGTTGACATTAGCAGACATTGAACAAGCGCGAGCGAAAATGAAAGGCATCGTCCATCAAACGCCGCTTGAGCATTCGCAAACGTTCAGCCGGCTGTCTGGCAATGATGTATATATGAAACTCGAAAATTTGCAAAAAACGGGCTCGTTTAAAGTAAGAGGTTCATTCAATAAAATTATGTCGCTCACGGAAGAAGAGAGGGCGCGCGGCGTCATCGCCGCTTCGGCCGGCAACCACGCCCAAGGGGTCGCCTATGCGAGCGGCATGCTTCATATTCCGTGCACGATCGTCATGCCAAAAGGCGCGCCGCTCAGCAAAATTGAAGCGACGAAAAGCTACGGGGCGGAAGTCGTGCTGTACGGCGATGTGTTTGACGAGTCTTTGGAATATGCGTTAGAGTTGCAGCGCGAGCGGGGAATGACGTTTGTACACCCGTTTGACGACTTGGCGGTGATGGCTGGCCAAGGGACGATCGGCTTGGAGCTGATCGAGCAGCTTCCCGACGTCGATGTCGTTCTTTGTCCGGTCGGCGGCGGCGGCTTGTTGGCCGGCCTGGCGTTTACGTTAAAACAGCTGAAGCCATCGGTTGAAGTGTACGGCGTTGAGTCATCGGCTTGCCCAGGCATGACGGCAGCCATACGCCATAAACAGCCCGTCTCCATTGCCGCATCGAATACGATCGCCGATGGGATTGCCGTGAAAAAGCCGGGCAATATTACGTACCAATACATTGAGCAATACGTCGATGGCGTTGTGTGCGTGGAAGAGGCGGAAATTTCACGGACGATGCTGTATGTGCTCGAGCGGAACAAGCTGTTAATCGAAGGGGCGGCAGCTTGTCCGTTGGCGGCATTGTTGTATCAAAAGCTGCCGTTTCGCGGCAAAAAAGTCGCCGCTGTGCTAAGCGGCGGCAACGTCGATGTGACGCTCATTTCCCGCATTATTGAGCGGGGGCTTGTCGAAGCCGGGCGATTCGTTACGTTTACAACGGTCATCTCCGACAAGCCGGGCCAGTTGAACAAACTGCTTCGCATTATCGCCGAGCTCGAGGCGAATGTCATGTCGATTCATCATCAGCGCATCGGCGCTAAAGTGTTGCCGGGCCAGGCGGAAATTCACTTTTCGCTCGAGACAAAAAACGAAGACCATATTCAGCAAATCTACCAAGTGTTGTTGAAAGAAGGCTATGATGTACAGTTTTACCGATGAGCGTGCGATGGGAAAACGGTTTGTGTTTCGCCGCTGTCTGTTAAGCAAGCAATGGAAAAGCCGTCTTCGAAATCATGTTCACAGGGCTGCCAAATGAATACGAAACCGTCATTTGCCCAACATAGCGGCTGTTCCTTATGACATGGGGGACAGCCGTTTTGTTTTGTCAATGCACGCGCGGCGCATCTTGCGGCCGCGTCGCGCCGAGGCCTTCGCGGGCCATTTTCGCTTTCAAGCTTTCCAGGACATACAAACCGAACATGCCAAGCAGCTCTTCATCAGTCATCTCACCGATCAGCTTGAGCACATCGCGGCGGTCGAGTTCATCCAAAATCGACATCGCCACCGCTTCGGCGTCTTCTTCATCTCCGGTCAGTCGATCTTTATAGTATTCGTACAGATCGTCAATAAACTTCATCGGCATCGTCGCCTCGCTTTTTTGAGAGCGGGCTTCCTCCTTTCTTTGCAGTTGGCCGATGCAGACTTAGGGGCATCGGCAGTCCTCTCGGTTTGACGCCACAAATGCCATTGGCAACAGGGATGATTCATAGTATAATGGAAAAAATATCATTCGAAAAGCGGGGGAATTCTATGATTCGCCGGTTAACGGCCGAAGACGATCAACAAGTATTTTCGTTTTTGCGGCAAGATCCGTCGTTCAATTTATTTATCATCGGCGATATTGAGTCGTTTGGCTATGACGCCGATTTCCAAGACGTTTGGGGGCAGTTTGACGATGCTGGCTCGCTGAAGGCGGTGCTGCTCCGTTATTACGATTCCTACATTCCGTATGCGCCTGGCGATTTTGATGCCGATGGCTTTGCTCGTCTCATCCGCGAGACAGCCCAATCATCGTCCATCCAGCTGTCCGGCAAGGCGGACATTGCCAGGCAGTTCGAAGAGCGGCTGCCGCTTGGGGAGAAGCGAACGCTTTACTTTTGCGAGTGTCGGACGGATGAATACGCCCGTCAAGAAATGGGGGCGTTCGCCGTCAAAAAAGCCGAATTGGCCGATGTCGACCGGATTCTCGACTTGCGGCGCCGCATTGTCGAATTTGAGACGAGGCCGTCGTCCCGCGATATGCTAGTAAAAGGGATGGAAACCAATTCAGCTAGAACGTACTACATTGAACAAGACGGCCGAATGGTGGCCGCGGCATCGACATCAGCGGAAAACTCATTGTCGGCGATGATCGTCGGCGTCTGCACGGATCAGGAGCATCGAGGGAAAGGGTATGCCAGCACCATCGTGGCGAAGCTCGTTTGCGATTTGCTCGCTGAAGGGAAGATGCCGTGCTTGTTTTATGACAATCCAGACGCCGGCCGCATTTACCATCGCCTTGGTTTTCGCGATATCGGATTGTGGGCGATGTACCGTTAGAAGGGCGGAAGTCCCGCCAGCTTGCTTGTGTACAAAAGCAGGCTGGCGGTTATTGTCCGTCTGCGCCGTTGGGCGTGCCGCGGCGAATGTGCTCGCCGCCGTGCTCCCGCATCGCTTTTGCCTTGTCGTTGACGAGCTGTTTTTGGTCAGCGATGGAAGAAGGTGTTTGTTTTTTGTTCGCCATATCGAATCACCTCAATGGAGACGATTTAGCGCGCTGAATGAACATGTCCGCATCTTCGATCAGCCCGCAGACGCCGCATTGGACGCGGTAGCTCGGGCCGCGGTATGGGAGATGGAACGGTTCGAGCGCTTCGTTTGTGTATTCGTGCTCGATGTCGCCGGTGTGCGGATCGAGCTTGACCGCACGCGGGTGCTGCTCAATGAGATGAAACCGCGTCCGGTTCGTTTTGCAGTTTGGGCATAGCATCGGTTCCAATGGAAGCCACCTCCGGTTTTTATCTTTTGGAAAAACGGCCGTGATTATGTATAGGTCATCTGTTTTGTTTCAGTTCGTGCGGCTAGGGGATAGGGCTCGCGCAGCCGATCGGACGATGTGCGGCGAAAGACGCCTCCATTTTTCGGGCGCCGGAACGATTTTTGTTGACAATGGCTGCAACTGTCGAGTATCTTAATAAACAAGAAGAAGATTTTGCTTTTTTCGAAATGTTTTACAGTTCAGGCGAAGGAGACTGTTATGGCAGAGAAACCGCTTCGAGACCGCATTATCGACACCGCTCTTCATTTGTTTGAGAAATATGGCTACCATGGCGTGACGGTCGACCGCATCGTCGCGGAAAGCGATACGTCGAAAGGCGGGTTTTACCATAATTTTAAATCAAAAGACGAGTTGCTTTACCATATTCATGACGTCTTTATTACGTATGCGCTGACAAAAGCGCAGGAGGCGTATGAGGGCTTCCCTACGCCGACTGAGCGCTTGTACGCCATCGTTCAGTCGTTTGTCAAAGTGTTTCATTTGTATAAACCACACATCACCGTGTTTTACCAGGAAAGCACGTACTTAAAACCGGAATACGCCGAACCGATCAATGAAAAGCGCGAAGAATTTAAACAAATTATTTTTCGCGTCATCCGCGAGGGAATCGAGGCCGGCGAGTTTCGTCCGGAGCTGTCGGTGGAGATTACTGGCATGTCCATTATCGGCATGGTCAACTGGACATACAAATGGTACAATCCGGATGGTCCGTTGTCAATTGAGGAGATCGCGGCGTATTTTGCCGATTTCATTTTGCATGCGGTGCTCCGCACACCAGAAAACCCAGCGGCGGCGCGGTTTTTGTTGCGGCCGGCCGCCGAATAAGTTGTTGATCGTATACAGACCAACTAGTCGGTTTTGAAAACGCTTCAAAAATCAAAACCGTTTACACTCGTTTTCTTACTAAAACCGACTAGTCGGTTCAAATGATAGAACATTTTCTATGGGGGAGAGGGACAGGATGAATTTTTCATTAACAAAAGAGCAACAAATGATTAAAGAAATGGTTCGCGACTTTGCTGAGAAGGAAATTGCCCCATACGCGGCGAAATGGGATGAAGAGGCGCATTTTCCGCTGGATGTCTTCCGCAAAATGGGCGAGTTGGGGCTATTGGGTTTGCCGTTTCCGGAAAAATACGGCGGCGCTGGAGGCGATACGATTTCGTATGCCATCGCCGTTGAGGAAATCGGCCGCGCCTGCGGCGGCACCGGGCTAAGCTATGCGGCCGCCGTGTCACTTGGGGCGAGTCCCATTTATTACTTTGGAACAGAGGAGCAGAAACAAAAATGGCTCGTGCCGATGGCCAAAGGAGAGACGCTTGGCGCTTTTGGGCTCACGGAGCCGAACGCCGGGTCCGATGCTGGGGGCACGCGCACAACAGCGGTGCTCGATGGCGATGAATATGTCATCAACGGCGAAAAATGCTGGATCACGAACGCCCAATACGCGCGGCAAGTCATTGTCACCGCCGTGACAGGCAAAGATGCGCGCGGCAAAAACATCATCACCGCTCTCATCGTGCCAACTGACTCCCCAGGATTTACGATCCGTTCGAATTACGACAAGATGGGCGTGCGCGCGTCCAATACGTGCGAGCTTGTTTTCGAGAACGTCCGCGTGCCGAAAGAAAACGTCTTGGGCGACCCTCAAAAAGGGTTTAAACAGTTTTTGTACACGCTTGATGGCGGCCGCATTTCCATCGCAGCTTTAGCCGTCGGCATCGCGCAAGCGGCGTTTGAGAAAGCGCTTCAATACGCGAAAGAACGCGTTCAGTTTGGCCAGCCGATTTCCAAGTTTCAAGCGATCCAGTTTAAGCTCGCTGACATGGCGATGGAAATTGAGCTTGCCCGCAATATGGTGTACAAGGCGGCTTGGTTGAAAGACCAAGGGAAACCGTTTACAAAAGAAGCATCGTTCGCCAAGCTGTTTGCGTCGGAAATGGGGTTCCGCGTCTGCAACCAGGCGATTCAAATTCACGGCGGATACGGCTATATGAAAGAGTACGGCGTTGAGCGCCATTTGCGGGATATCAAGCTCATGGAAATCGGCGAAGGCACATCAGAAATCCAACGGCTCGTCATCGCCCGCCAACTGGGATGCTAAAAGCGGAAATGCCTGCATATCCATAACAATGAATTCGGACAAAGGGGAGGAAACGGCCGATGTTGACGGTGACGGTGGGGAAATTGTTGGAAGAGCGAGCCAGGCAATATGCGGATCGCGAGGCGGTCGTGTATGCCGACCGCGGCTTGCGTCTGACGTATCGGCAGTTTAACGACTATTGCCGCCTCGTTGCGCGCGGGTTGATGCGGCTTGGCATCGAAAAAGGGGAGCATGTCGCCATTTGGGCGACGAACGTCCCGGAATGGATCGCCTGCCAGTTTGCGACCGGCAAAATGGGAGCGGTGCTCGTTACGGTCAATACGAACTACCGCGCGGCGGAGCTTGAGTATTTGCTTCGGCAGTCCGACTCGACGACGCTCTTTTTGATTGAGCAATATCGCGACTCGTCGTATATCGATATTTTATATGAAATCGTTCCCGAGCTGCGCACGTCGGCGCCCGGACAGCTGCAATCGAAACGGCTGCCGAAGTTGAAAAACGTGATCTTTCTTGGCGACAAACGGCACCCGGGCATGTTTACATGGAACGACATCTTGGCGATGGCGCACGACGTATCGGAAGAAGAACTCGATGAACGGATGGAGAGCCTCGACCCGCACGATGTGATCAACATGCAATACACGTCCGGGACGACTGGATTCCCGAAAGGGGTGATGTTGACGCATTACAACATCGTCAACAACGCCCACCAAGTGGCGCAATGCATGGGACTTGGCGAAGGCGATCGATTGTGCATTCCGGTGCCGTTTTTCCATTGCTTCGGCTGCGTCATGAGCACGCTTGCATGCGTGACGGTCGGGGCGACGATGGTGCCGGTTGTGGAGTTCCATCCGAAGCGGGTTCTCGAGACGGTGGAAGCGGAGCGGTGCACGGCGCTTCACGGCGTGCCGACGATGTTCATCGCCGAGCTCAACGACCCGGATTTTGCCAAATACGATTTGTCGTCGCTGCGCACGGGCATTATGGCCGGTTCTCCTTGCCCGGTCGAAGTGATGAAGGCGGTCATCGAGAAAATGGGGATGAAAGACATTACGATCGCCTACGGGCAGACGGAAGCGTCCCCAGTCATCACGCAAACGCGCACCGACGATCCGCTTGAGCTGCGTGTCGAAACGGTTGGCCGCGCCTTGCCGGGCGTGGAAGTGAAAATCGTTGAGCCGGGCACGAACAAGGAAGTGCCGCGGGGTGTGCAAGGGGAACTGTGCACGCGCGGCTATCATGTCATGAAAGGGTATTACAACAACCCGGAAGCGACAAATGAAGCGATCGACCAAGACGGCTGGCTGCATACCGGCGATTTGGCGACGATGGATGAAAACGGTTACTGCCGCATCACCGGCCGGCTGAAAGATATGATCATCCGCGGCGGGGAGAACATTTATCCGCGCGAAATCGAAGAGTTTTTGTACAAACATCCGAAAATTTTGGACGTTCAAGTCGTCGGCGTGCCGGATGAGGTATACGGTGAAGAAGTGATGGCGTGGATCATCTTAAAAGACGGCGAAACGGCGACCGCTGAGGAGATTCGCGAGTTTTGCCGCGGCAACATTTCCCGGCATAAAATCCCGCGTTATATCGAATTTACCGACTCGTACCCGATGACGGCATCTGGGAAAATTCAGAAATTCAAATTGCGGGAAATGGCGAAACAGCGCCTCGGCTTAACAACCTAAGCCTAAACCGCCGCGCCGGGCGGACGAACCGTCCGGCGCCGGCACCTGTACTTTTAAGAAAGGGTGAGACGATGTTTTCGAAAGTGTTGATTGCCAACCGCGGCGAAATCGCCGTCCGTGTCATCCGCACGTGCCGACGTCTCGGCATTCAAACGGTTGCCATTTATTCCGAAGCAGACGCCGATTCGCTTCATGTCTCGCTCGCGGATGAAGCGTATTTGATCGGCAAGCCGCGCGTCGCGGAAAGCTATTTAAATATCGAAAAAATCATTGAGGTTGCCAAAACGGCGAAAGCGGAGGCGATCCATCCCGGCTACGGGCTGTTGTCGGAAAATCCAGCGTTTGCCCGCCGCTGCGAGGAAGAAGGAATCGTCTTCATCGGTCCGAAGGCGGACGTCATTGCGGCGATGGGCAGCAAAATCGAAGCGCGGCGGACGATGGAAAAAGCCGGCGTGCCGATCGTCCCGGGCGTCTCCTTTGCGCTTGATGGCGCCGATGAGGCGGCCAAAGCGGCGGCTTCGATTGGGTATCCAGTCATGCTGAAGGCGTCAGCCGGCGGCGGCGGCATCGGCATGCATATCGCTCGCGATGAAGCTGAGCTGCGCCAAGCGTTTGAAGGGAGCCAAAAACGGGCCGCTTCGTTTTTCGGCGACGGGACGATGTACATTGAAAAATATATTGAACGCCCGCGCCATATTGAAATTCAGCTTCTTGCCGACCAAAATGGCAACTGCGTCTACTTATGGGAGCGTGAATGTTCGATCCAACGCCGCCACCAAAAAGTGGTCGAAGAGGCGCCGTCGCCGTTTTTGGATGAAGAGACGCGGCGGAAGATGGGGGAGGCGGCGGTGCGGGCTGCGCGTTACATCGGTTATGCAAATGCCGGTACCATTGAATTTCTCGTCGATGAACAGAAAAATTTTTATTTTCTTGAGATGAACACTCGGCTGCAAGTCGAGCACCCGGTGACAGAAGAAATCACCAGCATCGACATCGTCGAAGAGCAGCTGCGCATCGCCGCCGGCGAGCCGCTCCGCTATAAACAAGAAGAGATTCGCCGCGACGGTCACGCCATTGAAGTGCGCATTTATGCCGAAGATCCGAACACGTTTTACCCGTCGCCCGGCCGCATTACGGTGTTTTCCGCCCCACAAGGTGAATGGATTCGTCATGAAACGGCGGTTCAAAGCGGCATCACGGTCACGCCGTTTTATGATCCGATGATCGCGAAGTTGATCGCGAAAGGACCGGATCGGCAAACGGCGATTGAACGCTTGCTCGAAGCGCTTCGAGACTATCGCGTCGAAGGGATTAAAACGAACATTCCGCTGCTTGAGGCCGTGTTGTCCCATCCGGCGTTTCAAGCGGGGGATACGACGACCGATTTCCTTTTGAAACATTGGAAACCATTAAAAACGAAATGAAGCAGAAATGAATGGGGGAAGAAACGATGAATCAAATAACTGCAACGATGGCAGGAAGTGTGTGGAAAATTGTCGTCGCCGTCGGTGACCGTGTGGAAGAAGGCCAAGATGTCGTCATTTTGGAATCGATGAAAATGGAGATTCCGATTGCTGCGGAAACGTCCGGCGTCGTGAAGCACATCCACGTGCAAGAAGGAGATTTCGTAAACGAAGGCGACGTGCTTGTCGAGATTGAGTAAAAGGGGGAGCAGAGCATGAGCCGATGGCCGGCGAAGGTGACGATCAAAGAAGTCGGCCCGCGCGATGGCCTGCAAAACGAAGCAACGCCGATCGCGACCGCCGATAAAATCGCCTGGATCAACCTATTGTCAGAAACTGGGTTGTCGTACATTGAGGTGACCTCCTTCGTCCATCCGAAATGGATTCCGCAGCTTGCGGACGCCGCCGAAGTCGTAGCCGGTATCCGCCGAAAAGCCGGCGTCACATATGCGGCGCTCGTCCCAAACAAAAAGGGGCTTGAGCGGGCGCTTGCCGCCGGAGTCGATGAAGTCGGCGTCTTTATGTCAGCGAGCGAAACGCACAACAAAAAGAACATTAACAAAACGATCGCAGACACGTTTTCGGTGTTGGAAACAGTTGTAAAAACAGCGAAACAAGAGGGAAAAACAGTGCGCGGCTACGTTTCAACCGTCTTTGGCTGCCCGTATGAAGGGCCTGTCGCCGTCGATCAAGTGCTGATGGTGGCGGACCGGCTGTTGGCGATGGGCATCGATGAACTGTCGCTTGGCGATACGATTGGCGTCGCGACGCCCAAGCAAGTCGAAGAGGTGCTCACAATCGTGCTCCGCCGTTTTCCGGCTGATCGGATCGCGATGCATTTCCATGACACGAGAGGGACGGCGCTGGCCAATATTTTAGTGTCAATGGAAATGGGGATTACGACGTTTGACAGCTCGCTCGGCGGCCTCGGCGGCTGTCCGTACGCTCCCGGAGCGTCGGGAAACGTCGCCACCGATGATTTAGTATATATGCTTCACGGCATGGGGATTGAAACCGGCATCGATGTCGAGCAGCTGACGAAAGCGGCTTTGTTTATCCGCGACAAAATCGGCCGCCCGCTTCCGAGCCGCTATTTGCAAACGGTTTGATCATAAGGGGGGGGAGAAAACGTGAGCACACTTGTATCGTTTGAAACACAAGAAAACGGCATCGCCATTGTGACATTAAACCGTCCGGAAGCGGCCAATGCGCTTTCAAGAGCGCTTCTTTTCGAGCTTGGCGCGCTCTTTCAGGAGATCAAATTTCGCAAAGACGTGCGCGTTGTCATGTTGACCGGGGCAGGAGACAAGGTGTTTTGCGCCGGCGCTGATTTGAAAGAGCGGGCGGGGATGAATGAAACGGAAGTGCGGCAGGCCGTCGCCTTAATCAGCAAAACGATCAATGAGGTCGAGAAAGTGCCGCAGCCGGTCATCGCCGTTTTAAACGGCTCGGCGTTTGGCGGCGGGTTGGAGCTTGCCTTGGCTTGCGACATTCGGTTTGCTGCCGACGATATTCAGCTTGGGTTGACGGAAACGTCGCTTGGCATCATTCCGGGAGCGGGGGGGACGCAGCGGCTGCCGCGCCTTGTCGGCATCGGAAAAGCGAAAGAATTGATTTTTGCCGCAAAGCGCATCACCGCCAAAGAGGCCGAGCGAATCGGCCTTGTCGAATACGCGGTGCCGCGCTCCGAGCTGATGGAGCGTGCGCTTTGTCTCGCGCAACAAATCGCTGACAATGCGCCGATAGCCGTCCGTCAGGCGAAACGGGCGATCCAAAGCGTATTCAACGTTGATTTGGAGACGGGCCTCGCGATTGAGCAGCTCGCCTATGAGGCGACCATTCCGACGAAAGACCGGTTGGAAGGATTGCAGGCGTTTAAAGAAAAGCGGAAGCCGGTGTACAAAGGCGAGTAAGCCCGCTTGGACAAGGAGGGGGCGGTTTGGAAGGAGGAAGCCGCACGGAGCGCTTGCGCCGCATCGGCCTTTTCACAGCGATAAATAAAACACGGCATCCAACCTTGCTCCAGCCGAACAAGCGGGATGGAACAGCAAGATCCATCAAAACAAGGAGGGGAAACAAAGAGATGAAGGAAACAGCCAATCAACAAGACACGCTCGCAGCGGAGCTGGAGAAAAGAGCGGCGGAAATCAAGAAAGGCGGGGCGCCAAAATATCATGAAAAAAACGCCGCCCAAGGGAAATTGTTTGTTCGCGAGCGGCTGAACTTGCTGCTTGATAACGGTTTGGAAGTGGAAGACGGATTGTTTGCCAACTGTTTGGCGGGCGATTTGCCGGCTGATGGAGTTGTGACCGGCATCGGCAAAATCAATGGCCGCACCGTCTGCGTGATGGCGAACGATTCGACCGTCAAAGCTGGCTCGTGGGGAGCGCGCACCGTCGAAAAAATCATCCGCATTCAAGAAACGGCGGAAAAACTGCGCTGCCCGATCATTTATTTGGTGGACTCGGCCGGCGCACGCATTACGGACCAAATCGAAATGTTTCCCGGCCGGCGCGGGGCGGGGCGCATTTTTTACAATGAGGTGAAGCTGTCCGGCAAAGTGCCGCAAGTGTGCCTGTTGTTTGGTCCATCAGCAGCCGGCGGCGCTTATATTCCGGCGTTTTGCGATATCGTCATCATGGTCGAAGGCAATGCCTCGATGTACTTAGGCTCGCCGCGCATGGCGGAAATGGTGATTGGGGAAAAAGTGACGCTCGAAGAGATGGGCGGCGCCCGCATGCATTGCACCGTCTCCGGCTGCGGCGACGTGCTCGTGAAAACCGAAGAAGAAGCGATTGCCTATGCACGCCGTTATTTGTCGTATTTTCCGTCCAATTACAGCGAAAAGCCGCCGGTGGTCGAGGCGAAGCCGCCGAAATCGTTTGACAAAACGATCGAGGACATTTTGCCAGAAAACCAAAATGCGCCGTTCAACATGTATGATTTGATTGAGCGGATCATTGACGAAGGATCGTTTTGTGAAATCAAAAAACTGTTTGCGCCAGAAATCATTACGGGACTGGCGCGCCTTGCCGGCCAGCCGATCGGCATCATCGCCAACCAGCCGCGCGTCAAAGGCGGCGTATTGTTCCACGATTCGGCTGATAAAGCGGCGAAATTCATCACGCTTTGCGACGCGTTCCATATCCCGCTTCTGTTTTTGGCCGACGTCCCTGGCTTTATGATCGGCACGAAAGTCGAGCGGGTCGGCATCATCCGCCATGGGGCGAAAATGATCGCGGCCATGTCGGAAGCCACCGTACCGAAGATCTCGGTCATCGTTCGCAAAGCGTACGGCGCCGGATTGTACGCGATGGCCGGGCCGGCGTTTGAACCAGATTGCTGCCTGGCGCTTCCGAACGCGCAAATCGCCGTCATGGGGCCGGAAGCGGCCGTCAACGCCGTCTACGCCAACAAAATTGCCGAGCTGCCGCCAGAAGAGCGTGCGGCATTTGTCGAACAAAAACGCGAGGAATACCGGCGCGACATCGACATTTACCGTCTCGCCTCCGAGCTTGTCGTCGACGGAATCGTCGCGCCGAACGATTTGCGCAACGAGCTCATCCGCCGATTTGACGCGTATATGTCCAAGTATATGGTCTTTTCTGAGCGGAAGCATGGGGTGTATCCAGTTTGAAAAAATGGATGGCTGTCCCTCTTGCCAAGGGACGGCAGATCATGTATCATAATAATCACCAATCCGTTGCTGCGTTGTGCGTTGTAGAATGAAGTTTCAACCGATGGCAATCAAAAGGGAGTTCTACATTGAAGCGGGAATGTCATGCCTCAATATTCGTGATGGAGGACGGCAGGAACGCTTCTGCGAACACCCACCTGGTGGAGCGTGGTTGAGAAACTGCATTCAGCCAACGGCAACAGCGGCGCGGATTCACGAATGAGGAGTTGGCAAAAGAGTCCAACTGGATGCAAAACATCCGGTTGGACTCTTTTTCGTTGCGTATGTTTTCTCAAAAAGACATGAAACAATATAGTTGATTTTCCCTGTTTTCATGTTATAATCATATTTCGTGCAGGGATAATTCGTATTGAAACTATTCCAACAAGAAAGATGAGGCAAGGAGGGGGATGAATGGAAGGGATCAGCCGGGACATCATGTACGCTGTCTTCCGGACGCAAAAGGCGCTTTATCGCCTCATCCGCGAGGACGCCGCCCGCGTCGGGGTGACAGAGGTGCAGCTGATCGTCTTATATACGCTGCTGAAAAAAGAGCATATTCGCCTGAATGACTTGGCGGAAAAATTAAACTTAAGCAACAGCAATGTCAGCGGCACGGTTGACCGGCTCGTCGGCGCCGGCCTTGTTGTCCGTGAGCCGTCAAAGCAAGATCGGCGCGCGGTCATTTTGAGTTTGACGGAAAAAGGAAAAGAGACGGTGTCGGAAGCGTTTGGCGAGCAGTCGGTGCTGCGCCGGCGGCTTGGCCGCATTCAAGAACTCGTCTCTCCAGAGGAGATTGAACAGTTTTTGCATCTTCATGAAAAAATTAAAGCAATTTTACTCGGGGAGGAATAGACGGTGAACGTGAAACGATTGGTTGCGCTGAACATCATTGTGCTCATTTTGCTTGTCGGTGGAGGCTTTGCCGCCTACTACTATGTGAATGAAGCAACGAACTACATTAAAACGGACAACGCCCGCATCGACGGCCAGGTCATCTCCGTCGCTGCGCCGCTGTCCGGGAAGCTGACATCCTGGCGGGGCGACACGGGAAAAACCTTCTCAGCTGGGGAAGAAATCGGCGAGGTGTTTGACGGCAAAACAACGATTCCGGTGACAGTGCCGCATCGGATGACGATCGTGCAGCAAAACGCAGTCAAGGACTCGTTTGTCGCCGCGGGGATGCCGCTGGCCCGCGGGTTTGATTTGAACGATTTGTGGGTGACGGCGAATATTGAAGAGACGGATATTGAAGACGTGAAAATCGGGCAAGACGTCGATATTTATGTCGATGCGTATCCGGATCGCAAATTCAGCGGCAAAGTCGAAAAAATCGGCAACGCGACAGCGAATACGTTCAGTCTGCTGCCAAGTTCCAATGCGACCGGCAACTACACGAAAGTGACCCAAGTCATCCCGGTGACGATTTCCATTGACAACTACAGCGGAGCCGGACTTGTGCCGGGCATGAACGTCACCGTCCGCATCCATAAGTAGGTGATGGAAGATGACAACATTTGTCATTGGTTATATTGTGTTTGCCGTTTTGGTCTTGGCGGCGGTCAACATCGCGCTGCGCCGCCGCAAGCCGGCTTCAGCCGCAGGGAAGGCGGCGGATGAAGCGGCGGAAGCCAACGCTCAACCGTTAGCGGAAACGAAAGCAGAGCCGTCGACAGGAACGGATGGGCGTCCGGCCGCTCCAGCCGGTCAAGGCGGCCTTGGGGATATCGGCAGCCGCGGCAAGGTTGTGGCGACGGTCATGCTGGGCGCGTTTGTCGCCATTTTGAATCAAACGTTGATCAACGTCGCCTTGCCGCATATGATGCAAGATTTCAACGTGGAAACGTCGACGATTCAATGGCTCGTGACCGGCTATATGCTCGTCAACGGGGTGCTCATCCCGATCAGCCCGTTTTTAATCGCCAAGTTTCCAGCGAAACGGTTGTTTTTATCGGGCATGTCGTTTTTCGCCATCGGCGCGTTTGTCTGCTCGATCGCTCCGTCGTTTGCCGTCATGCTCACAGGGCGGCTGACACAAGCGGTCGGGGCCGGCATTATTATGCAGCTGATGATGGTCATTATGTTGTCGATTTTCCCGCCGGAACGCCGCGGGGTGGCCATGGGAACGGTCGGAATCGCCATGATGTTTGCGCCGGCGGTCGGGCCGACGCTGTCTGGCTGGATCGTTGAACATTATACATGGCGGCTGTTGTTTTACGTCGTGTTGCCGATCGCGATTTTAGACATTGTGCTTGCCTCCGTCTGGCTGAAACATACGCCGCGTAAAGGCAATCCAGTGCTGGACGTGCAAGGGGCGGTCTACTCCACGATCGGGTTTGGCGGCGTTCTGTATGGCTTCAGCGAGGCCGGAAGCAAAGGATGGAGCGAGACGGAAGTGGTTGTTTCGCTTGTCATCGGCGCCTTGTTCCTCATCATGTTCACATGGCGTTCGCTGCGCTCGGAGCATCCGGTGCTCAATTTCCGTGTGTTCCGCTACCCAGTGTTTACGTTGGCGACCGTCATCGGTTCGGTCATTAACATGGCGATGTTTGCCGCCATGGTCTTGCTTCCGGTGTATTTGCAAAACTTGCGCGGCTTTACGCCGCTCGATGCCGGTTTGCTGTTGCTGCCGGGGGCGATTGTGATGGCGGTCATGTCGCCGATCTCTGGTTGGGTGTTTGACCGCATCGGCGCGCGGATGCTCGCTATCGTTGGCTTGATCATCACCGCCGTGACGACATGGGAATTCAGCAAGCTGACGATGGATACGCCATACAGCCAGTTGATTTGGCTTTACATTTTCCGCATGTTCGGCATGTCGATGCTCGGAATGCCGATTATGACGGAAGGGTTGAACGCCTTGCCGCGCCATTTGTACAGCCACGGCACGGCGATGTCGAATACGATTCGTCAAGTGGCTGCTTCGCTCGGGACGGCGTTCTTGGTGACGATCATGTCCAACCGGACGAAATTCCATGTGGAAGCTTATCGCAATGAAATGACGGAAAACAATCCGTTGTTCATGAGCCTTGTCGGCCAACTGAAACAGGCCATCCCAAGTGATGAGGCGATCGCTCAGCTGTTGTATGGACTTGTGCAGCAACGGTCAACGGTCGAGGGGATCAACGACGCCTTTTTCGTCGCTACTGGCTTAACGGTGGTGGCGCTCGTCATGGCGTTTTTCTTAAAAGGAAAAAAGCAGAAATCGCCATCGGCGTAAACAAGGGAAGCGGCGCACACGGCCGCTTCTTTTTTGTTTTGAGCCATGGAAAAGAGACGAAAACGGGCGGCCGGCTGCGAATCGTATAATCGTGACGAAGAGACAGGGGGGAACATTGTGGAGGCGCAAAGCAGGCAGCAAATGAGACAAACAAGACGAAGACGGTGTTGGCTGCAGGCGCTCGTTGTCGCCGCCTTGGCTTTGGCCGCCGTTGTTGCTGCGCTCGAGTGGGCGATTGATCGACAAAACATTGCCGCCTTGGAAACACCGTTGCCGGCAGCGACAATCATTTATGATGAACACGGCCGCATCGCGAGCAAGCTCGCGGCGGCAAACATCGAAGAAGTGCCGATCGACAGGGTGCCCAACTATTTTCTTGAGGCCATCGTCGCGACGGAAGACCGCCGCTTTTACGAGCATGATGGCGTCGATTATTATGGGCTTTTGCGCGCGATGTGGCGCAACATTCGCGCCGGGGCGTGGGTCGAGGGCGGCAGCACGATCACTCAACAGCTGGCGAAAAACGTCTTTTTAACGAATGAAAAAACGTTGACACGCAAATGGAAGGAATGGTTGATCGCACAAAAAATTGAGCGCACGTACAGCAAACAAGAAATTTTAGAAATGTACATCAATCGCATTTATTTCGGTGCGGGGGCGTGGGGGGTGGCCAGCGCGGCGAAAACGTACTTTGGCAAAGACGTTTCTGAGTTGACGCTAAGCGAATCCGCCATGTTGGCTGGTCTCATCAAAGCACCGTCCGCTTTATCGCCGGTCCGTCATTACGATAAGGCGGTCGCCCGGCGCAATGTCGTCTTGTCGCTCATGAAAGAACAAGGCTATATCGATGATCAAGAGTGGATCGCCGCGAAAAACGAGCACATTGCCATTCAACAGGAACCAAAACGCGACCCGTATGCCGGAAAATATCCGTACTACGTCGATGAACTAATCCACGAAGCGATTGCACAATACGGCCTGACGCAAAGCGATGTCCTTTCCGGGGGGCTCCGCATTTACACGGAGCTTGACCCGAACATGCAACAAGCGCTTGAAGCCGTGTATGCGAATGATTCGCTGTTTCCATCAAGCCCGGACGGTGTGCCTGTCCAAAGCGGAGCAGTGCTGCTCGACCCGAAAACGGGCGGGGTGAAGGCGCTTGTCGGCGGCCGCGGCCGCCATGTGTTCCGCGGTTTCAATCGCGCCACAGAGCTCAGGCGTCAACCGGGGTCAACGCTCAAGCCGCTCGCCGTGTACACGCCGGCGCTCGAACAAGGGTACGGGCCGTTTTCGCTACTCAAAGACGAGCCGCTTAATCTCGGCGGCTACCGCCCGCAAAACTACGACCACACGCACCGCGGCACGGTGACGATGTATGAGGCGATCATCCATTCGCTCAATGTGCCGGCCGTCTGGCTGTTAAACGAAATCGGCCTTGACAAAGGGATGGAGGCGCTGCACCGGTTTGGTTTGCCGTTGGAAAAAGAGGACCGCCAGCTCGGCATCGCGCTCGGCGGCATGTCCCGCGGCGTCTCGCCGCTCGAGATGGCGGAAGCGTACGCCGTATTCGCCAATGACGGCGTCCGTTTGGACGGCCATCTCATTACAAAAATCGTTGATGCTTACGGCCGCAAGGTAGCGGAGTGGAAGCCGCGGCGAACGGTTGTCACGTCCAAGAAAGTGGCGCAGCAAATGACGTTTTTGCTCGAAGGCGTCATCCGCGAAGGGACCGGGAAGCGCGCTGCCATCCCGGGGCGGGAGCTTGCGGGCAAAACCGGGTCGACCGAAATGACGATCCCCGGCATCGACGGGGTGAAAGACCAATGGATGGTCGGCTATACGCCGCAGCTGGTCGGTGCGCTTTGGCTCGGCTATGACCGGCCGGACGAAACACATTATTTGACGACGACGAGCGGGGAAACGGCGGCCATCATTTTCCGCCATATGATGGAAAAAGCGCTGGCCGACGAGCCTGTCGTCCGCTTCTCGCTGCCGCTTGTGAAACAAGCGGAACGAGAACACAAAAAACGTGAGCCAAAGGCGCCTGAATCCGTGCCGCCAAAGGTGAAGGAAAAACCGCGTACGCCCGGCCATGAAAAAGGAAAAAACAAAAAAGAGAAAAAAGAAAAAAAGCACGGAAAAGGGCATGGCGGCAAGCATGAATAAGCTGTTGCCAAAGGCGTTCTTATCCCCTGTTTAGGCGCATATATATAAAGACAAGCCGCACGAAAAAGGAGGGGGAGCGCCCATGGCGCATTTCGGCTCGAAAGGATGGCTTGTGGCTGAGTTGAAAAAGGCGGGCATCGCCCGTCATCCGGTTGGACGGAAAAAAATTGAAACGTACAAGGCGGCGGAGCTGTACGGGCTGTACCGAAAATATGTGCAGAAAACATGCTGAACCGGATGAAGCGATCCGGCTTCTTTTTTGGGGTACAATAGTTATAAGGAAAGGCCGTGAAGCCTTGATATGTCAACATTTCTAGTGGGAGGAGGGAGGGCGCGCCTCTTTGGCCAGGAAAGCGATGAAGAAAAAACGGTTTACTGTAGCGGAAGGGGAAACGATCGCCGCCTGTTTAGAGCGAATGAAACAGGAAGGCTACCGCCCTGTCCGCCGCATCGAGCAACCGATTTTCCGCGAAGTGGAAACGAACGGCGAAACGATGGTTGAGCCGTGCGGGCGCATCATCGAATTTGAGGGTGTGCGCGATGAGCCATAACGGGCGGTTGTTGGCTCCACCTTAGGCTGAAGGCGCAGCCGCAGATTCGACGGGCTCTGGTTATAGGGGCAAGAGAATTCATCAAAAAATTGCGAAGGAAGTTCTTTTCCCAACGATCGCCGCCTATACAAAGCGGGGAGATCGGCCAGCCAAAAAAACCGGAAAGGGAGTTCCTTCCCGGTCTAGCTGTGCGGCCATTCGCGCGTTTTTTTCGCGTCTCGATGGCCGCCGGTCGGGTTGCCGCTTGATGCTTCGTAGCCGACTTGGTACACATAGTGCTTCGGGGCGTGTATGACGTTGTCCATTCGGTATTGGTCCAGATCGTCTTGAAATTGCCGTTTGCTTTCTTGCTCATCCATCATTGGTACCCCCTTGTGGATATGGACTGCTGCGTTTATAGGGTGCGTCATCAAGGCGTGTTTTACTCAAAAGCCGTGGATCGTCATGCCGCCATCGACGAATAGCGTTTGGCCGGTTATATAGCTTGACGCATCGGAGGCGAGGAACACAGCCGGGCCGACGAGCTCAGGCAGCTCGCCAATCCGCTTGAGCGGCGTGACGGCCAAAATGTCGTTCACATACGCTTCGTCCTCAAGCAGCGTTTTGGTGAGCGGCGTCCGGAAATACCATGGGCCGATCGCGTTGACGCGTATGCCGTAGCGCCCCCACTCAAACGCCAGCACTTTCGTCATTTGGATGAGCGCCGCTTTTGTCGCCGCATACACAACCCCGGTGCGCAAGGCGACATGGCCGGCGACGGAAGCGATGTTGATGATGTTTCCTCCTTGCTTTTGTTCTTTCATGACGCGACCGGCTTCTTGTGAGACGAGAAACGCCGACTTTAAGTTGGTGTTCATAATCGTTTCCCACTCATGATCCGTCACATCCAAAGCCGGGGTGCGGATGTTCATGCCAGCGTTGTTGACAACGATATCAAGTGATCCGGCTTGTTGTTTGACATTGGCGACGGCGTCATGCACGGCTTTCCGGTCGATGACATCAAGCGGATATATGTACGCTTTCCGGCCGAACTGTTCGATATGGCTTGCCGTTTCTTGCAAATCAGCTTCCGTGCGGGCGATGAGCGCCACATCGGCCCCGGCTTCAGCGAACCCGATCGCGATCGCCCGGCCGATGCCGCGTCCGGCTCCCGTCACTAACGCCGTTTTTCCGTCCAAGCGAAACGAAGGCAAAAACATCGAAATCTCCCCTTTCAGAATCGTCGGTACATCCTCATGATAGCATGATCCCCTGTTGCAGCCAATCATTGGCATCGCTGTTTGGCAGGGAGCGGGAATTCCAAGTTGCAGCCGGCGCGCCGTCCCGCTACAATAAAAAAGAGAACACCATCTAGATAAGGGGATGACGCCATGATTCATCACACATGGGCGACCCGGCCGACGATCAAAAAAGTAAAGTGCGTTCACACGAACGCGGAAAAGTACATGGTCAGCAATGTGTTGACGCCGGGCAAAGTATATGAAGTGAAAAGCGAAACGGACGAGTTTTATTTTGTCATCGACAACAGCGGAAAAGTCGGCGGGTTTTACAAAGATTATTTTGAGGAAGTCAAGTGATCGCGCCAATCACCAAGAAAAAACGGATGTCCAAAACAGGTCATCCGTTTTTTCGTTCAGCCGACGGCGCTTCGTTCCGCCGTCGGCGGTCCCACCCGGCTTGCCGGCAGCGTGATTGTCAACGTCGTCCCTTTTTGTACGGCGCTTTCGATCGTCCACGTCCCGCCCATTTGTTCGATGATTTTGACGGCAACCATTGCACCAAGCCCGGTGCCTTTTTCTTTCGTGCTGAAGTATGGCTCGCCGAAGCGGCGCACTTGCTCTTTCGTCATGCCAACGCCGTTGTCAGCAATGGTGATGACGACCGACGTTTCCCGGTTCTCGGCCGCAACATGGAGCGTACCGCCGTTTGGCATCGCCTCAATGCTATTTTTCAACAAGTTGAGAAAACACTGTTGGAAATATTGTACGTTTCCGTTGACGACACCATGTTCGAGGGAAGAGGATACATGGATCGAATGCATATGCGCCATTGGCGTAATCATTTGCAGCACTTTCTGAAGCTGGGTGGCGACATCAATCGGCTCGGTTTCTTTCGGCGCCGGTTTGGCAAACGTCAAATAGTCGCGGATGATGGCTTCCGCCCGCTCGAGTTCCTCTAAGGCGATGCGAATGTACCGCTCTTCGGTTTCTCGCGGCAACCGACCCGTTTGCAGCAGCTGGATGAACCCTTTGACGACGGTGAGCGGGTTGCGAATTTCATGGGAAATGCTGGCTGCCATTTGGCTGACAATCTCCATTTTTTCCATTTTCATCAGCTCTGCCCGAGCGAGCTGCGCCTCATGAAGCGTCTCCATTAAATAGACGGCAAACATCATGACAAACGGCGGCATCATAATGAAATACACGATATACGGCTTCGTTACCGGAAAATCAGCAACAATCACGGCGACAAATGTCGTCAGCACCGCGAGCAAAAACGTCAGCCAAAGCGACATAACGAGCTTGCTCGGCTGCGGCAGCTTGCGAAACAGCGGCGAAGCGGCCGCCGCTATGGCAAACATGATGGCGTAAACGATCAACGTGAGCGGCTGAAATCCGTACAAAACGGTGCGTGCCAGCATCAAGACAACAAACAGCACCGCCCCGACCGCGCCGCCGCCATACAATGTCCCAAGCAAAAACGGAATTTGCCGGAAATCATGGACGCACAGCGGATCAATGTAAATCGGAAATTTCATGCACAAAACGGCCGCCAACGCCAAACAAGCCCCAAGCAGCGCCTGGCCATAGAGCGGGCGCTGCCGGATCGCTCGACTATGGTCATAAATAAACGAAAAGGCAAAGATCGTGACTAAAATATAAAATAAGTTGTTCAGGACGTGCTGGTTAATGTATAAACCCGCCATACGAAAAATCTCCTAACTGAATAGACCTCATCACCTTTCATTATAGCGAAAAGAGATTGAAAGAAAAATATGAATAGGCGATGTCCGGTCTTTTGGCAGCCAAACCGCCAAGACGCCAAAGAGCGGCAGCACGCTGCAAAGCCGCATTCATGTGCCGAGCGACGACAAGTCGGCGATTTTGCCGAGCACGACCGCGCCGAGCGCCCCCATGTCAAACGCCAGGCCGACGATGAGTCCGGACGCCATGCCGACATGGTTCGGAAGCAGCCGGTTGCATGACAGATGATGTCATGTTCAAGGCAAAGGCGACCCAGCCGATTTGCGCATACGACAGCTCCATTGTCGAGCGCAAAATCGGAAAGAGCGCCGGGATGACCGCTTGCATTGCATCGTTCAAAAAGTGGCCGAGGATGATGGCGAACAAAATCGGGTAGACGGTCATGCCGACGGCGCTCGTTCGCTCTGTATGGGTGTTCATCGTTCTCCCCCGTTCAAAACATATCTTAATATTCCTAATTATACCTTAATTTTTTGTCTTTTCAATCACCGGCCCGGTAATTCAACTTTTCTTTTCCGGATGCTCCGATCGCGAGTTTGACGCTCACGGACAGCGTGTTGTCGCCGAGCGGGATGAGGCCGTTGGACTGATGTTTTTTCCAAATATTTGGACGCTGGCGGTACAGCTGTTCCGACACATTCAACGTATCGATCCGCCGCGCCTTGCCGAGTTCATACAGGCGGCGGATCTCCTGCTTCACCGTTTGTTCCGCCAGTTGGACCAGTTGTTTTCGCGAGAGCGGCTTGCGCAGTTCGATGATGCTTCCTTGCGCCTCGACTTGGACAGCAAACGCGGGTTCTCCGTCCTTCGCCTTGACTGACCATTTGGTTTTTGGATTGCGGACGACAAGCGAGGCGATCGTTTTCCCTTTTTGTTTGACATAAATCGGGGTGCGGCGAATGTCGTGTTCGAGCCAGCGCAGTCCCTCTAGATCGGAACGGCGGACGCATCCTTGCAGAGTATAATCGTGAAGAAAACAAACACCGGAAACCGCCAACATCGGTTTTGGCTTTTTATTTTCGATCCAGCGCCGGCGGTCGATCGTTAAATAAGGAAGCCTTGCCGTGGCGGCTTTTTCATCCATATCGGCAATCAGCCGGTTGAGCCGGATCGGGCGGATGAACGAACTTTGTTGAAAGATTTCTTCCGGGTTGGACAACAGCGAATAATAGGAGGAAGCGTTTAACAGCGGCGTCGCTTCAAACAGCTCGGACAGCGGCTCATCGGTGGCGTACACCCATGCCGTATGGCGAATTTCGTTGTAACGGTTCAGCACGTCGATCACATCGGCCACGATGCCTTTTTGCAAGGCCCGTTTGGTAAAGACAAGGCTTTTTACATGACCCCATGACACCCTTTGTTGAATGGAAGGGTAGATTTTGTCGGTCGCGATATTAAACGTTTCGCCGGCCGCTTTGCCGATCGAAACGGCTGCTTTCTCTTTGCCGCCCCCGGCTTCGACTTTGGCGAGGGCGGTGAATCCGACCAGCTGGACGTAGGCGATCACTTGGCCGTTTTTGTAATCGACTCCGATCGAATGAACGTACACAATATGATCAATGTTGCGCGTATCCCAACAGCCGCTGAGCAAGATGACGGAAGCGATGATGGGAAAGAGCCGCTTCCTCATTTTTGTTCCCTCTCTTTCGCAATGAGATCATTTGGGCGCACAATGCGGTCGCGCGTGCGGAACTGTTTCCATGTACTTGGGATAAATACTTTCCCGATATCTTTTGAGGGCGGCGCCAGCGGCGTGAGATATGGAACGCCGCAGGTGCGCAAGTTGACGGCATAGGTTAGGATCAAGAACAGCGACAGAATAAAACCGAACAGGCCAAGAACGGAAGCAGACGTTAATGCAATAAAGCGCAGCAAGGTGACGCTGCCGGCCATGTTTTGGTTGACGAGCGTGAATGTCGAGATGACAGCAATGGCGGCAATAACGAGCGTCGCCGGGGCAGCGAGCCCGGCGTTGATCGCCGCCTGGCCGATGATCAAGCCGCCGACGACCGACAGCGTCTGCCCGATGGCGATCGGCAGCCGCATCCCAGCTTCTTTAAACACTTCAAACAAAATCATCATAATGAACATCTCCAGCGGCACCGGAAGCGGGACCCCTTGGCGCGACAAAATAAGCGTCGCCAGCAAGGTAAATGGCAGCTGATCTGGATGGAAGGAAGTCAGAGCGACCCAGGCGCCCGGCAAATAAATGGCGACCGAGGTGCCGACAAGCCGGAGAAGTCGCTGAAACACGACAAACAGGAAAAACGTGTTGTTATCTTCCGACGTGTTCAGCAAAAACGTTAAATTGCCCGGACCGATCAGGGCAGTCGGCGCGCCGTCGACCAAGATGATAAAACGGCCGTTGAGGAGCGAATTGACGGCGAAATCGGGCCGCCCGGTATAGCCGAACAATGGAAACAAGGAAAACCGGGTGTCGGACAGCCACTCCTCAATTTGATTGGTGCTTGTCACCGAGTCGATGTACAAACTGAGCAGGCGGCTTCTCACCTCATCGATGATGGCGGTGTTGGCAATATCATCGACATAAAGGAGCCCGACTTTTGTCTGGCTGCGCGTGCCGATGACAAACGGTTCATAGACGAGCCGGTGCGAGCGCAGCCGCTTGCGGATGAGCGCCACGTTTTTGCTGATTTCTTCAATAAATCCATCTTTGGGCCCGCGGATCGATACTTCCGTGTTCGGCTCCTCCGGATCGCGGTTTGGCGGGCTGGCGAGCGGCATCGTGTACAAGACATCGGCTTCGTGAAAATAAATGAGCAAATCGCCGCTAAATAACTTGAAGTTGAGATCATCGATCCGCACTTCTTTTCCCATATATTCAAGCGCCGCCGGTTTGCGGACCTCGATGTCGGCGGCCGAAAAGCATGGATGCTGTTCGCACAGCTCGCGGAACATCGGATAGATGGCCTTTTGCAGCATTTGCGTATCGCACAGTTCTTCACAATAAATAAACAGCAAGTGCACCACAGCCGCCGAGCCGTCAGGCAAAGAGGATGGAATCGCGGCTTCCGTCATGATGACGTCAGGGCATTTGGCGTACATCGTGCGCAACGCCTCTTCGGAGATGATGACGGTCTCGAGCCCTGTGTAATCGTCTTTCAACCGCTTGCCTTCGGCGGCGCGCATCGGTCGTTTCATCATGTCATCCCTCTTTTCTTTTTGCGGTATGCCAACAAAGCGAAACCACTCAGCACAATGGACAGCGCAAGACTAAACAGCAGCGATGCCGGCAGCACCCAATGTTTGACAACATGCAAAAACTGTTCATCGCTGACCGGTGCCAGCGCTGCCAATGTGATTGCCAAGTAGAGAATGATGAGCACCCAACGGCGGGGTTGCGGATGGCGGATCGGAAACAATTCCACAATCAGCGCTGTCGATAAGGAGATGCGGATAAAGGCGCCGGACAGCCATTGATAGACCGACAGAAAGTCCACATGCTCAATGTACGTCCCTAAACTGACCATCCGCCATTGCTCAAACGCCGGATAGCGAAGGCGCGTCGCCTGCTCGGGGCCAAATTCGGTGATGGCGCCAATCGTCGGCCCGATGCTCAGCCCGGCT
This sequence comes from Geobacillus sp. G4, assembly GCF_040327975.1. Taxonomy (NCBI): domain Bacteria; kingdom Bacillati; phylum Bacillota; class Bacilli; order Caryophanales; family Anoxybacillaceae; genus Geobacillus; species Geobacillus sp. G4. The sequence goes on from NZ_JBEPJY010000006.1 coordinate 156,436, forward strand.
GTGAAAACAGCGATGGCGGCAAGCGCCTTCCATGAAAATGGGCGAGGCAGGCGATGGGAGAGAAACAATAGAACGATCACTTCCACATATCCCGCTCCGGCGTACATCATGCCGTTGAGCACAGGTCCAACACCATGTTCAAGCGTTGGTCTGAGCAGTGAATAATCTTTATGAGGCGTGGTCGAGAGCATAACGAAAAAACCAAACACGATGACGAACGGGCAAATGATCATGGAAGTGTTGGCAATCGAGTCGATGCCTTGGTACGAGTTATAAAAACAAACGGCCACGATGACCAAAATCAGCGCCCATCTCGGCGTCGCCGTCAAATAAGAGGTGGTGGTAAACGTGACCGTATCGTTTAACGTGACAAAACTATGAAGAAGCAAGAATGCGCTGCTGACACCGGCCATCGCATAAGCAGCCGCGCTCGAAAATCGGGCCTTGAGCCAGTCAAACAGCCGCTCGCCGTTCAGTTGTCGGATGGTGAAATAAAGCAGCGGCAGCCAGAGGAGCAAACCTCCCAACGCTCCCAAGGCGGCGATCCACGCATCGCGGTGGGCGGCCTCAAGCATAAAGGGGATGATGATGACATGATTCATCAGCCCGACCGACAGCATGACCATGAATAATAGTTGCAGGACGCTAAGCGGCTGTCCGTTCATCATGGATCCCTTTCTTTCTATACGATCTCTAGAACGATAGTGTTTCCAGTCTAGGGTAATTTATCCGTCCAAACGGCAAACCAACAGCGAAACTTCTCAGGCGGCAGGGGGCACAATACAGGGAAGAAAGGGCGAACATCAACGGCATGCAAGGGGGGCGCAGCATGAAATGGCTTCATTTGACGATCGAATTGGTCACCGGCTTTATTCTGTTGTTCGCTGTCGTGAAAATCGCCGGCAAAAAGTTGATCAGCCAAATGAGCCCGTTTACGTTTATCTCGGCTATTGTCCTTGGCGAGCTGCTCGGCAATGCCCTGTATGACGACCATATCCATCTTTGGTATATCCTCTACTCCATCACCCTTTGGGGAGCGATGCTGATGACGGTGGAATATGCGAGTCAAAAATGGCTTTCCTTCCGTTTATGGAGCGAGGGCAAACCGACGGCGCTCATTCGGAACGGGGTCATTGATTACGAGGCCTTGAAAAAAAGCCGCTTGACGCTCAATCAGCTGCAAAGCTTGCTCCGCAAACATGAGACCTTTTCGATCCGCGAAGTGGCGTTTTGTTTTTTAGAAGCCGATGGGGAGATCAGCGTGCTCAAAAAAGCCCATTATCAAAAAACGACGCGTGAAGATTTCCGTCTGCCACCCCACCCGGTGTATGTCCCGGTGACGCTGATCCGGGATGGCCAGCTGTTGGCAGACGAATTAGCGGAGCTTGGGAAAACGGAGCAATGGCTGGCCGCCAAACTGCAAAAACAAGGAATTGCCTCGCCAAAAGACGTGTTGATCGCCGAGTGGCTCGAAGGAGATGGGCTGTTTGTTCAGACGTATCAGCCCGCCGAGCGGCAACGGTCAACGCGGCGGCCGACGGCGTCGGAATGAGAGGAAGAAAGAATCCAGGGATGGATTCTTTCTTTATTTTGGAAAAAACTCTTGCCTTTCTTCTGTTTTATGTGTACTATTAGTTATAGTACGGTTGTGACAATGAGAGGAGGAGGGGAGATGTTTGAGCTTGATATCCGCAGTCGCCAGCCGATTTACGAACAACTGATTGACAAAATGAAAGAAATGATCGTCCGCGAACTATGGCAGCCGCACGATCAGCTGCCATCGGTCAGGACGATGGCGAAACAGCTGATGGTGAATCCGAACACGATTCAAAAAGCGTACCGCGAACTGGAACGCGACGGCTGGATTTATTCGATTCCAGGGAAAGGCAGCTTCGTTGCCCCGCGCTCGAAAGAACCAAACATCGAGGCGATCGCTGCGGTCCGTGAGCAGCTTGTCCGTCTTGTCAAGGAAGCACGGTTTTTAGGGGTGACAAATGAGCAGTTATGGCAATGGGTTCGAGAAGGAGAGAAAGAGGGGGAGAATCGTGATTCAACTTGTGGACGTGACGAAAATGTTTGATCGATTTGCCGCTGTCAAGGGCGCGAACATGATGGTGCCAAAAGGATCGATTTACGGGCTGCTCGGCCCGAACGGCGCCGGGAAAACGACGCTGCTAAAGATGATGGCCGGCATTCTCCGCCAAGATCGCGGAACGATTACAGTGGACGGGGAGGATGTGTGGGAAAATGTCCGGGTGAAGCAACGCCTTTTGTTTTTGCCGGACTTTGTCTACTTTTTTCCGCACGCGACGATTCGGCAAATGGCGGATTTTTACGAGCAACTGTACCCGTCGTTCAGCCGCGGGCGGTTTACAGAATTGCGGTCCGCTTTTTCGCTTGATGTTGATCAAAAAATTCAGCAGTTTTCCAAAGGCATGCAGCGCCAAGCGGCGTTTTGGCTCGCCTTTTCCGTCCAGCCGGATGTGCTCATTATGGATGAGCCGCTTGATGGGCTCGATGCATTCGTCCGCCGTCATGTGAAGCAGCTGCTCATAGAAGAAGTGGCCGAACGGGAGATGACGGTCGTCATTTCGTCGCACAATTTGCGCGAGCTCGAAGATTTATGCGACATCGTCGGATTGATGGCGCAAGGGACCGTACGGATGGAGCGCGATTTAAACGAGCTGCGCGCCGGGATGCATAAAATTCAAGTCGCGTTTCGCGGCGGATTTCCGAGCGAGTTGGCCGAACGCCTTGACATCGTGCATCGCGAGGAGCGCGGCAGCATCGTTCTTCTTGTCGTCCGCGGCGAGAAACGATCCATCGAAGAGACGGTGAGTTCGTTTGCTCCGCTCATTCTTGACGTCTTGCCGTTGTCGTTGGAAGAAATTTTTGTGTATGAAATGGGGGATGTTGTCGATGTCCGCGAAACGGTTGTCGGCTAACCGCGCCATGTGGACGCAAAATGTTCGCCAAATCGGCTGGATTGCCATCATTCATCTGCTGTTATGGCTGGCGGCGATCGTATTGCCGATTGGGCTTTCGTACTCGCAATATGATCCAAAAGTCGGAAATGTGCCGCAATGGAAGAACGTATACTATATATCCAACGGGTTCGAGACGTTGATTGCTTGGCTTGTCCCGATCTTGGCGGCGGCCGGTGTGCTTCGCTACATGCACGAGAAACGGTCGGCTGATTTCATTCATAGCTTGCCCATCCGCCGCACCGAACTGCTTGTGGGGCAAATGGTCTTTGGCTGGCTTATGCTCGTGGGACCGCTGGTTGTGGCAGCGATCGCCGCCATCGGCTGTCTATTGGGGCTTGATCTTCCGTGGCCGATTGGGGCCTCTGACGTATGGCGCTGGTTCGGTGAGACGTTGGTGGTGGAAACGGTCATTTTGGCCCTCGGCATTGTGGTCGGTGTGCTCGTCGGCCAATCGGTGATCCATGTCGTGCTGACCAACATTTTTCTCGTTTTCCCGGCCGGCATCATGGTCCTTATGTTTAGCAACCTATCGTTATTATTGTATGGATTTCCGGATACGTACTATTTATCGAGCGAACTGAATCAGTGGGTGATTCCGATTCGCTATGCGATGCTGACGAATCAGGCGCTGAGTGCGGGAGAAGCCGGACTGTTGCTGCTAGTGTCGCTTCTGTTTTTCGGCTTGTCCATTTGGCTGTACGAGCGGCGGCCGACGGAAGCGGCCGGGCAGGCGCTTGCCTTTTCAGTGCTTCGTCCGTTGTTTGTGTATGGAGTGGCGTTTTGTTCTTGGCTTGTTGGCGGTTTATATTTCGGAAACGTGGAAAGCAAGTGGAACTGGACGATATTCGGCTATATCAGCTTTTCCTTGATCGGGTATGCCATTGCCCAGATGGTGATTGCGAAAACGTGGCGCGTCTTTCACCGTTGGAAAGGATATATCGCGTTTGCGGGAGCGATGGGGGGCATCTGCCTGCTTGTTCATTTTGATCCCCTCGGTTACGAACAGCGCGTGCCGGCGCTGGCGGACATCAAACAAGTATATTTCGGCCAATCGACTATGAATTTTGAACATCCTGAAATGATAGGCCGCTCATTTCAAGAAGTTGATCAGTTTTTGCGCAGCCAAGAAAACATCAAGGCTGTAAGGGCGTTTCATGAGCAGCTTGTGCACGATCAGCCGTCGCCGCCTCGGTTTGCCAACATCCGGACAGTTGTGATCGGCTATGTGCTAAAAGACGGCACGCGCCTCCTCCGCCGCTACGTAGTGCCGATTGAACCGTACATGCCGTATTTTCAGCGCATCATGGGCTCAAAAGAATATAAGCAGCAATATTATTTGCTGCTTCGCCCGAGCTATTCTCCGATCCGCCAAGTGACGATCCGAAATGTCGAAACTGGGCGTCCGGTGGTCGTGCTGGCCGATCCGAAGGAGATCGAGTCGTTTGTCCAGGCGCTCAAACAAGATTTGTGGAATGAGCCGGTGGAGGACATCATCGGCGGGGGGAGCACATGGCAGGGGAATATTGAATTGCTGCAAAGCGACGGCGATTCATTCAGCCTCTCGCTCGATGAATACAACCTCCATGTGCGTCAATGGCTAGAAGAGCGGCACATGTGGGAGAAAATCGAAAAATGACAGGAAAACGGGCAGGGGAAGATTCCTGCCCGTTTCATTTTTGTCAAGAAGCCGTTTTTTTCCGCCGCCAAAGCCATACGGCCAACAAATCGAGCGCCCAAAAAAGAAGAAACAGAAATAAGATGAACATCTCGGGAGTCTCCATGACGCGGAATGGATTGATGACGTTATGGAACGACTGATACAACGTCAGTCCCATCAGCCAATCCATTCCGACAGCCGTGGTGATCAATAGCAGCGCAAAGGTGAGGGAGAGGAATATGACGTTCAATGTCAGTCACCTGCCGCTTTTTCTGTTAGTGTTCACCTGTTCATCGGAAACGATGCGCCGCTGTATACGTTTTTCACCTCTTGTCTATAATGGAGGATAACATGATGCGGAGCGAGGAGGAGAGGGGCATGCTGTTTCAATGGGGGATGCGCCGGCAGCAAGGACGGATGAACGACAGCGTGCAGCAGGAAGGACCGGACCATAGCGGCGAGGCGTCGGATGTCCCACAAGAGCCGCTTTCTGCTGAACTGGCCGTCAATATTGACATCATTCGCCAAAAGACCGGAGAGAGCAACGATGTCGTCATCCGCCGTTTTGCGTTGGGCCAGGAATGGCAAATCAAGGCAGCCATTATTTTTGTCGACGGCCTTGTCGATGAGAAAAATGTGTACGAATTTGTACTGACGCCATTGCTTCAAGCGTCGTTTCCGCTGGCGCTTGAGGAAAAAGAACGGTTTCAATGGATCGAGAAAAAGCTCGCCGCGGTCGGCGGCGTGAAACATATTTCTGACTGGGGGAAGCTCTTTTTTGAGCTGTTTTCCGGAGCGACGGTCATGCTCATTGACGGGGTGCCGTTTGCCGTCAGCGCAAGCACAAAAGGCGGGGAATATCGTTCGATTGAAGAGCCGCAAACGCAAATCGCCGTCCGCGGTCCGCGCGAGGGATTTACGGAATCGTTGCGCACGAACACCGCGATGATCCGCCGCCGCATTAAAAATCCGAATCTTTGGCTGGAAACGATGCAAATCGGCACGGTGACGCAAACGGATGTCGCGATCATGTACATCAAAGGCATCGCCAATGACGAGATTGTCAAGGAAGTGAGGGCGCGCCTGCGCCGAATTCAAATCGACAGCGTGCTTGAATCGGGCTATATTGAACAATTAATTGAAGATCAAACATTCACAACGTTTCCGACGACATATCATACCGAACGCCCTGATATCGTCGCTGCCAACTTGCTCGAAGGGCGAGTGGCAGTTTTCGTGGAAGGGACGCCGTTTGTGTTATTGGCTCCCGCTGTGTTTATTCAATTTTTCCAGGCGGTGGAAGACTACTATGCCCGCTTTGATATCGCCACCGCCCTCCGATTTTTGCGTGTATTGATTTTCTTTCTCTCACTTGTAGCCCCAGCGATTTATATCGCGGCGACGACATTCCATCAGGAAATGATCCCGACCCAGCTTGTCATCGCCATCGCCGCTCAGCGCGAGGCGGTGCCGTTTCCGGGATTCGTCGAAGCGCTCGTCATGGAAGTGACGTTTGAAATTTTGCGCGAAGCCGGCGTCCGCCTGCCGCGCGCCGTCGGCCAGGCGGTGTCGATCGTCGGCGCTTTGGTCATCGGCCAGGCGGCGGTTGAAGCTGGGTTCGTCTCCTCGGCGATGGTCATCGTCGTTTCGATCACGGCGATCGCCAGCTTTGCGACGCCGTCGTTTGCCATCGCCATTTCAGCCCGCCTCATCCGCTTTGGGCTGATGTTTTTGGCGGCCATGTTCGGGTTTTACGGCATCATGATGGGGTTGTTGGTCATGATTCTCCATTTATGCAGCTTGCGTTCGTTTGGGGTGCCGTACATGTCGCCGCTCGCCCCGTTTATTCCATCGAACGTGGGCGATACGTTGTTGCGCGTGCCGACGTGGATGTTTCGCGAGCGGCCGCGCCTCATCAACCAAAAAAACATTGTCCGACAGTCGGGCGAGCAAAAGCCCGAGCCGCCGGCGCCATCGCGTCAAGAGAAGGGGGATGGATCGTGAAGCGGATGGTTGCTGCCGTCCTTCCTCTTTTGGTTTGTGCTGGGTTATTGTCAGGCTGTTGGAGCAAAAAGGAGCTGACGGATTTAGCGTTTGTCATTGCTGTGGGGCTTGATAAAACCAAAGATGGGAAGTATTTGGCTTCATTTCAAGTCGTCAACCCCGGAAACGTCGCCGGCGCGACGCAGCGCGGGGGAGGCGCGGCCGGCGTGCCGGTGTCGATTTACACGTCGACCGGCGACAGTTTGGTTGAAGCGAGCCGGAAAGCGTCGGAAAAGGTGTCGCGTCTCCTTTATTATGCGCATACAAACTTGGTCGTCATCGGTGAAGAAGTGGCGCGCGAAGGGTTGGATGGGGTGTTTGACGCCATGGAGCGCAACAACCAGTTTCGGACGACGGCGCGCTTGGTCATCGCCCGCGGTCAATCGGCTAAAGATGTGCTTACCGTGCTGACGCCGGTTGACAAAATTTCTGCCAATCAAATTATTAAAACGTTGGAATTTTCTGAGATGGCTTGGGGGCAAACGATCAACGCCGATGTTTGGCAGGCGATTCGCAGTTTGGCGTCTTCGGGGCGCGATCTTACCGTCACCGGCGTGACAATCGAGGGAAATCCGAAGCGCGGCAAACGGCAAACGAACGTGCAATCATCAGTGCCGGACGCACGCGTCAGTTTGGAGGGGCTGGCGCTGTTTAAAAAAGGCCGTCTTGTCGGCTGGGTGGACGGGCCGCCAGCGCGGGGGATTGTCTGGGTGCTCGATCGGATTAAGCAAACAAACATCACCATTCCGTGGAAGGGAAAAAAAGAAGCCATTGGCTATCGAACGGTGCGCGGGAAAACGGACATCAAGGCGACGGTGAAACACGGCCGGCCGACGGTTTCCGTTCATATTCGGGCGGAAGGGGATGTGAGCGAAGCGCGCGTGCCGATTGATTTAGCGGATGCCGGCGTGCTGTTTCAATTGGAAAAAGACATTGAGCGCCATGTTAAAAACGAGGTGAAGCAGGCGATTGAAACTGCCCAGCGCGAGCGGACCGATATTTTTGGATTCGGTGACGCTGTTCACCGCGTAGACCCGCGCTTATGGAAGAAAATTGAGAAAGAATGGAACGACCGATATTTTCCAAATCTTGACGTCATGGTGACTGTAGATATGTATATCCGCCGCACCGGCTTGCGGAACAAACCGTATGTAGAAGCAGAATGAGTCCAACGGGGAACATGGATGAGGCAAAGGCGGTGAGACCGGTTGGAACCGATCAAAATCAATGCGCGTCAACTGTTCGTCCTTGTCGTGTTGTTCGAACACGGCAGCGCCATCGTCATTCCGCTCGGCACGAGCGCCAAGCAAGATGTATGGATCGCCATTTTGCTTGGGCTGGTGCTCGGATTGCTTTTATTTGCTGTATATGGGCGTTTGTTCCGCTACTACCCTGACCAGCCGCTGATCGTCTATATGCAGCACATCGTTGGGGCGCCGCTAGGCAAATTGTTAGGGATGATATATGTGACGTATTTTCTTTACATTGCCGCCCGCGTGCTGCGCGATTTTGGCGAGCTGTTGTTGACATTTGCCTACCCGGAAACGCCGCTGTTTGTGTTAAACGCCATTATGGCGCTGGTTGTCATGTACGGCGCCTATAAAGGTTTGGAAGTGTTGGCGCGCACCGGCGAGCTGTTTTTGACGCTGCTTTATGTGTTGGGGCTGTTCGGATTTGTGCTCGTGTGTGTTTCGGGAATCATGGACGTCTTGCAGCTGCAGCCGATGTTGGAAGAAGGATGGAACCGAGTGTGGAAAACCGTGTTCACGGAAACGTTGTATGTGCCGTTTGGTGAGATGATTGTGTTTACGATGTTGTTTCCGTATATGAACAACCCCGCGAAAGCAAGCCGGGTGGCCATCGCCGGCATGGTGCTCACCGGGGTGAACTTGGCGATCATTGCGGCGATCAATATGGCCGTTCTCGGACCGGATGCGGCGTCGCGTTCAGCGTTTCCGCTGCTTGATATGATCCGTCGCGTGCAAGTCGCCCATTTTTTCGAGCGGCTTGATGTTTTTTTTATGATTGCGCTCATTATCGGCGGTTTTTTTAAAATCTCCATCTTTTTTTATGCCGGGGTCGTCGGGGCGGCCCACCTGTTTAGTGTCTCGAGGCATCAGCGAATTATTTATCCGCTTGGATTGCTTGTCCTGTTTTTATCTGTTGCCATCGCCAGCAACTATGCAGAGCACATTCATGAGGGTCTGGGAATTGTCACCATTTACTTGCACATCCCGCTGCAAATCATCATTCCGGTGCTCTTGCTTGTGATTGCGGCGATTCGCCGGCGGTTTGGACAATCAGCAAAATAAGAAAAACGGACTAGAAGATTTATGCGCCAGCGAGCAGGAAAATCAACAAAAGACCGCGAATACCAACAATAATCTGTTCCCAATGGGAACAATGGGCGAAATGTGGTGCTGAACATGCAACCCGAAGGCGGGGTGGAAACAACCCGGCGCCGATGCGCGTTTTTGTTTCGGGAAGCCGGTGTCAGCTAAAAGCGATGGATGTTGATTATAACAAAAAAGGGTTGAACGATGGTGAAGGCGAATGTACAGGCGATCGATCAGCTAGACGCGGAACAGTTGGGCAGCGGCATGGTGATTACCGACCGTCAACTTTCGATTGTTGCGGTCAGCGAGCCGACGCCAAGATGGCTCGGATTTGCCAAAAACGAATTAGTCGGGCGGCCGGTCGGCGTTCTGTTTTCAGCCGAGTGGTCGGCCGCGTTGTTAGATGGCATCGCCGAGGCGGTAAAAAAGGACGGGTGTTGGCAAGGAGAAGCGCGCCATGTAGCGAAAAGCGGGAAAACATGTACGAGTTGGATGAACGTTTATCGGCTATCAGGCAGCGAAGGAGAATGGCTCGTTTGGCATTTTGTTGAACAAACCGCTATGCCTCCGGCTGATCGACCGACGCCGTCTGAGTTGCTCGGGGTCATTTACGATTCCGCCCCGTTTGCGGTTGTTCCGGTGGCGGCGGACGGAACCGTGCAAGATTGGGGGCTTAGTGCCGAGCGGCTGTTTGGGCGTCGAAAAGAAGAGGCGGTCGGCCGCCCGATATGGTCGCTCTTTCGCTGCGGCAGCCAAACATGGCTTCCGTTTTCTCCCCAAGAGCAGCGATGCGGCGAAGGGATGGTGCAGCGCCGGGACGGCACGTCCGCCAATGTCGCCTATACGGTCATTCCCGTGCTTCAGGCGGATGGATATATCGTCCTTGTCGAAGACGAGACGAAGCAAAAGCAAAAAGAGGCGGAGCGGCGGCGCCAAGTCGAGCTGGCCAAAAAAATTCAACAAAATTTGCTGACGCCGCTCATTCAAAACGAGGCGGTGACGATGGATGCTGTGTATATTCCGTCCGATGACCTGTCGGGCGATATTTACGCGTGCTACCAAATCGATCTATACCGCTACGGGGTCATCGTCATCGACGTGATGGGGCACGGCATTTCGTCGGCCTTGGTGAGCATGTTGCTCCGCTCGCTTTTGCGCGGATTGATCGTGCGCGTCATCGATCCGGTCTCGGTGGCGAGCGAGCTGGAAAAGCATGTGCAAACGTTGTTCCCGGATGAGGCCAACGCCATACGCCACTTATTTTCCATGATTTATTTAGTGATTGACACGAAAGAGCGGAAAATTGAATATACGAACGCCGGCCATCCGGCTGGGTTGCTCGTTTTTGACGATGGAAGCGTCCATGAGTTGGACAAAGGCGGTTTGGCGATCGGCAGCCCGTTTTCCTTGCCGTTTGAAAAAGGGGTGATTCATTACGACAAGCGGGCCCGCCTCCTTTTGTATACAGACGGCATTTTAGAGGAGATCGACCCGTCGATTTTGCAAAGCATTGAAAAAATTCGCTTATGTACGCAAATGTGCCGCCATTTGCCGGATAAACGCTTCCTCGAACGTTTAATCAGCCAAGGTCCGCCGCTTGTCAGCCCTTCGGACGACATTTGCTTATTGTCCATCACGGTTCATGGATAGGCGGGACGCTTGGTGGTGTGTGAATGGATCGTGCGCTGCCGGGCGGACGAGGAAGCGGTTTTGGTTTGCCATCTCCTTGCGGAGCAGGCTGCTTCGTTGTTTGCTGTCCGTGATGCGGAATTGTTTGTGTTGGCGGTGCATGAAGCGGTCGTCAATGCCGTTAAAGCTGTTCAACGGGCGGGGATGGAGGCGGGGACGATTTCGCTCTCCTTTTTCGTCACAAGCGCTGATGTGGCCGTGGCGGTTGAAGACGAGGGCGGCGGCGTTCCGGCGGAAGTGATCGAGCAGCTTGATCAAATGACGCTCTCTGATGTATTGCTCGCCGAATCGGGACGAGGGTTGCTATTCATCCGAGAAATTATGGATGACGTTATGTGGGTTGAGCAAAAGGGCGGCCGTCGGATGCTTGTCATGAAAATGAGTCGGAATGCAACGTAACTGGATTTGGTGCAATGATGCACCCATGTGATCGGAACGAATGCGGGTGGTGGCCGAGGGCAGGGCATGGCTGGTCAACGATAGGGGGATACAATGAAACAGCATCGGTTGTCGTTTGAATTGGAAATGGTTGTAGAACGCGCATACGAATGCATCAAGCTAACTGGACGACTCGCCTATGATACGCAGCTCGCGGCGGAACAAAAGCTGGCGACGGCGGTGGCTGCTGTCAAGCGCCGCCTTGTCGTTGTCGACGTGAGCGGCCTTCGATTTTTGGACAGCACGGGGCTTTCGCTCCTTGTCCGCTTTTTTAAGCAAATCGTCAGCGAAAGCCGCGCCATGGCCATCGTCGTCCGGGATAACGCCTCTATAGAAAAGATTTTGCTGATGGCCAAGCTCGACCGGCTGCTGCCGATCGTTGGCGATGAACAACAGCTGTTGTCCCTTGCACCGCCAAGCTCTTTCGACCATATTAGCCAGGAGGCGCTTTATTCGGCATGGCGTCAGCGTTAGTCATAGACATGGCTCTCATGCCGAATCAACCGGAAGGTTTCACATCTCGCTGGCCCAAAAGCGTGTCGTCTATTTTTCCGACTGCTTGAGCCAAGGTGTGACGGAAGACTGAACAACCCCCTGCTTCACAGACCTATGCATGGGTCTGGAAGCGGTGTTGTTCCGTCTCCCGCCAGTCGGGCGTCTCGATCGAAACGACTGAACAGACCAGTTGTTCCCCTATTGCCGCCGATGGACCCCGAGCGACGAGGCATTCGCTCGGGGGTTTTTCCTCTTGACCGGGAGCATCTCCGCTTCTGCAAATGCATTCTCATTGTCAAATAAATATTTCGTGTTTAGAATAAAATTATACACAACGATGAACGGCGGCTGGGCCCCCGATCGGAATGGAGAGGAGAGTGGCGCAGACATGGGGCGGGTGCTTATCTATTTGCGGCCATACTGGAAGTGGATGGCGTTAGCTTGGTTGTTTATGTTGATCGAGCTCATCATCGAGCTTTGGCAGCCGCTGTTGATGGGGAAAATCATCGACGATGGCGTCATGAAACAGGATGTTGCGGCCATTTTCACGTGGGGAGCCGTGATGCTCGGGGCGTCGCTGTTGGCGTTTGCCTCGGGCATCGCCAACTCATTTGCCGCCGCTTATGTCGGGCAGGAGTATGGATTTCGGCTGCGGACGGCGCTGTTTGCCAAAATCCAATCATTTTCGCTTGCGCGCATCGAGCAGCTGTCGCCGGCTTCGCTCGTCACCCGAATGACGAACGATGTGACGCAAGTGCAAAATATGTTGTTTATGAGCTTGCGCATCGCCTTGCGCGCGCCGCTTCTCGTTGTCTTTGGCGTTGCGATGGCGTTTGTCGTTCATGCGCGCCTAGCGTTCGTTTTGGCGGTGGCTGTTCCACTATCCGCCGCTTTTTTATTGTGGGTTGTACAAAGGGCAGCGGCGTCCTTTTCCGCCGTCCAACGAGCGCTTGATCGCGTCAACGGCGTGATGCGCGAAAATTTGGCCGGCATGCGTCTCATCAAAGCGTGGATGAGAAACAAATACGAGCAAGAACGATTTGCGGCGGCGAATGATGAGCTCATGGAGCGGACGATGGGTGTGCTTCGCCTCGTTGAAACGATCACCCCGATATTGTTGGTGGTGATGAACACCGCCATCATCGCGCTGTTGTTTTTCGGCCGCCTGGATGTTGAGTTTGGCGCGGCGAGCGCCGGGCAAGTCGTCGCTGTCGTCAACTACGCGACGCGGGCGACGGCGGCGTTGTCGATGTTTACGTTTATTACGATGGCGTTTTCACGGGCGCGCGCCTCGGCCGCCCGCCTCGCTGAACTGCTTGAGGTGCCAGAAGAACGAAGCGGGGAGCACAGAGCCGATGGGCCGATCGTCCGGCGCGGGGAAATTCGTTTTGAGCACGTTTCGTTCCGCTACCCGGACAGCAGGCACGATGCGCTCTCCGACATTTCGTTTGTCATTCATCCGCAAGAAACGGCGGCGATTTTAGGGGCGACTGGTTCCGGCAAATCGACGCTTCTTCAGCTCATCCCCCGTCTGTATGAACCAGACGCCGGGCGAGTGTTGATCGACGGCATCGACGTGCGTGAGTTTTCCGCGGAGAAGTTGCGGGCCTATGTTCGTTTTGTTCCGCAGGAAGTGCTGCTATTTTCCGGAACGGTCGCCGACAACCTCCGCTTCGGCAAGATGACCGCGACGATGGAAGAGATCGTGAAGGCGGCTTGTGATGCACAAATTCATGAAACGATCACTCGGTTTCCGGATGGATACGACGCACTGATCGGTCAAAAGGGCGTCAATTTATCAGGCGGACAAAAGCAGCGGCTGTCGATCGCCCGCGCCTTGGTTGGGCAACCGCGCATTTTGCTTTTGGATGACAGCACAAGCGCGCTCGATGCAGAGACGGAAGCAAAGCTCCTCGCAGCGTTGCGGCGGTATGCGTGCACGACGGTGATGGTGACGCAAAAGGTGAGTACAGCGATGGCGGCGGATACGATTTTGCTTTTGGAAGACGGCCGCCTGATCGCGCAAGGAAGCCATGAACAACTGCTGGCGACAAGCGAACTGTATCGACGCATCGTCGCCACACAGGAAGGAAAGAAGGGATCGGTGGATGTCACTACGGCATAGCCCGCACGGAGCGCGTTTTGGCGCAAGTCCGCAGCGGGCAAAAAACAGCGTCGGCACTTTGCGGCGGCTTTGGGTGTTCATCGCTCCGCAAAAGCGAAAGTTGTTTGCGGCTATGGCCATGGTTGTCGTCAGCTCAGCGCTGGCGCTCGCCGGTCCGTACGTCATCGGCTGGACGGTCGATGTGTACATCGTCGAGCGGAGGACGGACGGTTTTTTAGCGACGCTCGTTTTGCTTCTTGCCATTTATATGGCCCTTGGCGCGGCGACGTTTTTGCAAAACTATTGGATGATCGATGTCGGCCAGCGGACGGTGCATGCGATCAGAGAGCGGTTGTTTCGCCATTTTCATGAGCTGCCGATTTCGTTTTTTGACCGCCGCCAGCAAGGGGAGCTGATGAGCCGGATTACAAACGACATCGACAATATGAGCCAGACATTTAACAGTACTGTTGTTCAGGTCGTCTCGAGCACGTTGACTTTGATGGGCGCTATCGTGGTCATGCTTTCACAGAGCGTTGTGTTGACGATCGTAACGCTTGTTGTCGTGCCGCTGATGTATGTGGGCATGCGCTGGATCACCAACCGGACGCGGGTGCGTTTCCGTGAGCAGCAACGGGCGCTCGGTGAGATGAACGGCTTTATCGAAGAGGTCATTTCCGGACAGAAAGTCGTGAAGCTGTTTTCCCAAGAAGAGCGGATGGAGTCTGAATTGGCGCGCAAAAACGCCGAGCTGAAACAAGCCGGGTTTTGGGCGCAAACGTATTCCGGCTTCATCCCGAAGCTGATGAACTTTTTAAACAACGTAAGCTTCGCCCTCATCGCTGGCGTCGGCGGATGGCTGGCGGCCAAAGGAGCGATATCGGTCGGGACGATCGTCGTGTTTGTCGAATACGCCCGCCAGTTTACCCGACCGCTCAACGATTTGGCCAACCAATGGAACACGTTGCTGTCGGCGTTGGCTGGCGCTGAACGGGTGTTGGAAATTTTGGATTTGCCGAAAGAAGAGGAAGACGAGCGGGAAGCGGCGGCCTTGGACCGGCTTGATGGACGCATTGAGTTTCGTCAAGTCGTCTTTTCTTACGACAAACAGCGCCCGGCGCTCGACGGCGTCACCTTTTCCATCGCCCCAGGAGAGACGGTCGCGCTTGTCGGCCCAACTGGAGCCGGCAAAACGACCGTATTGCAGCTGTTGACCCGCTTTTACGATCCAGATCGAGGAGTGATTTTGATCGACGGGCGCGACAGCCGAACGATCAAGCGGGCGAGCTTGCGCCGGCATATGGCATTTGTGCTTCAAGATACGTTTTTGTTCGCCGGAACGATCCGCGACAACATTCGTTACGGCCGGCTTGAGGCGACCGATGAAGAAGTCGAGGAGGCGGCGCGCCAGGCGAACGCCCACTCCTTTATTATGAAGCTGCCGGACGGCTATGACACCGTTTTGGCCCCAGGAGGCGGCGGAATCAGCCAAGGGCAGCGGCAGCTGTTGGCCATCGCTCGGGCGATGATCGCCGACCCGGCCATTTTGATTTTGGACGAAGCGACGAGCAACATCGATACGGTGACCGAAGTGCGCATTCAAGACGCGCTCGCGCGGCTCATGAACGGCCGGACGTGCTTGGTCATCGCCCATCGGTTGAACACGATTCAACATGCCGACCGCATCCTTGTGCTCAACGACGGCAAAGTGATCGAGCAAGGGACGCATGAAGAGCTGTTGGCTGCAAAAGGATTTTATTTCCAGTTGTATTGCCGCTATTGGAAACGCAGTGTGCATGCGGCCCGATGAGGAATGCGCCTGCCCGGCGACGCCGCTCTCCCGCTGAACCGAAAACGAGCGCCCCGATCGTTGAACAAAGCCATGTGTCGCGAGGGTCGACGATCAGGGCGCCTTTCTATCGCTATGTGAAACGCCGGCTTGTGTCGGGCGTGTCTTGCCAGCATAGGCTTAAGGACGCGTTCGCTCGGAGAGGCGCTTTTGAAACGCTTCGCGCCAGCTTGCGGATAAGGCTGGATGGCTGGCGATTTGCTTCATGGCAGCGGCATTGTCCCGCTCATGATAGTAAATGTGATTGATATACGCGATGGATAGCGCCCCCGCGCCCCGCTCGATGAGAACGAGCGGCGCGCCTGGAGCGACGACGCCCTCTTTGAGAACGCGAAAGTAAAACCCGCTTTTTCCTGTCTGGCAGACGGCTTTCGGCAAATCGGGCAGCTGATGTTTGAACGCCAATTTGGAGCACGGCTGGCGCGGCTGTGACACTTGTACGAGCGCCGTGCCGGCAGCATAAATGTCGCCAAGACACACATCGTCTTCCGTCAAACCGAGAAGCGTCCAGTTTTCTCCAAACGCCCCCGCCGTAAACGGGCGGCCGTATCGCTCTTCCCAATAGACGAAATGCTCGGACGGATAGGCGCAAATCGCTTTATCTTCTCCTCCGTGATGGACGAGGTCGGCTTGTCCATCTCCAGCCAAGTTTTGTTTGCCGACTGCAACGGGATGAGCGACCGGCGTTTTGTCAATGCCGGTTGTGATCCGCTGGCCGCCGATGTGGAGCGTTTTCGGCTTCCCGACATTAATGGAGAGAATCTGCATCGCATTCACCCCCATACAGCGTCGGCGATGAGCCGGAAACTCGCGAGTTTATCCTCGAAGTCGTATGTAATCGTCACGAGCATGATTTCCTCTGTTTCATACTTTTCGCTCAGCCGATACAGCTCGTCTTTGACGCGCGCCGGACTGCCGACGATCATCCGCTTCCGATTGTCTGCGATCCGTTTGCGTTCATACGGGCTGTATGGGTAGGCGGCTGCTTTTTCCGGACTCGGCGTGCCGTTGACGGCCATCCCTTGTTCGATCATGAGGAGCGTCAAGTCAAGGCTTCCCGCGATCCATTCCGCTTTTTCATCCGTTTCGGCGCAAATCGCAAATACAGCCACGAGTGTACGCGGCTCGTCCAAATGCGGCGATGGGGTAAACCGGTCGCGATACAGTTGCATGTACTCTTGGCCGCCTTCGCCGTTAATAAATTGCGCGAAGGCGTACGGCAGCCCTTTTTCCGCCGCCAGCTTCGCTGTTTCCGAACTGGATCCGAGCAGCCAAACGTCTGGAGGCGATTGCACAATCGGCGTCGCCTTGACGCCATAAAGCGGGTGGACGGGCGGAAGCGCATCGTGCAAATACCCAAGCAAGTCATCGATTTGCTCCCGATAGCGGTCCGCTGAACGCGGCCGGCCGTCTTGGAGCGCCATCGTCGCCCGCGGCATGCCGCCAGGCGCGCGGCCGATGCCGAGATCGACGCGGCCGGGGGCTAGACCCGCCAACACGCGGAAGTTTTCTGCCACTTTATAGGCGCTGTAGTGCGGCAGCATCACTCCGCCTGAGCCGATGCGAATGCGCGACGTTTTCGCCCCGATGTGTCCAAGCAGCACTTCTGGAGACGAGCCGGCGAGGCTGTTCGCGTCGTGGTGTTCGGACACCCAAAAACGCTTGTAGCCGAGCTCTTCGACAAACTGGGCGAGCCGGACCGTGTTTTCAAGCGCTTCTTCCGCGGTCATGCCTTCGGCGATGGGCGATTGATCAAGAACGCTGAGCTTTAGCGGCATGATCATTTCTCCTCCCTCTCGAAATGTTGATGTATCAAGGCTTTCTTTTCCTTGCGGTTGAACGCTCTCCCACCTACGCTAACGCGTAGAAGTGGGGGTCTTCTCGGCGCGAGATGATAAAAATGGTTAGTTCTTATTATGGGATGTTTCGTTTCTTGTTGTCCATTGATTTGCTTTTGCCATCCGACGGCAGCCAGCCAAAAAAACAGTCCGCCGTTTCAGCCGGCGGATGGCGGCAGACGCCGAAAGAGGATGACATTCTACAAGCGGATCGGGTTTTTTGGTTCAGCGGCTTGGCGGTCGATTTTTTGGCTGCGCCCCCTCCCGGAAAAGAACGAGGAAAACAGTTGTTTGACGCTGTCAACGATAAAGGAGCATCGTTCATACAGCGCTTCTTTTAAGCTGTCGAGCTGGCGGGTCACTTTGTATTGCGCCGCCTCTTGCGCTTCAAGCCGCTCGATGACGGTCTGGTGAAAGACGTGCTGCAACTCGAGCTGTTCCACTAATTTTTGGTACAGTTTGTCTTGTCCTTCCAGGCGGGCGGCCATTCTTTCGGTTGTTTGTTCCCGCTCAGTCGATTGCCGCTCAAGCCGGTGCATCGCTTCACTTTGCACCATCAACGCTTCGATGACCGCTTGGCGCGCTGTTTCTTCTTTTGTAAACTGCTCCTCCCATGCGCGCCGCTGTTCGTGCTCCATCTGCTCGTGAGCGTTGATCGATCGTTCAAGGCGGGCCAGCGTTTCGGCGAGCTCCGCTTGTTCTCGTTGTCCGGCAGCGAGCAATTGCTCAAGCCGGTCGAACGCTGCCGCCCATTGCTTGCTTTGCTCCGCCTGCAGGTTTTGCCCGGCATTAGAGGCATCAATGAAGCGCGAAACGGTTTCAGTTAGTTCGCGATACAGTTCCGTTTGCTCGGTTTGGCTTGCCGCCACCATCCCCTTGAGGCCGTCCAGCGCCTTGACGAGACGCCCGCTATGCTCGGCTTGTTCCGTTTGCCCGGCGGCAAGCGAACGCTCAAGCCGAGTCAAGGCATCGGCGATTTTCTCACGATCATCGGCTTGCTGCTTTCGTCCTTCCTCCACCGCCAGCTTGAGGCGAAGGAACGCCTCGGTCAATTGTTCAAGCAGCTGGGTTTGCTCTTCAATCATTTGTTCCGTTTTGGCGCGTCGGTAATAAAACACCGAATGCGAGGAGGGAGGCGGAGTTGCACCGTACACGCGCGGGGTCATCTGTTTGTTCATGTAAATCAATGGGAAAAGCCTCCTTTCCGTTCGTCTATGTGGCATCATATGCCGCTGCCGCTCGGTCGGTTTGGGCGGTTTATTTGTGGCGTTCCGCTCTCTTTTGGTATAATAGAAAGAGAAAAAATGGAAGAAAGGGTGTTAGGTATGCCAGCTGTCGAATCGAATATGTTTCCGCTTGGCAAACAAGCGCCCCCGTTTGCCCTCACGAATGTCATCGATGGCAACGTCGTTCGTCTTGAGGATGTGAAATCGGACGCAGCGACTGTCATTATGTTCATTTGCAATCATTGCCCGTTTGTAAAGCATGTACAGCACGAGCTTGTTCGCCTAGCAAACGATTATATGCCCAAAGGGGTGTCGTTTGTCGCCATCAACTCCAACGATGCTGAACAATATCCGGAAGATTCGCCCGAAAACATGAAAAAAGTGGCTAAAGAGCTTGGCTACCCGTTCCCATACTTGTATGACGAAACGCAAGAAGTGGCGAAGGCGTACGACGCCGCCTGCACCCCGGATTTTTATATTTTCGACCGTGAGCTGAAATGCGTTTACCGCGGCCAGCTTGATGATTCGCGGCCGAACAACGGCATCCCGGTGACCGGTGAATCGATCCGCGCCGCGCTGGACGCCTTGTTGGAGGGCCGTCCGGTGCCGGAAAAGCAAAAACCGAGCATCGGCTGCAGCATTAAATGGAAGCCATCTGCATAAACTTTTGCTTGACTTCCCGTTGTCGAACGGATATGATGGAGAAAGCGTCATTCGTTTGCTGCGGGATCATCGCAAGCCGTGCCGTTGCCGCTCATGAAGCTGGCGCGGCTTTTTCGTTGCCCGCTGTCCGCTTGACAAATTCACACTGGCGCCGCCGCGGAGCGGCAAGGATGGATGAGAGGCAGGGCTTCCATTGTTTTTGTTTTTTCTTCGAGTTTTCATAAATAAATGTTATGTAAATAAAAGGAGAAAAGCGAGATGGCGGAAAGACGATATCGAGTGTTTGTGTATGGCACGTTGCTGACTGGCGAGGACAACCATGATGTCGTAGCTCCCTATGTTTGCGCCGTATCCCCAGGGAAGGTGAACGGTCGTTTGTACAGTGTTGGCCCGTACCCTGCGCTTGTGCTCGGTGAAGAAGGAGAAGTGGAAGGGGAATGGCTGACGGTGATGGAGGAAGGGCTCAAAGCGATGGATGAGCTTGAAGACTACGCCGAAGGACGGGACGATAACGAATATGAGCGGATATGGGTCCACGACGCCCGCCAACCAATCGAAGGGTACGTCTACGTGTACTTGCCGGAAAAAGCCGCCGGCCTGCCGATCATTTCGTCCGGCTCGTGGCGTCGGCGTGAGGAGAAAACGTAACATCAATAGTGGATAGAAAAAGTCGGCCGAGGAGACGATTATCTCCTCGGCTGGCTTTTTTTGTATAAATATTCGTCTAATTTGAAACCGTTTGCAAAAAAATTCATTATAAAAATACAGAAAAATTGATAAAAAAGTGTTGCCAAACGGCTTCTCTTTTTCTATAATAAAAGCATGTTAGAAAAATAAACGCACGAATGTGAGGTAATGTAACATGTCAAAGCCGTTCGTTTCCTCTACACAAACGGAGTTGTTGGAACAAATCAAAGAGAAGATCAAAGAAAAAAACGTTGAGCTTCTTCATTTGCAGTTTGTCGACATTGAAGGGATCTTAAAGCACGTGACCGTGACGGCTGAACAGCTTGATGATGTCGTCGAAGGGAAAATCATGTTTGATGGTTCGTCGATCAAAGGATTTTCGCCGATCAACCGCTCCGACTTATACCTTCTGCCGGATTTGAATACGTTTGCCGTGCTGCCGTGGACGGTCGAGGAAGGGTATGCGGAAGCGCGCTTCCTCTGCTCGGTGGCCAACCCGGACGGCACGCTGTTTGAGGGCGATCCGCGCAACGTGTTGAAAAAAACGGTCGAGCGGGCGGCGGAAAAAGGGTATACGATCTCGGTCGGCCCGGAGCTGGAGTTTTTCTTGTTCAAAGCCGACGAAAACGGCAACCCGACGCTCGAGCTCCACGATAACGGCGGCTATTTCGAACCGTCTCCGAAAGACTTGGGCGAACGCGTTCGCCTTGAAATTTACCGCGCCTTAAAAGCGATGGGCTTTACGATTGAAGCGTCGCACCATGAAGTGGCGGAAGGCCAGCATGAGATCAACTTCAAATATGCCGATGCACTCGGTGCGGCGGACAATGCAACGACATACAAATGGGTTGTCAAAACGATCGCCAGCAAGTTCGGCCTCCATGCGACGTTTATGCCAAAACCGGTGTTTGGCATCAACGGTTCAGGGATGCATGTCAACATTTCCCTCTTCAAAGATGGGGAAAATGCGTTCTTTGATCCGAACGATGCGAACCAGTTGTCAGAAACAGCGTACCAATTCATCGCGGGCTTGCTGAAAAATGTGAAGCACTTTGCGGCGGTTACGAACCCGCTTGTCAACTCGTACAAACGGCTTGTGCCAGGGTATGAAGCGCCTTGCTACATCGCTTGGTCCGCTTCCAACCGTTCGGCGCTCATCCGCATTCCGGCCAAACGCGGCGTCGCGACGCGCGTTGAGCTCCGTTGCCCGGATCCGTCGGCCAATCCGTATTTGGCGTATGCCATCATCGCTGCCGCTGGCCTTGACGGTGTCGAAAAAGGTTTAACCGCTCCGGCGCCGATTGATGAAGACATCTTCCATATGTCGGAAGAACGACGTGCGGAGCTTGGCATTGACAACTTGCCGGAAAACTTGGGCGAGGCCATCGCTGCGTTCGAAAGCGGAGAAATCGGCCGCGCGACGCTTGGCGAGCACGTATTCAACGAATACGTCGCGATGAAAAAAGACGAATGGAACAGCTACCGCACGGCGGTCCACGCTTGGGAAGTCGAGCGGTATCAAGGGAAGTTCTGATCGAAAGCCAGCATTCAAAAGGTGTCCCGTCGCCATATTCGGGGCGCCTTTTTTCTGCAGGCGGCTGTTTGTCTTTATGGACGGCCGCGCGGCGCCTTCCGTCCGTCGGCCGCCAAGCCGTCGGTGTTCGCAACGTCATCTTGCGAGCAGGGACTAAAATAAATGATCGCATTTTTTATTTTTTAAAAATTCATAGTTGACATCTATGAATAATGAGATTTAAATTATAAGTAACGCGCTCAACCATTGCAAACGGAGGGAAACCAATGAAAAAACTGATCGTTTTTGTGTTTGTAGGATTTATCGCCCAGCTGATTGACGGCTCGCTTGGAATGGCGTATGGTGTCACGTCGTCGACGTTGTTATTGACGTTCGGCATTGCTCCGGCCGTCGCCTCGGCGTCCGTTCATTTGGCGGAAGTGGTGACGACGGCGGCATCTGGCGCTTCCCATTGGAAGTTCGGCAACGTCGACCGCCGCATGGCCTTTAGGCTCATCATTCCCGGGTCGGTCGGCGCGTTTGTCGGAGCATGCTTTTTAAGCAATTTGCCGGGAGATTTGATTAAACCATATGTATCCTTGTTTTTGTTGGCGCTTGGCTTTTACATTATTTATCGATTTTTAGTGTTGAACGGCCGCGCGCCGTCGACGCCCGGAAAACAGTGGTCCAATAAGCAGCTCGTCCCTCTCGGATTGGTGGCTGGCTTCCTTGATGCGACCGGCGGTGGAGGATGGGGGCCGATTGCGACGCCGGTGTTGTTGGCCAATAAAAGCATGGAAGCGCGCAAGGTGGTCGGCACAGTCGATACATCCGAATTTGCCGTCGCGCTGTCGGCGACGCTAGGATTCGTCATTTCGCTTGGTTGGGAGCAAGTGAACTGGCACTGGGTGCTGACGCTTATGGCCGGCGGCGTTGTCGCTGCGCCGATCGCCGCATGGCTTGTGCGCAAACTGCCGTCCCATTTGCTTGGAGTGTTGGTCGGCGGGTTGATTATTTTGACGAACGTCCGCACGCTCCTGCACGCTTGGGAGGCGCCTGCGCCGGTGTATCCGACCGTTTATGGCCTCATCGTCATCGGTTGGGCCGCGGCGGTATGGCTGGCGATCCGAAACGGGCGGAAAGGAAAGGCGACTGGCAGGGAGTTGGTGTCGTAAGCATTAGGGGGGTGCTTGGCAAACGACGGTGTCTTTCCGTTGGCGGCAGCGTTGGATGCGATCGGGTTGAGCATCAGGGAGCTTGTTCGTGCTGCGGAGGGCAACGGTCGACAGCGCCTGCCCTCAAAAATAGCGCGCGGAGCAGTTGTTGCCCCGTTGACGACAGTTGAAACGAGAAGGCGGCTCTTGCCCTCTGGGCAGGGGCTGCTTTTTTATCATCCCCTGTAGCGGGAAGCCGGTTTCTATGTTAAAATATTCTGCATCATCAACCAAAGGGGGAGAGGGAATATGGCACAGCCGCTTGATCTCGGCCGCCGCATTTCACTCATCGATTTGTATGATTTGCGCATGCCGCAGCGCACCGGTACATACGTGCTTCACGAAGAGAACTTGGCGATCGTGGAAACAGGGCCAAGCCCGTCGGTGCCGCATTTGCTTGCTGGGTTGAAAGCGCTTCATATTGATCCGTCTGATATTCGCTATATCATCGTCACCCATATTCATTTGGACCATGCGGGCGGCGTGGGGTTGCTTCTTCAGCATTGCCCGAATGCAACGGTCGTCGTCCATCCAAAAGGAAAGCGGCATTTGGCCGATCCGTCGCGGCTCATTGCCGGGGCGAAGGCGGTGTACGGCGCGCAGTTTGAGTCGCTCTTTGATCCGATTCTTCCGGTGCCAGAAGAGCGATTGATCGTGAAAGAGGACGGGGAAACGTTGGAGTTGAGTGCGGAGCGGACGCTTGTGTTTTATGATACGCCGGGGCATGCGAACCATCACGTTTCGATTTATGATTCGTACAGCCGCGGCGTGTTCACCGGCGATACGATCGGCGTTTTTTATCCGCAGCTGCAAGAAGCGGGGCTTACGTTTTGCCTGCCTTCAACATCTCCGAACCAATTTGATCCCGAGGCAATGGAGCAGTCGGCGGCAAGACTTGAGAAGCTGAGACCGGAACGCATTTATTTTGGCCATTTTGGCATGCTGGATGACCCGCAGGAGGCGTTCCGCCAGCTTCGCGTTTGGCTGCCGAAGTTCGTGGCGGCGGGAAAAGAAGCGGTCGACCGTCATCCGGAAGCGCCGGCTGCCGAGCAGGCGAAAATGGCAGCGCACCGGTTGCGCGGCGAAGTGATGGCGTTTCTTGATGATCATGGCGCTCCATCTTCGTCGTCGGCGCATGCGGCGATCGAGCTTGATTTGCAAGTGTGCGCGATGGGGTTGATCGATTATTGGCAGAAACAACGGTGATCATTCGATTGGCCTGGCCGATTCGGCTGGGTTTCTTTTTTTGACGGGAAAGCGAAAATTGGAAAAACGGGAAAAACTGTTTTTGTGTGTGTTCGGTTTTTTAGGCGGATCATTTCGTGAAATCGCGGTGTATATGTTAGAGTGGAAATAAGCGATCCTGATTCCTGTTGGAAAGAGCGTCCATGAGCAAGGGGGAACGGAAGAGTGAAACAGAGGCGGTCCGTCATGCATCACATTGGCGTCGGGTTCATCATCGCATCGTTCGTCGTTTGGGTCATTCCGCCCATCGCGCCATTTTTACCGTTTTCGACTGCGGCCAAAGCGTCGATCGTTGCGGTTGCCATTGTGGCGGCGGAAATCATGTTTTGGATCGGGGCGCTGTTGGTTGGAAAGGAAGCGGCGTCGAAGCTGAAGAAGTATTGGGATCTGAAACATTGGCGAATAAAACGGCGGTTGTCGGATCAAACCAATGATGGCGAACAATGCCAAGACGGATCGCGAGAGATGACAACGATGAAGAAATGAGGTGGTTGCATGCGACGGAGCACAGTTGCGCTTCTCATAGCCGTTGCCGCCCTGTCCGGAGTGCTTTGGCTTGGCGGCCTGGCATTGGCGGTGCAAGACCAGTTTTTTTCGGCCGCCAAGCCGCCGACGAAAGAACAACGGCCGCCGACGGCTGAAACAAGGCAACATGACGAGAAAATGGATATTGTTGCTCTTGGCGATTCGTTGACGAGAGGAACGGGCGATGAAAGCGGAAAAGGGTATGTCGGCTATATGGTCGATGAGCTTCGCCGGCAAACGGACAAACCGATCCGTGTGACGAACTTGGCCATCCGCGGCCTTCGCTCTGACGGACTGCTTCGCCAACTCGGCCAGCCTGAGATTCAGCGGCAAGTCGCCATGGCGGATCTTATTGTGATGACCATCGGCGGCAACGACTTGTTTCAAGGCGGGGAAGCGTTGAAACTGGATCGAAAGCAGCTGAATGAGGCGAAACGGCGATATGTAGCCAACCTAGACCGCATTTTCGCCGCGCTGCGCCGCTTCAACAGCGAAGCGGTCATTTTTGCGATCGGTTTGTACAACCCGTTTGGCGATTTAGACGATGCTAAATGGACGTCGGCGGTTGTGCGCGATTGGAATTTTGCATCAGCGGAAGTGGCGGCCCGCTATCCGAACATCGTCGCGGTGCCGACGTTTGATTTGTTTGCCCTCCATGTCAACGACTATTTGTACAGCGACCATTTTCATCCAAACGCGGCAGGCTACAAGCGGATTGGAGAGCGCGTCGCCTCGCTCATCACGTTGACGGAGGAGGGTGAGCAATGACCAAACAGGTGACGTTAGCGGTCAAAGAGCTGCGGAAAACGATTCGCGGCAAGGAAATTATTAAAGGCATTTCGTTTGAGTTGCATGAGGGGGAAGTATTCGGTTTTTTAGGGCCGAACGGCGCGGGAAAAACGACGACGATCCGCATGCTCGTCGGGCTCATTCGGCCGACGTCGGGGACGGTGGCGATTTGCGGGTATGATCTTCACCGCCAGTTTACCGACGCGATCCGCCAGATCGGCTGCATCGTCGAAAACCCAGAAATGTATCCGTATTTAACAGGCTGGGAAAACCTTGAACATTTCGCCCGCATGATGCCGGGAATTGGTGCAGATCGGATCATGGAAGTGGCGAAGCTCGTCGGCCTTGAACAGCGCATCCATGACCGAGTGGGCACGTATTCGCTCGGCATGCGGCAGCGGCTCGGCATCGCTCAGGCGCTGCTTGGAAAGCCGAAGGTGCTCATTTTGGACGAGCCGACCAACGGCCTTGACCCGGCCGGCATTCGCGAAATGCGCGCCTTCATCCGCTTTTTGGCGGAAATGGAAGGGTTGAGCGTCCTTGTTTCATCGCATTTGTTAAGTGAAATTCAATTAATGTGTGACCGCGTCGCCATTATGGCGAAAGGACGGCTCTTGGCCGTGGACACGGTTGAGCGGCTGTTAAACCAACAGGCGCGCGTCGTCTGGAAAGCCGCTCCAACGGATCGGGCGCGGGCGCTGTTAGCGGCGGAAACCGAGGTGTTGCGCGCCGATGAAGAGACGATCGTCACGCCATATGAGCCGTCGAGACTAGCCGCTTGGAACGCCAAGCTTGTCCAAGCCGGCGTCTCGGTTTCGGAAATTGAACCGCGGCTGCCGACGCTCGAGGACTTGTTTATCGAGCTGACAGGGGGCGAAACGATTGAGTAAGCTCGTGTATAATGAAATGTTGAAAATCGTCCGCAAAAAGCGGCTATGGGTGATCGCCGCCATCATTGCGGTGCTCGTCGCCTTGTTTACATACGCCCAATACCGCGAGACGGAAGAGTTGAGAAAACGGCTTGGCACGACCGACTGGCGGACGCAGCTGCAGCAGCAAATCGTCGATTTGCAAAACCGCTTGCAGTCGCCGAGCATGTCTGAGGAATGGCGGAAATACTTGCAAATCCGCCTCAAGCAGCAGCAGTACTACTTAGAGCACAACATTAATCCGTCCGCCCCTGGAGCGCCGACGTTTATGCGCACGTTTATCGAAAACGCCATCGACTTGTTTTTGCCGCTTTTAGTGATGGTGGTTGCGGCCGATTTAGTGTCGTCCGAGGCAAGCGCTGGAACGATCAAGCTGCTTCTCGTTCGGCCGGTGAAGCGGTGGAAAATTTTGTTGAGCAAATATATCGCGTTGCTCCTGTCGGTGTCGCTCATTATGCTGATGGCGGCGGTGCTGTCGTATGCCATCTCCGGGCTCGTGTTTGGATATGGCGGCTTCCGTCTGCCGCTATTGACCGGATTTGTCCAGCAAGGAGAGGATCTCAATACAGCGAATGTCCACATGATTCCGCAATGGAAATACATTTTGATCGAGCTCGGGCTGGCAGCGTTTGTGAGCGTTGTCGTCGGCACACTGACGTTTATGTTTTCCGTGCTGCTTAGGAGCACGGCGGCGGTGATGGGCATCATGCTGGCAGCATTGATTTCTGGCGCGATTTTGTCGAACATGGTGTCGTCGTGGCATTCGGCAAAATATTTGTTTATGGTCAATTTGCGGCTGACGGATTACATAAAAGGAGCGGCTCCGCCGATTGAGGGGATGACGCTTGGCTTTTCGATGGCCGTGCTGGCTGTCTGGGGGCTTGCAGGGCTTCTTGTCGCTTTTTTTGTCTTTATGCGGCGAGATGTCTATTGAAAACGGCAGAGCGGCGAAAACCCGAGGGGGTGTTCCCTCGGGTTTTTCAGTGAAAGGGGATGAAATGCCTATCTATTCGGCTGCTTGTCGTGAACGCCGGCGAGTCCAAGCGCGTGATGGCCCCGCAGCAACTGCTCCACGGCCGGCCATTGCTGTTCATCGCAACGGATGAGAAGCACGATATCAGCGCCTGTGCGGCTTTGACGGTGCGTGGATTTTCGGTTTACCCACCATTTGAGCAAAATGCCGATTCCGATGCCTGAAACCGCCCCGATAATCCCCCAAATGATCGGACCCCATGCCAACACATAGCCGTAAATCGCCCCTAGCAGCATCAAGCACGTTCCTAAAATCGCCGCCAAGTCAAGGAAGCTGAACCCGTTGGCGTGATGGAGCGTATCAAGCAGGCGCGGCGGTTCGGCAGAGCGGTTGAGCGGGACTGCAAAAATCTGATGTTCAGCAATCCCTTTTTCTTGAAGCGCTGAAATCGCCAGTTCAACGAATAGGTGGCTCTCGAAAGTGGCAATGACAATCATGAAACGCCTCCCATCAAATCGGCCATGCGAACCGTTTCGGCTGAAAGCGGCGCCGCAAATAGTGGGCTAGTTCTTTTTCAAACAACTTGTTGTATTCGACCGCTGATACGTAAGCATCGTAAAAGATGAACGAATAAATCGATGGCAGATAAAGCGCCCACTGCATATCGATGATCTTCGTTGCACAATCGAATCGGCCCGTCAGCGTGTACGTAATCGCTTCGGGCAAGTGGGCGAAATACGATACCAAAATGGTAAAGGTGAAGATAAACAGGCCGGTGATCACTTTATGGACATACAAATGGCCAAGGCCCGGGGCGAGCACCGACCAGACCAGCGCCAGCCAAGGCTCGCGCTTGTCCAAATAATTAATATCCCATATTCCCATTCGGATGGAAGAGATCGGCGCATCTTCGCGGTCGGCGAGCAAATACAGCTTGTTCATGTCGACTGAGCCGCGGTAGCTGTCCCAAATGCTGTACATGTAGATGGCCACATAAAACATGAGCCATCGTTCGTCAAGAACGGCTTTTGCCTTTTCAAAATCGCCAAGCAGCGAGTATAATATACCTGTATTGATATGGGCTTTTGTGTTGATAAACAGCTCCCAGAGGATTAACATAAAGGCCGTGGCGTAGCGTTGCTGCATCAAATTGCCGAAACCCGGAAACGAAAAGGAAAAAAAGGCGACGACAAGCGGATGACGCAAATGGAAATGGGTGGTTGTCAATTGCGACAAATGCGCCCGTTTGCGCCGCGCCGGCGGAATGAGTTTCACAAAGCGCCCCCTTTCCTTTACACGGTTGCTGTGTTTTTAGTATAGGAAAAAAGGAGCGGCAGCTATGCAGGTCGTTTCAGAAAAAAGATAAATTTTCATCCGTTATGGCGAAAAAAAGATAAAAAAACTATTGACTTTCCTTTGAGGTTCATATAAAATGTAAATTGTCGCAAGGTAAACCAGCCTATGTCGGGAAGTAGCTCAGCTTGGTAGAGCACACGGTTCGGGTCCGTGAGGTCGCAGGTTCAAATCCTGTCTTCCCGACCATTATAGACATGGGGCCTTAGCTCAGCTGGGAGAGCGCCTGCCCCGCACGCAGGAGGTCATCGGTTCGAATCCGATAGGCTCCATTTTCATACGGAGGAATACCCAAGTCTGGCTGAAGGGGGCGGTTTCGAAAACCGCTAGGGGTGTCACAGCCCGCGGGGGTTCGAATCCCTCTTCCTCCATTTCTAATATCCGATCCTGTCAAATTGTAAATCATGAAACCCTTGATACGACTGCGTTGGCAGTCGTTTTTCATTTTTTGGGAATCCTTTTGACTTTTCTTCAAATCTTTATGTTCAGCGTCTTATCATCAATCGTAATCGTTCGTTTCGAATCGAAAACACCGTCTCGATGGCATCTTTTTTTGAATTTATGTATATACTATGTATATACGAAATGAAAGGAGAGAGGTATAATGGAATTAAACAAACAGAAAGGAGTGTCAATCATGACAATAACAGTTCAAAAATGGGGAAACAGCCTTGCGGTTCGTATCCCAAGCGTGATTGCTGAACGTTTAGCGCTTCATCAAGGATCAGAAGTGGAGATGATCGTTGAGAACCAAGCGATCAAGTTGATCCCGAAAAAGAAAAAGCCGACATTGGAGGAACTTTTGGCTAAAATCACGCCGGAAAATCGCCATGCTGAAATTGATTTTGGAACAGAAGGGAATGAATTGTTCTGATGCAAGCGCCGGATTGTGGGGATCTTGTTTACGTCAATTTCAATCCACAAGCAGGGCATGAGCAGGCAGGAAAAAGGCCCGGCATCGTTCTATCACCAAAGCGGTTCAATCAATTGACAGGGTTTGCGGTGCTTTGCCCGATCACCCGGCAACAAAAAGGATATCCATTTGAAGTGGAATTGCCATCAGGCTTGGCCGTTGAAGGCGTGATTTTAACCGATCAGGTCAAAAGTTTAGATTGGCGCGCCCGACAGCTTCAAATAGTAGGACGGGCGCCCAATGAAGTTGTTTCGGATTGCTTGGATCTGATTCATACTTTTCTTTCGTGAAAGGCCATTTATATTGGCCTTTTGTTCACTTTTAGCATACTTTTTGCGTACATTTTTGCCCTTCACGCTCCTTGAGGCGGGAGACTTCCTTCGGATATTTTGTTAAAAAGGCAGAATCGAGCAACGAAAAGAAGGCGGATTGTCCCGCCTTTTTGCATGGATTGACACACTGGAGATTATTTTGCACAAATTTTGCACGTGATGAACGAGCATGTCCATTCATCCTTGTATCAATAGTTTTATGGTGGGATTGGAATCCCTCTTCCAACGTCCACCTGCCGAGTGCCGGCAGGTTTTTTGTTTTTTGCGAGCGGTATGGCCGCCATTTTTCAGGCAGATGACTTGCCTGTTTTTCGTTGAATCCGGTACGATGAAGGAGGAAACGGTTTGCCGATTGAGCTGCACTCCTTTCGGCAACGGCCGGGATTGCGCAACATAAGGGAGGAGAGGTTATGGCGATTCAACGCCGCATTCGTCGCGTGAAAACCGTGCAAATGACCACCAACAGTCCGATTCATCGCAGCGGTTCGGTGCTTGAGCCCGGGAACTGGCAAGAGTATGATCCGTTTTTGCTGCTGATGGAAGATATTTTTGAGCGAGGAACGTTTGACGTCCATCCGCACCGCGGCATTGAGACGGTCACGTATGTGATCAGCGGCGAGCTTGAACATTTCGACAGCAAAGCCGGCCACAGCACGCTCGGGCCTGGAGATGTGCAATGGATGACGGCCGGCCGCGGCGTCGTCCATAAGGAAGACCCGGCGTCCGGTTCAACCGTGCACAGCCTTCAGCTATGGGTCAACTTGCCGAGCGCGTACAAAATGACCGAGCCGCGCTACCAAAACTTGCGCTCCAAAGACATGCCCGTGCGCAAGGAAGAGGGAGCGACGATCCGGGTCTTTTCCGGGTCATCGAAAGGCGTCAAAGCGCCGACGAAAAACATCGTTCCCGTCACGATGGTGGAAATGATTGTCGAACCGGGAACAACGGTCGTGCAAGATTTGCCGGGGCATTACAATGGGTTTTTGTACATTCTTGAGGGGAGTGGCGTGTTCGGTGCCGACAACATCGAAGGAAAAGCCGGGCAAGCGCTGTTTTTCAGCCGCCACAACCGCGGCGAGGAAACGGAGCTAAACGTGACCGCCCGCGAAAAACTCCGCCTTCTTCTTTATGCCGGCGAGCCGGTGAACGAACCGGTCGTCGCCTACGGGCCGTTCGTCATGAACACGCCGGAACAAATCCGCGAGGCGATTCGCGATTACCAGGAAGGGCGGTTTGGGCGATAATGGAAGGGAAAGAGCCGATTCGTTGTATGGCTCTTTCTTTTTTGTTATCATGTTCACAAAAAGAAGCCGTTGGGCTGTTCAAGGAGGACATAGTCATGAACCAAGTCATCGAAACGATTCTCCAGCACCGTTCGATCCGCCGGTTTGAAGACAGGCCGCTCACGGATGAACAAATCCGCACGATCGTCGAATGCGCCCAGGCGGCATCGACTTCAAGCTATGTTCAAGCGTACTCGATCATCGGGGTGAAAGATCCGGAGAAAAAACGGAAGCTCGCCGAGCTGGCGGGAAATCAATCCTATGTCGAGCATAACGGCCATTTCTTTGTCTTTTGCGCTGATTTTCACCGCCATGAGCTCATTGGCGAGCTAGAAGGAAAAGACGTGCTTCCATCGCTTGAGAGTACGGAAAAGTTTATGGTTGCGCTGATTGACACGGCGCTTGCGGCGCAAAACGCCGCCATTGCCGCGGAGTCGATGGGGCTTGGCATCTGCTACATTGGCGGGCTGCGCAACAACCTGCCGGAAGTATGCCAACTGCTTAACATACCGAAACGGGTCATTCCGCTGTTCGGGCTTGCCGTCGGCTATCCTGCGCAAACGCCGGATCCAAAGCCGCGGCTGCCGTTTGAACACGTTTATCATGAGGACGAATACAACCAAGACCGCGCCCGATTCCTCGAACAATTGCAACGCTACAACGAAACGGTTTCGGCGTATTATGAGCAGCGGACAAATGGCCGCCGCCGCGACACATGGACCGGGCAGATGGCCGATACGCTCAGCCGCCAAGTCCGGATGTACATGAAGGAGTTTGTGGAAGGGAAAGGGTTCAATTTACGGTAGCCTCTCTTCGTTGGGAAGAGGGGTTTTTCTTGCAGGTGATTTCATTTGTAGGAAAATTATGACAGCCCGTTGGACATTCGTTTTGGTGATTGATTTTGTCTGGAGTTTCAGCTATACGTTATGGCCTCGAAAAGAACCGAAGGCGAGACTGGCAAAACCAAGAGGTTCGTAGGAAAGGAGAGAACGAGAATGGACCAAATCCGGCAACTGGCGCAATGGATCAAAGAGGCGAATACGATCGCCGTCCTGACCGGGGCGGGGATGAGCACGGAATCCGGCATTCCTGATTTTCGCAGCGAAAACGGCCTTTACGCCCAAGAGGACAATGTCGAATATTATTTGTCAGAGTATTATTACAAAAAAGATCCGGTTGATTTTTGGCGTCGATTCAAGCGGATGTTTTCATTAAAAATGATGGGCGGCTTTGCCCCGAATGACGGGCATCGGTTTCTCCGCTGGCTTGAGGAGATGGGCAAGACGGTGACGATTTTGACGCAAAATATTGACGGGCTGCATACGAAAGCAGGAAGCACGAATGTCATTGAGCTGCACGGCACGCTGCAGACGGCGACATGCCCGTCATGCGGCAACAAGTATGATCTGTCGTTTATCAACCGTCACGAGGTGCCGCGCTGTGAAAAGTGCCAGACGATTGTCAAACCGGATGTCGTTTTGTTTGGCGGGCTCGTGCCGCGCATGGAAGAAGCGTTTGCTGCGGCGGCCGCCAGCGACTTGCTTCTGGCGATGGGAACAAGTTTGGAAGTGGCGCCCGTGAATCAAATCCCGTTTTATGTCGCCGCCGAATCGCCGGCAACAAGGAAAGTATTGATCAACAAAACAGCGACAAGAATGGACGGGATGTTTGACCTTGTCATTTATGGCGGAATCGGGGAAACGGTCGCTAGCGTGCGCAAGCAAATGCAGGCGGAATAGATCGATAGATTCCATGCCAACGGGAGAACGCATATAGCGTTTTCCCGTTGGACGAAAATCAAAAAAGGTATTGTACTTTTCAGAACATTCGAATATAATAAAGATAACATACCAACCGGTTGGTATTTTGATGAGTGGAGTCGAGCATAAAGGCGTAACGGAAAAGGGAGGGGACCATCATGTATTTGCGCTTAACGGACGAGCAGCGCATGGTGCAAAAAGCGATCCGCAAGTTTGTCGAAAAAGAATTGATGCCGCTCGAAAATGAAGTATTGCGCAATGAGCGCGAAGGGAAGCCTGGGCTTTCGCCCGAAAAGTTAAAAGAGCTGCAGCTCAAAGCGAAAGAAGCGGGTTTTTGGGGGATCAACACGCCGGAAGAATATGGTGGAGCCAATTTAGGACATGTCATGCAGGCTATTGTGTTGATGGAAGTCTCGAAAACGCTCGTTCCGTTCCAGTTCGGCGGGTCGGCGGACAACATTTTGTATTACGCCAACGAGGAGCAAAAGAAAAAATATTTGATCCCGACGATCAACGGCGAGAAAAAATCGTGCTTTGCCATGACTGAGCCAGGCGCGGGGTCTGATACGCGCAACATTAAAATGACGGCGGTGAAAGATGGAAATGAGTGGGTGTTAAACGGGGAGAAAACGTTTATCACTGGAGGCAATGACGCTGATTTTGTCATGGTCATTGCCGTTACCGATAAAGAACGGCATCAGGCGACAAATGGACGCGAAGGAGTGACATGTTTTATTGTCGACCGCGAGATGGGCTGGCGTTCGGAGCCGATACATACGATGGGGCCATCAACACCGGCCAGCTTGATTTTCGAAAATGTGCGCGTGCCGGAAGAAAACATTTTAGGCGAGTTGCACCACGGCTATCAACTTGGGCTTGAGTGGATCGGCTATGCCCGTTGGGTTGTCGGCGCCCGGGCGGTCGGAGCGGCGGAACGGTTGCTGCAAATGGCGATCGACTACGCGAAAGAGCGCGTTACGTTCGGCAAGCCGATCGCCGAGCGGCAAGCGATCCAATGGATGATCGCCGATTCGGCGGTGGAAATTGAAGCGGCGAAATGGCTTGTTTTGAACGCGGCGTTTACGCTTGACCAAGGGGAAGACAACCGCCATTTGGCATCGATGGCGAAGCTGTTTGGCGCGAACATGGGCAACCGCGTCGTTGACCGCGTCATGCAAATCCACGGCGGCATGGGCTACACGAAAGAAATGCCGATCGAACGCTGGTACCGTGAAGCGAGATTGTGGCGCATTTACGACGGCACCGATGAAATTCAGCGCCTCATTATCGCCCGCAACTTAATTAAAGGACACGTCAAGCTTGGACAGTTTCTCTAAAAAATGAAAGCGTTATCGAAAGGGAGGAGAAAACCGATGAGTCAACGGTTTGCAGGAAGAGTGGCGTTTGTGACCGGAGGAAGCCGCGGCATCGGCAAGGCGATTGTCACCCGTTTTGCCGAAGAAGGAGCGAAAGTAGCGTTCATTGATGTAAACGAAGAAGCGCTTGAAGCGACGGCTGCCGAGCTGCGGGAAAAAGGGTATGACGTTTACGCCAAGGTGGCGAGCGTCACCGACCGCGAACAAGTGGAAACGACGATCCGAGAAGTGGTCGATCGGTTCGGCTCGCTCGATATTCTCGTCAACAACGCCGGCGTCATCCGCGACAACCTGCTGTTTAAAATGACGGACGACGACTGGCAAACGGTGATGGACATCCATTTGAAAGGGGCGTTTTACTGCGCCCGCGCCGCGCAAAAATATATGGTCGAAAGAGGATACGGCCGCATCATCAACATTTCGTCAACGTCCGCGCTCGGCAACCGCGGCCAGGCGAACTATTCGGCGGCGAAAGCCGGAATTCAAGGATTTACGAAAACACTGGCGATTGAGCTTGGCAAATTCGGCATCACGACGAATGCCGTCGCCCCTGGGTTTATTGAAACCGATATGACGAAAGCGACGGCCGAGCGGCTTGGCATTTCGTTTGAGCAGCTCATCCAAGCGAGCGTCGCCAACATCCCGGTCGGGCGCAGCGGCCGTCCGGAAGACATCGCTCATGCGGTCGCCTTTTTCGCCGATGAGCGGTCGTCGTTTGTCAACGGCCAAGTGCTGTATGTCGCCGGCGGTCCGAAATGCTGAAAACGAGGAGGACGGGGCATGTACCAACATGACATCGGGAAACGGTCAGCGAAAGTGAAAAATGTCGTTGAGCGCGGAGCGGTGAAAAAGTTTGCGGAGGCGATCGGCGATCCAAACCCGATTTATTGGGACGAAGAGACGGGGAAACGGTCGCGCTACGGGCGCAACATTGCGCCGCCGACGTTTCCGCGCGTGTTTGACTACGGCGTCATTGAAGGGCTGAAATTGCCGTCCAAAGGGCTCATCCATGGCGAACAGCACTTCCATTATGAGCGCCCGCTGTTTGTCGGCGAAGAGCTGTATTGCTATGCGGAAGTGAAAGATTATTACGAAAAACAAAGCAGCATGGGCCTGCTCGGCTTTTTGGTCATCGCCAACAACGGCGAGGACGCTGACGGAAATCTCATTTTCACTTCCACCTCGACGATCATGATCAACGAGGCGGTTAGAAAGGCGATGAGCGTATGACGAGCATCCGCAAATGGCAAGTCGGAGAGTCGCTTCCCGAAGTAACGCTCGCACCGGTGTCCCGGCTCGATTTAATCAAATACGCCGGCGCATCAGGCGACTACAACCCGATCCATACGATCGATGAAGAGGCGAAAAAAGCCGGCCTGCCGGGCATTATCGCCCACGGCATGTGGACGATGGGCAATCTCGCGAAGCTGTTTACGCCGTACTACGAAGAAGGGTTTGTCCAAGACTATTTCGTCCGCTTCCAGTCGATGGTGTTTTTAAACGATGTCATCACCTTAAAAGCAACGGTGAAGGAAAAAGACGAGAAAGCGATCCGTTTTGCCGTCGCTGCCGTCAACCAGCAAGGAAAAGAAGTCATTAAGGGCGAAGCCGTGTTTTCTCTGTATGAGTGAAACAAGGCAGCGAGCCCGGTAACATCGAGAACGCCCAGTTGCCGGGTTTCGTACTACAAAGGGGATGAGGAGGAGTCAGGATGAGACGAGATGCCGTCATTGTGTCTGCTGTACGAACGGCCATCGCCCGCCAAGGGGGCGCTTTGGCGACGATGCCGGCGCATATTTACGGCGCGGAAGTGATCAAAGAAGCGATGCGGCGGGCGAATATTGGTCCGGAGCATGTCGATGATGTCATTATGGGCAACGTCCTAAGCGGCGGCGGCAATATCGCCCGGCTGACCGCGCTGCAAACCGGATTGTCGCTTGAACTAACGGGGCTGACGGTCGACCGCCAGTGCGGTTCGGGCATTAACGCCGTCAATTTAGCGGCGCAAGCCATTTGGGCCGGCGACGGAGATGTGTATATTGCCGGCGGCGTGGAAAGCATGAGCCGCGCGCCGTATTTGATGGACCGCCCGGAAAAACCGTACAGCTCGACGCCGCCAAGCTTCCGCAAATCGCAGCTATCGCCGAAAGAAATCGGCGATCCGCCGATGGGGATTACGGCGGAAAACTTGGCCAAAAAGTACGGCATCAGCCGCGAAGAGCAAGACGCGTTCGCTTTGCGCAGCCAGCAGCGCATGGCGCGTGCTATGCAAGAAGGGCGGTTTGAGGAGCAAATCGTACCGATCACCGTTCCGGTGAAAAAAGGAGAGCCGTTCGTCTTCGATACGGACGAACATCCACGCCCGAACACGACGATGGAAGCACTTGCGAAGCTGCCGCCGGCGTTTTTGGAAGGAGGAACGGTGACAGCGGGGAACAGCTCGGGGCTGAACGATGCCGCTTCCGCGCTCGTCATCATGTCTCGTGAAAAAGCAGAGGAGCTTGGCGCAAAGCCGCTTGCCGTCATCCGCGCTCATGCCGTCGCCGGAGTGGATCCGAACATCATGGGCATCGGCCCGGTGCCGGCGACAAGAAAAGTGCTTGAAAAGGCGGGGCTGACGCTTGATGAGATGGACATCATTGAAATCAATGAAGCGTTTGCCGCGCAAGTGATCGCTTGTGACCGCGAGCTTGAGATGGATCCGGAAAAAGTGAACGTCAACGGCGGCGCCATTGCCCACGGCCATCCGCTCGGCGCGACGGGGGCGATTTTGATCACGAAAGCGGTGTATGAACTGAAGCGCCGCGGCGGAAAATATGCGCTCATTACCGCATGCATCGGCGGCGGCCAAGGGATCGCCACGATTATCGAACGGGAATAATGAACTGGAGCCAGTTGACGATGAAAGAAAAATTGAGGGAAGCGGCCATTGAACTGTTTGAGCGCAAAGGATTCAAAGAAACGTCGGTGCAGGAAATCGTCGAAGCGGTCGGGGCAACGAAAGGAGCATTCTATTACTATTACAAAAGCAAAGAAGAGCTGCTCTGCGATATTTGTGTTTCCTATTTGGATGATTTGTTGCGGCAGCAAGAGCACATTATCCAAGATGTAGGAGCAAGTTGCACGGATAAACTGCGCGCCATCGTCTATATGGTCATCAGCAACATTCGCACGCGGAAGAAAAGCGCCCGCATTTTCTTCCGCGAAATGCGGCATTTGGCTGATGATCATTTGGCGGAAATTCGCGCAAAGCGGCGGGTGTTCCGCAAACGGTATGAACAGCTCATTGAAGACGGCATCGCTCGCGGCGAGTTCAAGCCGTCCCTAAATGCGGAAATGATCACGTTCGGCCTGCTTGGCATCACGAACTGGAGCTATTACTGGTTTCAGCCGGATGGGGGCGTTTCTGAAGAAGAGCTGACCGATATTTATGTCGATTTCATTTTAAACGGTATTCGGGCGCAGAGCGAGAAAACGGGAGCGGGTGTAGGAGGATCGCCTATTTCACTGAAATGATGGATCGGCTGTTTAGCTTATATAAGGCTGAGCGGCAGACAAGGGGGGATCGGGATGGAGTTGTTCATTCAGCAACTGTTAAACGGGCTGACTGTTGGAAGCGTTTACAGCCTCGTCGCGTTAGGCTTGACGCTCGTTTACGGCATTTTGCACATTCCAAACTTTGCTCACGGCGCGCTGTATATGATGGGCGGTTATGTCACGCTTACGGCCATGACGAAGCTTGGGATGCCGTATGGGTTGGCCATTATTGTATCGATGGCGGCGGTCGGGCTGCTTGGCGTCTTGATGGAGCGGTTGGTGTTTTATCCCCTCCGCGACGCGCCGCCGCTTCATGACAAAATCGCGGCGATCGGCATTTTGCTGTTTTTGGAAGCGTTCGCCCAGTTCGTCTGGGGGGCGGACTATCAGACGATGCCGACACCATATGGAGACGTCGTCAATATTTTCGGTTTCACACTGACCATTCAACGCATCCTCATCATTGCATCCGCTGTGGTCATCATGGTGCTGTTGTACATCTTCTTGAAAAAGACGTTCATCGGCGCTTCGATCATCGCGATGGCGCAAAACCGCGAAGGAGCGAATTTAGTCGGCATCAACACGAATAAAGTCGCCATGTTGACGTTTCTTCTTTCCGGCAGTTTGGCCGCGCTCGCCGCGTCGCTCGCTTCTCCGATCAACCTCGTGTTTCCCGGCATGGGCCATCTCGTCATCTTGAAAGCGTTTGTCATCATCATTCTCGGCGGCATGGGAAGCATCCCCGGCGCCATTGTCGGCGGCTATATTTTAGGATTTAGTGAAAGTTTAGGAGCGACGTATGTGTCGAACGACTACAAAGACATTATCGCCTTCGTGATTCTTGTCATCATTTTAACAGTCAAACCAAACGGACTGTTTGCCAAGGAGGGACGTTGATGGCCATTTTCGAAAAACGACGCCTATGGCTCGCGGTCCTCGCGGCGCTGGCACTCGCTTTTCCGCTGCTTGTCACCAACGGCTATTACTTGCACATGATGACGATCTCCTTTATCTGGATGATCGCGGTTTACGGATTGAACTTGTTTGCCGGCTATACTGGCTATTTATCGCTTGCCCACGCTGGATTTTTTGCGATCGGGGCCTATACGCTCGGTATTTTGACGGTGAAAGTCGGCGTGCCGTTTTGGCTCGCTTTCGTGTCGGCCTGTTTGTTGACAACGTTGATTGGCGCTTTGGTCGGCCTTGTCGCGTTGCGGACGAAAGAGCACTTTTTCGCCATTTATACGCTTTGTGTCGGCTACATTATTTATTTGGTCATTGACAAATGGGATGGCTTAACCGGCGGGGTGCGCGGCTTTATCGGCATTCCGGCGCCGGCTGACATCGGTCCGCTCTCGTTTCAAACGCCGGTCGCCCAATATTATTTGTTGTTGTTTTTCTTGGCTGCCGTCGTCTTCATCATGTATCGGCTTGTCTATTCGTTGACTGGGCGGACGTATATCGCCATTCGCAACAGCGAGGAGCTCGCCTTGACGCTTGGCATCTCTACGATGAAAAACAAACTGGCCTCGTTTGTTCTGTCGGTCTTTTTCACGTCGCTCGCCGGGGCGTTGTATGCGTCGTTCATCCGCTTTCTTGGCCCGGATATCGCGTACGTCAGTGTGATGTTTGACTTTTTAACCTATTTGCTTGTCGGCGGAATCGGCACGCTTGCCGGTCCAGTCGTCGGAACGCTGCTCGTCACGTTTTTATCCCAGCAGTTGCAATTTTTGCAAGATTACCGGATGCTCATTTTCGGTCCGGTGCTGACGCTTTTGATCATCTTTTACCCGCATGGCATTACGGGCGGCTTTATCCGTTTTAAAGCAAAGCGTGAAGAAGCGCGCTGCCTCAAGCTGGAAGCAAACCGGACCGTCGCTGAGCTGGCTGCCTCGCGCCAAGGGCGGAGCGAACGGCATGTAAAGGAGGGATAACAATGTTTTTGCACGTCGAACGGTTGACGAAGCGGTTTGGCGGATTGTTGGCGGTCAACGATGTCACGTTTTCCGTTGAACAAGGGAAAATCAATGCCATCATCGGCCCCAATGGAGCCGGCAAGTCGACGTTTTTCAATTTGATTAGCGGCTTGTACCGGCCGACGTCCGGGACGATTACATTCAAAGGGCGCGATATTACCCGCCTGCCGGCGAACGAACGGGCAAAGCTCGGCATTGCCCGCACGTTTCAGACAACCCACTTGTTTGAACAGGCGACGGTGATCGATAACGTCATCATCGGCCATCGGCTTCGCACTTCATCCAACTTGTTTGATGCCATTTTGCGCACGAAACGGCATCGCCGCGAGGAACAGGCGTGCAAAGAAAAGGCGATGGAAGTGCTCGAGTTTGTCGGGTTGACCGGCGTGGCGGATCGGATTGTGGCCAACTTGTCGCAGGAGCAGAAAAAGCGGGTGGCGTTTGCGCTCGCCTTAGCAACCGATCCCGAACTCGTTTTGCTTGACGAGCCGGCGGCCGGCATCAACCCGGATGAAACGGAAGGGCTTGAGGAATTGATCGTCAAAATGGTCAAGGGCGGCCTGACCGTTTGCCTCATTGAGCACAAAATGTCAATGATCATGAAAATCGCCGACCGCATTATGGTGTTAAACTACGGGGAAAAAATCGCGGAAGGAACGCCCGAGGAAGTGCGAAACAACGAGGCGGTCATTCAAGCGTATTTAGGAGGGAGCGCCATTGCTTGAGGTTGCGAACGTATCCGTCCGCTACGGGAGTTTTACGGCCATTCGCGATGTGACGTTTTCCGTCAAGCGAGGGGAGATCGCCGTGTTGCTGGGCGCCAACGGAGCGGGGAAAAGCACATTGTTTCGCACGATCAGCGGGT
Organism: Geobacillus sp. G4; assembly: GCF_040327975.1. Taxonomy (NCBI): domain Bacteria; kingdom Bacillati; phylum Bacillota; class Bacilli; order Caryophanales; family Anoxybacillaceae; genus Geobacillus; species Geobacillus sp. G4. The sequence goes on from NZ_JBEPJY010000006.1 coordinate 197,031, forward strand.
TGCATAAACCAGCACAAGGGGAAATCCGCCTTGATGGCGAGCGCATCGATTCGCTGCCGCCTGACCGCATCGTCGGGCGCGGTGTTGTGCAATGCGCGGAAGGACGCAAACTGTTTCCGCGCATGAGTGTATACGAAAACTTGTTGATGGGCGCTTACGTCCATCGAAAGGACAAAGAAGGCATCCGACGCTTGATCGAACATGTATATGAGCTGTTTCCGATTTTGCGCGACAAGCGGAACGCGCCAGCCGGATCGTTAAGCGGCGGCCAGCAGCAAATGCTCGCCATCGGCCGCGCCTTAATGTCACGCCCTGCGGTGCTCTTGCTTGATGAGCCGTCAATCGGACTCGCTCCGTTGATTGTCGAGCAGATGTTTGCGACGATTAAGCAAATCAATGAGGGAGGAACAACGATTTTGTTGGCGGAACAAAACGCTCATGCGGCGCTGTCGATCGCCCATCGAGGCTATGTGTTTGAAAACGGAACGATCGTTGCCTCAGGGACAGCGGACGAGCTGCTCGCCAACGACGATGTCCGCAAGGCGTACATTGGTGCATGATAGGCCTCATCCTTGTCCATCAGCGAAAGCAAGGAGAGGAGATGGCACTGAAAGGGGGTGAATAACGGGTGTGCCAAATATTATATAAATATTCAAAATAATAAATAATCAATAGGGGGGAGTAGAATGAAAAAAAGAAAATGGTCAATCGCCGCTATGATCGCGGCCATCATGATGTTGATGCTTGCGGCGTGCAACAATTCGCCAAGCAGCAATAACGCCAACGGCGGAAACAATAGCGGAGGAGGCGGCGGTGAAACGGGCACGGTCAACATCGGCTACAGCGGCCCGCTGAGCGGCCCGGCCGCCTATTATGGCCAACGGACGTTAAACGGCTTGAAAATGGCGGCCGAGGAAATCAACAACAGCGGCGGCTTTGAGGTGAAAGGAAAGAAATACAAAATTAACCTCGTCCCATTAGATGACAAATATTTGCCAAACGAAACGGCAGCGAACGCCAAACGCCTTGTGCAAGAGCATCATACGCCGATCATTTTCACGCCGCACAGCGGTGGCGTCATGGCGCTGCAAGTGTTCAACCAAACGGACAATTTCATCATCGCGGCGTATACGAGTGAGCCGAAAATTACACAAACGGGCAATAAGCTGACCGTGCGCATTCCGCCGCGCTATGACGGCTACATCCCGACGTTTACCGATTATGCCATGAAGCATTTCGGCAGGAAACTGGCCGCCTTGCCGACGGCGACGCAATACGGGAAAGACTGGACAGAAAAACTGTTGCCGTATTGGGAAAAACAAGGCGGAAAAGTTGTCTACAAATCATCGATTGATTTTACGAAAGACACCGACTTCTTTACGATCGTGACGAATGCATTGAAAGAAAAGCCGGATGTCTTGTTTATCGGTGGACCGTCGGAACCGACGGCAAAAGTGGCGAAACAAGCACGCGAACTTGGTTTTAAAGGCGGCTTTATCATTATGGATCAGGCGAAACTCGATGAGATGAAACGGGTGACGGGCTCTTATGACATGCTTGAAGGTTCGATCGGCGTCATGCCGCTTGTCGAGTCGGATCAACCCGCGGTTCCAGAGTTTGTGAAAAACTATCGGGCAAAGTTCAATGAAGATCCGGGATCGGAAGCCGCTTACAACTATTTGGCGCTTTACGCTTTCGTCGAGGCGATGAAAGCCGCAGGCACCGTCGATGACCCGCAAGCGATCCGCGAACATATGAACGACGGCTTGAAAAACATTCCAGACGAAAAGAAAGTGTATAACGTCCCAAGCATCGGCGACGATGGCGGATTTGAATCGGAAATCGTCGTGGCTGCGGTGGAAAATGGAAAAATTGTGCCCATTGAGTTAATAAAACAATAATACACCATGCAGACTGACAAGCAGAGGCACCTTATCATCGGGCTTTCAATGGGAATGCTCTTTGCATGAGCCCTGAAGTATGCATCTTCTCAAGGATCCGTAGATGGAGCGGTATATGGATGGAGCAATAGAGAGGCTGTCTGAAAAGGTCATCGCACGACTTTTTCCAGACAGCCTTTTCCGTTTTCGCATTATGACGTTTTTTGATTCGTTAATGATAGGATTGCCGCCTGGCAGAACTGTTTCGGGTTGATCAATTCTTATTGTGCATTTCTTATCATAGAAAACTATGTTCTAAATAATCAAAAAAACAAATAGAAAAATTTTCAATAATGCGATAAAATAAAACTGCTCTGCCACATGATGAATCTAATCACAGGAGGGGAGAGACCGACCATGCGGGAAATGGCCCTCGGCCTTGCCGCCTCGTTCTTTTTTGCCGTTACGTTCATATTGAACCGGTCTATGGAGCTAGCTGGCGGGAGTTGGACGTGGAGCTCGTCACTTCGTTTTTTCTTTATGGTTCCGCTGTTGTTTGTCATTCTTCTTGCCCACCGCAATCTCGGTCCGGTTTGGCGCGACATGAAGCGCCATCCATGGACATGGATCGTCTGGGGGACGGTCGGTTTCGGCCTGTTTTACGCGCCGCTCACGTACGCCGCTGCGTACGGGCCAGGGTGGCTTGTAGCCGGCACATGGCAGTGCACGATCGTCGCCGGCGTCCTGCTTAGCCCGCTGTTTACAGAACAAATCGAAACGCAAAACGGAACTGTGTCCGTGCGCCGCCCGATTGAAAAACAGGCGCTTTTCATTTCATTTTTTATTTTGCTCGGCGTCGTGCTCGTTCAGTTCCAGCAAGCAGGCCATCTCACATGGGAAGAAATCGCGTTGGGGATCTTTCCTGTGCTCATCGCCGCCTTTGCTTACCCGCTGGGCAACCGAAAAATGATCGAGCATTGTGCCGGACGGCTTGACGCGTTTCAACGCGTATTCGGGATGACGATCGCCAGCTTGCCGTTTTGGTTCGTCGTGGCGCTGATTGGATGGGCGACAGCCGGAGTTCCTTCGGCTGGGCAAACGGCGCAGTCGCTCATTGTCGCTATCAGCTCGGGCGTTATCGCGACGACGCTTTTTTTCATCGCCACTGACCGGGCGAAAGGAAATGAGCGGAAGCTGGCTGCTGTTGAAGCGACGCAATCCGGAGAAGTGATTTTTGCCGTTATCGGCGAAGTGCTGTTATTATCGGCTCCGTTTCCGAACGGCTGGGCGTTTGTCGGCTTAGCGGTCATTGTGGCGGGGATTTGCTGGCATAGTTTTGAGTCTGCAAAGACGGTGAACCGGCCGGCCCCACCCGGTTTCAGCAGCCTGGCGTTCCTATCGCGTGGGGGAAGAGCAGTGAGGATGATCCTATATGCGCTGCTGGCCTGCCATGCGGCTGTGATTTATTTCTGGATTAGCGACTGGGACGTGCTTATGACGCCCGTGGGTCTTGTCGTATGGGTCGGAGGGGTTGCTGTCAGTCTCGCCATCCTTCACTTTCGCCCCAATATTCATCCCAAGCTGCGGTCTATGCTAACAACCATGACGGCGGCTTCGGTGCTCGCCGCTGTCTGTTCATTGATCATCGAATGGGCGGTGCGCTCGATGCCGTAGGAACACTTGGTCAGTCGTTGCGGCCGTCAGCGGCCCGGAAGGCTTCTGGAGCAATCCGGCGGCCGACGGCATACATGATCGGCGCGCCGATGGCCATGACGACCAACTCGCTGATGGCCGTCGTCAGCCATGTGAGCCAAAACGGAAAGCCGAGCGCCAGTTTCAATTCGAAGGCGATAATGGCCATAGTCACAGTAAATGACAGCGTATTGACGGCCATGCGCGCCCAAACGTTTCGGACATACCGCATAGAGACGATCGTGATGAGCAGCGCCAACACCGACTGGCCAACGCCGAATACAAGATCATACGCGACAATCGGCGAGAAAAACAAATTGGCAAAAAAGACGCCAAGCACGATGCCAACAGCGTATGTTTTGCGGAACACGACCAAGTGATTCAATATTTCTGACACGCGAAACTGAATATTCGTAAAGCCAAACGGCTGAATGAGCGTCGTCACCGCGATATACACGGCGGCGATCAAGCCATTTGCCGCTATGATCCGAATGTTCATAACGTCCTCTCCTCGCATTGATGATAATATGATTGTAGCACGACAAACGAATGAACGAAAGGAAGTGAATCTCGTTGGCCTTGATGGATCAACAAGCAACAAGCCGGCGGCGATCGGTTTGGGAAGTCGGAAAAACAGCGCTTCTCCTCGGTTTAACGTCATTTGGTGGTCCGGTCGCTCATCTCGGCTATTTTTACGAAGAGTACGTCAAACGAAAAAAATGGATTGACGAGAAAACGTATGTCGATTTGGTCGCTTTATGCCAATTCCTCCCTGGTCCAGCGAGCAGCCAAGTCGGCATCGGCATCGGATTCATGCGCGCCGGCGTTTGGGGGGCGTTGGCAGCTTGGCTTGGTTTTACGCTGCCGTCAGCGGTCGCCCTCAGCCTGGTTGCTGTTTGGCTGCAACACCATTCTTGGGGTGACGCCGGCTGGATGCACGGCTTGCTGTTGGCGGCCGTGGCGGTCGTGGCGCAAGCTGTATGGGAGATGGCGCGCAAATTCGCCTCTAGCCGCTTCGAGGCAACGGTCGCCATCACAGCGGCGGCCGCTGTGCTTCTTGCGCCGGGCGCGTGGAGCCAAGTAGCCGTCATCGCCGCAGCGGGGGGCATTGGCGCTGTTGGAGTGCGAAAAAATGTCGCACCTTCTTCGTCTGCGGCAGGCATCCCGCCTTCCATTCGTCGTTCCACCGGTTTGACGTTGCTTTCCTTGTTTGCCGTGTTGCTTGTTGCGCTGCCGCTCATTCGCACTTGGATCCATTCACCGCTTTTGGCGCTGTTTGACAGCTTTTACCGCGCTGGGGCGCTCGTGTTTGGCGGCGGTCATGTGGTGTTGCCGCTCTTGGAGGCGGAAGTGGTGCCGCAAGGGTGGGTCACCGCCAATCAGTTTTTAGCCGGCTACAGCGCCGCCCAAGCCGTCCCTGGGCCGCTGTTTACGTTTGCCGCGTATATTGGAATGGCGGCGTTGGGCTGGAAGGGAGCGCTAGTGGCTACCACAGCCATTTTTCTTCCATCCTTTTTGCTCGTTCTTGGCGCGTTTCCGTTTTGGCACTGGCTTCGCCGCCATCCGCGCTTCCAAGCGGCGCTTGCCGGCATTAACGCCGCTGTGGTTGGGATTTTGCTTGCGGCGCTGTACGATCCGATTTGGACGAAAGCCGTGAAAGAACCGGCTGATCTAGCGTTTGTCCTCGGCACCTTCCTTCTCCTTGCCGTTTGGAAGTGGCCGGCCTGGGCGGTTGTTCTCGTTTCGTTCGCCGGGGGGCTTTGGCATTCTTTTGTTCAATGAATCCGATGGCCGACTACGGCAGAAAAGCTAGGAATAGAGCCTTCTCATCTGGTTTTTATTGGTTAATCAACATGCCTGGGTTTTTCGGCTGCTATGGCCAATATTTTGACAAGTTTTTTTTGAACTGAATCATGATCAAGAGGAATGTTGGCGCCTTAGGGGGGAATGGGACGTGAAATGGTTATGGATGCTGCTGGCCTTGGCTGCCGGAATGGCTGTTTCCGTACAGGCCGGAGTCAACGGCGGCCTCGGCAGGCGGATCGGTGTGTTTGAAGGAGCGTTCGTTTCGTTTTTGATCGGGACGGTTGTCCTCTTTTTAGTGCAATTGTTTTTGGGCAAAGGAGAATTGCTTGCCATGTTTTCCGTGCCGAAATGGCAGTTGATAGGAGGTATTCTCGGAGCTTTTTACGTTTTTGTTATGGTGCTCATCGTCCCGAAAATCGGTGTTGCCAATTCATTGATGGCGGTGATTGCTGGTCAGCTTGTCATGAGTTCAATTGTTGACCATTTTGGCCTGTTCGGCGGGCAGCGCATTCCGTTTGACATGACGCGCCTGGCTGCGATCGCCTTCCTATTTGTGGCGCTTTGGCTCTTTTTTCGCAAATGAACAGGACTGGCCGAGTTGGTTTAGTTTTCCGTGATCCGCTCATACTAACAACAGCATGATCGACTTGAAAGGAAGCGGATCAAAGTGAAACAGGCATGGCGCATTTATGTGAACGATTTGAAACATCTCACGACCAACTGGGCCGCAGCCATATTGGCTCTCGGTCTGATCGTTCTTCCATCGCTTTACGCTTGGATCAATGTAGAGGCTTCGATTGACCCTTATGCCCATACAGATGATTTACCGATTGGGGTGGTGAACGAAGACCGCGGGGCGGAGTTGGCTGGGCGTTCGTTTCAGGCCGGTGACGAGATTGTGAGAGCGTTGCAACACAACCATCGGTTGGGCTGGCGATTTGTTTCGAAAGAAAAGGGAATGACAGGTGTGCGAAAAGGGGACTACTTCGCCACCATCGTCATCCCAGCAGATTTTTCGGCGCGATTGGCTACTGTCGTTCAAGATCGTCCGAAAAGGGCGACCATTTACTACTATGAAAACGACAAACGAAACGCCATCGCTCCCAAAATCACGGAGCGCGGAGCAAGTACGTTGTCAGCTCAAGTCAGCGATGAGTTTGTGAGGGTGGTCAATACCGCGTTGTTTTCCTTGTTCCACCAAGCGGGAGTGACGCTCGAACAGCAGCTTCCCACCATTCGCCGCGTTGAGGCGTTCGTGTTTCGTCTAGAAAACGAATTGCCAACGATTCAACGACAATTGGAAGCCCTAGATCGCGATGTAGGAGAGGCAAGATCGTTGGTTCGTATAGGCCGCGAGCTTCTGCCGGCTGTCAAAACAACGGTGCGGCGTGGTTTAGAATGGACAGGCCGCGTTGAGAAGTTGTTCATGCAAGTGAATGCTTCATCGCACTTATGGGAAAAGCCGGTGGAAATGGCGGTTCATGCGCTCCATTCCTTTCCCTTCTCCTTTGCAGGGCAGACGCCAGAGTCTCTTGATACACCGGAAAAGCAAGCGCGTTGGGCGACTCTCATCCAACAAGCTGCAACAGACGCGAGCCCATTGGTTCAGCAATTGCGCCGAACATTGAGAACATGGGAGGGGACGATTGATTCCTCTTCGTTTCAACCTGTGCAGCGCACAGTCAGCCGTATCGAGCAGACGCTAGCGTCTATTCAAGAAACAGCGGCGCTAGTGAAACAACATCCAACAGGCGTCGAAGAGAAGATCACTCACCTGCGTGAACAAATGGCCTTATTGGACGCGCAGGCGCAACAACTTGATCAAGCATATCGCCAACGGTTGTTGCCTCTGTTGCGTGCGAAATGGAATCAAACGGGGAAACAGGTACGCCAAGCGAAACAAACGCTTCTTCGCATGGATCAAGCGTTAAATGAGGTAGAGCAATGGTTGTCAAACACAGATCGTGATTTAGCGGCCGCGCAACAAGCGCTAAAGACCGCACAGGCTCAATATCCATTTCTTTCCCGCTATGTTCGCGAGCTGGCCGCCTTCCTATCGAAAATCAAAAGAGAAACCAACATCGATGAACTTATTGGCTTGTTGAAACAAGATCCACAGGCGAAAGGTGCATTTTTGGCCCACCCGGTTGACGTGCAAACGTTCCGCCTTTTCCCGTTGCCGAACTATGGTTCGGGCATGAATCCATTTTACACGGTGCTGGCCATATGGGTAGGATGTTTGTTGCTTGTTTCCCTCTTGTCGACGGATCCTTCTTCGTTTTCGGAAGCGAATGAGCGGGAAAAATATGCCGGACGGCTGTTGACCTTTTGGACGCTGAATGCTTTGCAGGCGGTGGTCGTGACAGCTGGAGCGGCTTTCATCTTGCCGAATATTTTCGTCCGTGAACCGGGATGGTTCATGACGTTCGGCCTTTTGTGCGGCTTTGTCTTTATGGCGGTGGTTTTTTCGCTTGTTTCCTTGTTCGGCAATGTGGGAAAAGCGATGGCGATTGTGTTGCTCGTCTTGCAAATTGCCGGAGCGGGGGGAACGTATCCCGTTGAGCTGATTCCTCCGTTCTTTCAGCAATTAAACCCTTGGCTGCCGTTTACCTATGCCATTGATGTCATGCGCGAGGCGGTCGGCGGGATTGTATGGGAAAATGTTGAGCATGATGTCAAGCGGCTTCTCTTGTTTGCCGTTGCCGCCCTTTTGGCCGGACTTTTGTTGAAAGGCCCACTAAACCCATGGATGCGCGCTCTGAAAGAGAAAGCCGTCCAAAGCGGGTTGTTTCATTGAAACATTTTCTCTATTTTCTTTTGGAAGCATCTGCTACAATAGGGATGAGAGCATTGCTTCATTCGCCATCGCCCCGTCGAATACGCCGTTTTCATACAAGGAAAGAGCGTTTTCTCACGGGGAAGAAAGGGAGAGAATCATGTCGATCCGTCGACTGCTTGGTTTTGCGCTCATTTTTTTGGCGATTTCGATGTTTATCGAGCAAATGTGGTGGGTCGGGGGAATTTGTTTCTTGATTGGAATTGGAATGACTGCGAAGAGTCCAATCGATCGAAAGTGGAGGAAAAAGAAGCATATATGGTAAACATCGAGAGTGATATGAATCAAACAAGGGTCAGACAGCATGATGTGCAGTTGATGAAAAAAGCAGAACAGTTTATCACGGTGAGCTATCGGGAGCTTGGAAAAAGTGAGCAAGAAATGAAGCGGCGGTTGAACGAAATCCGTTGGGAAGTGGAACAAACCGGCACATACAGCCATACGTACGAAGAGTTAAGCTATGGGGCTAAGATGGCTTGGCGTCATAGCAACCGTTGCATCGGCCGCTTGTTTTGGCAATCGCTCCATGTCATCGATGCGAGAGAGGCGGTTACCGTAGATGAGGTTTTTTCTTATCTATTCCATCATATTGAGTTTGCGACCAATGGCGGGAAAATCCGGCCGACGATCACGATCTTCCGTCCAAATGGGGAAGTGCGCATTTGGAATCATCAACTGATTCGTTATGCCGGTTATGAAACCGAAGAAGGGATCATCGGCGACTCATCCTCCCTCACTTTCACCCGCGCCTGTGAACAGCTTGGGTGGAAGGGGGAAAAAACGCCTTTTGACGTGTTGCCCTTGGTGATCCAGGTAGGCGGCCAGAAGCCTGTTTGGACACCGATCCCTAAAGAATTGGTGCTTGAGGTGCCAATTGAACATCCGGAGTTTCCGTGGTTTCGCGATCTGCAGTTAAAATGGTACGCGGTCCCGATTATTTCAGATATGTGTCTAGAAATTGGCGGCATTCGCTATATGGCAGCACCGTTTAACGGGTGGTACATGGGTACGGAGATTGGAGCCCGCAATTTTGCCGATGATTATCGCTACAACATGCTTCCGAAAGTGGCCTCTTGCATGGGGCTTGACACCAACTCCAACGCATCATTATGGAAAGACAAGGCGTTGGTCGAATTGAATATCGCTGTTTTGTATTCCTACAAAAAGGCGGGCGTCAGCATCGTTGACCATCATACCGCCGCGCGCCAATTTCAGTTGTTTGAACAGCAAGAGAAAGCAGCCGGCCGCCATGTCACCGGCGATTGGACATGGCTGATTCCGCCTCTTTCTCCGGCGACAACGCACATTTTTCACCGAACGTATGACAACACGACCATGTTGCCCAACTTTTTCTATCAGGACCGTCCATACGAACAACAAAGGGGAGAGGAACAATGACCGTCATCATCCGCACGCGCGATGTGTCATGGGCAAGAGGAGGGCGCATGATTTTGCGTGATATCAACTGGGAGGTGAAAGAAGGCGAGCAATGGGCGATTCTTGGCCTAAACGGCTCCGGGAAAACATCGCTTCTCAATATCGTCACCGGCTATCAGTACCCGACGCGCGGGGATGTTGAAGTATTGGGCTATCGGTTTGGACAGGCGAGCTTGTGGGAATTGCGCCGGCATATCGGGTTTGTGAGCAGCTCGCTTGATCAGTTTTATGATACCTTGCAAGCCGAAACAGTCGAAGATATTGTCATCAGCGGCAAGTTTGCAACGATTGGCCTGTACGATGCCGTCACTGAGGACGATCGGTCCAAAGCGCAATCGTTAATCGAGTCTTTCCGCCTCGAAGCTGTCCAAGAAAAGCGGTACGCAACGTTGTCGCAAGGAGAAAAGCGAAAAACATTGATCGCCCGAGCGTTGATGGCGAATCCGAAGCTGCTCATTTTGGACGAGCCGACGGTCGGCCTTGACTTATTGGCCCGCGAAGAAATTTTAGCATTGATCGGACAGATCGTCACTCAGCCGTGCCATCTCTTATACGTCACCCATTATATCGAAGAAATCGTCGACTCCATTACCCATGTCTTGCTTTTGCAAGACGGGCGCATCCTTGCGGCTGGCCAAAAAGAGGAAGTGTTAACCGACGAGCGGCTTTCAGAAGCGTTTCGCCTTCCGATCCGCGTTCATTGGGAAGACGGCCGGCCGTGGGTGTCCGTCCATCGGTAGGGCGGCCGTTGGCAGCCGTTCCTAGGCCGACTGCCTCAACATACCGTGCACCCAAGAAGGTCAACCGCTATTTTTTGATAGACCGCATTGGTCCAGCCGAACCCTTTTTGCGAAGGGTAGCGGCCGATGGTGCGGATGCTCATGTCGACCACATTATATTTTTCGTACATGTTGCCAGTTTCCAAATACACTTTGGTGCAAAGCCGAATCCATCGCCGGGCGATCTCTTGCGCTTCAAGGTCATAGCCGTAGTTTTGCAACCCTTTGATGACAATCCAGTGAAGCGGGGCCCAGCCGTTCGGAAAATCCCATTGAAATCCGGTTTGGACATTGGAGGCAGCCAATCCGCCGGGTTGAAGGAACAAAGGTAAATGCCGGACGACTTTTGCTGCTTGCTGTTTAGAGGCCGCCCGAGCCCATAACGGATAAAAAGCAGCCAACGAATAATAGCAGTGCTGCCGCCCGTTGAGGAAATGAAAATCAAAATACATGCCAAACGACTCGTTCCATAAATATTGATTCATCAAGTCTTTTCGCCGCTTAGCCGCCTGCTCCCATTGTTCCGCTTCGCCGTTTAAAGCTAAAAGGCGGGCAAACGCCGCTAAATCGGTTTCGTACTTATAAAGCAAAGCGTTGAGATCCACCGGAATGAAATAGCCGCATTGCCGGTGAAAACGGCCTGTATAGTCCCAACCGGACTCCGCCTCGACCCTTTCATGCCAAAACGCAGGCGGGATATACATTTCGTCAAAATGGAGATACGCCTCCCCCTTTACCCGCAGCATCGACTCAAGCCGATCGTAATATTTATTGAGGCCGATCTGGGGATGATAGTGAGTGGTTTCGTCCATCCAGACTTCTTTGTATTCGATTTTGGCCCATTCGTAAGCGGAGCGGAGCCACTCTTTGTCTCCGCGCCATACCTCCTCGATCATCGACGTCAATAACGGAGGCTGGGAACGGCTTAAGTGGGCCAGTTCGGAACTGTTTGGAATGATTCCAAACGTTTTCAACTCGTAAAAGAAGTTGTTGACGATGTTGCGGGCGAGTTCGTGCAGCCTTGAAATGTTCAGTCCCAATATAATGAAATAGCTGTCCCAGTAAAAGAGCTGCTGGTACACCCCGCCGGGAACGACGTATGGAAACGGAAGGGAAAACAGTTCTCCTTTGGAGTAAGGCGAGCTTGTTTTGACCAATTGTTCCCACCGTTGGTGAATGGAAGAAAACACATGCTCTACGGCTGGATCCGGGCAAATGACCGTGATGTCCGGAAGCTCAATCGGCAACGGCTGTCCCTCCATGGGAATGGTCTATATGGCTATGTATATGGCCAAAACGACCCGGTCATGCCGCCAATCGAGTGCACGGCGATCGCAGAGGAAGAAAACGGAAGCCGAGCAACAAGGGCCACCGAACAAGGACGCCCTTGTTGCCACTTTTTCAAAACGCGCGGTCAACCGGCGGAAAATCAATATCATCCGCCGTTTGGCGGCTGTCAGCTGGCGTGACTTCCATGACCGGCGGCCGACCGTTTTCAAAACCGCGGGCGATGTCGCGAATCGGGCTCATTTCATCGGGAACGCCAATTCCCGGGGTATAGCGCGGCAGGCTGGAAGTGGCGCCGCGTTCTTCCCAAGGCTCTCTCATGAATCAACACCTCCATATTCTCAGTATGGCCATTGATGGAGGCCGTATAAATGGAAATCAAATCCTTTCCCGCCAATTTCTTTTGTGGAGCCCTGTCATCTGTTGTAGGCATACTATGGATGACAATATGGGCAACAGGAGGGAAGGAACTCAATGCAGTTCGGGAAAGATGCGATCGAAGCGATTTGGCGCCGCCAGTGCGGAGCGTGGGAGCGGAGCGATGCGGCATGTGTCCAATCATTTTTGGTGGAATGTTTACAACATGACCTTGATCCGCAAGACGGGCTCAATTGGATCATTGAGCACCGCACCCAGCTTTCTGACGCCGATGCAGTGGTGGACGCGGCACTCCGTTGGGTGAATGAACATACGTCCACTGGCTCCCCGGTGTCAGGAATCGGAGCGGAACAACAAGAGTGAGGCGGCGAACAGGAAAGGGCGGAACGAAGGATGGTATGGGTCATCAAAACAAAACACGAAAATGACCAAGGGGAGACGGTGGGGCTGGAGCTTGAGAGCGAAGATGGCTGGCTTGACGCCAACGTCCGCTGGGACGGATGCATGGAAATTCACTTGTACTTGGTGACGGAGGAAGGCCGCGAACTGAGCGATACGCTCCATACGTGCGATTTGCAGGGGCTGATCGAGCGGTTGCAGTCATTGGATTCCGTGTGTCGATCGTTCTTTTTCCAAATTTCAGGACAGGGGAGCTGATGAAGGCCGAACCGCCGGCAGCGCCGCTGACCTCATCGATGAATGAACGAGGAGCCAAAACCGAGGCTCCTCTTTTTTCCTGAACGGCATGGTGTTCATTGAAGGAAGGAGACGCGTTAGGAGGGGAAGCAGGCTCGATTGCCGTTGGCTTCGTCTTTGTTTGGAAGTGCAGGCTTTTCCGATTAGGGGTATAAAAATGTTTAAAATATTCTAAATGTGATGTATAATAAAAGAAACAACATACTAACCGGTTGGTATATCGTCTGTTGAAAACGGATTCAGAAGCGGATCGAAAGGTGGGAAGATCATGAGGCTAAAAGGAAAAGCGGCGATTGTCACCGGCGGCGCGAGCGGCATCGGCCGGGCGACGGCGATTCGCTTTGCGGAAGAAGGCGCCAAAGTGGCGGTGAGCGACATCAATGAGGAAGGAGGGGAAGAAACGGTCCGCCTGATTCGGGAAAAAGGAGGGGAGGCGATTTTTGTCCAAACGGACGTAGCCGATTCCAAGCAAGTGAGCCGCCTTGTCCAAACGGCGGTTGATGCCTTTGGCGGCCTACATATTCTCTTTAACAATGCCGGCATCGGCCATTCGGAAGTGCGGAGCACCGACTTGTCTGAAGAAGAGTGGGACCGGGTCATCAACGTTAATTTGAAAGGAGTGTTCCTTGGCATCAAATACGCGGTGCCCGTGATGAAGCAATGCGGTGGCGGGGCCATTGTCAACACATCGAGCCTGCTTGGAATCAAAGGGAAAAAGTACGAATCGGCCTACAACGCCTCGAAGGCCGGGGTGATTTTGTTGACGAAAAATGCGGCATTGGAATATGGGAAGTTTAACATTCGCGTCAATGCCATTGCACCGGGGGTCATTGATACGAACATCATCACGCCGTGGAAACAAGATGAGCGCAAATGGCCGATCATTTCGAAAGCGAACGCCCTCGGCCGCATCGGGACGCCAGAGGAAGTGGCGAACGCGGTGTTGTTTTTGGCGTCCGATGAAGCGTCGTTTATCACCGGCGCGACATTGTCGGTCGACGGCGGCGGGCTGACGTTTTAGACGTCGGACGGCTGATACGGGGCAACGGATGAAAACAAAGGTCGCACAAACGAGAGGGGAGAGGAAACGATGCGTTTTGCCAATACCGTCGCTGTGATTACTGGAGGGGGAAGCGGCATTGGCCGGGCGACGGCCGTCCGCCTGGCTCAGGAAGGGGCGACTGTCGTGCTTGTCGGCCGCACAGCCGTCAAACTGGAAGAAACGGTGCAAGACATCACGCGTCTTGGGGTGCCAGGGGTGGCCGATCGGTTTGCGGCCGATGTCACGGACCGCGAACAAGTGCGCGCCTTGGCCGCATACGTCCAAAATCGGTACGGCGACTTGCATGTGCTCGTCAACAATGCCGGCATTTCGACCCATACGAAATGGCTCGAGCTCACCGAACAAGAGTGGGATGATGTGCAGCGCGTCAATATGAAAAGCGTCTTTCTTGTCTCGCAAACGCTCGCTCCGCTGATGATCGAAGGGGCAAAACGCGAGCGCGCCAATCGGGCGATTGTGAACGTAGCGTCATTGTCCGGCCATCAGGCCGGGGCGGAAATTCCGCACTACAGCGCGGCGAAAGCAGGGGTCATCAACTTGACCAAATCGCTCGCTTTGGAGCTGGCGCCGTATGGCATCCGCGTCAATTCCGTCTCGCCCGGTTTTGTCGAGACGCCGCTTACCGAGCGCGGACTGCAAAACGAGCGGTTTGTGAAAGCCATCGAGCGCAACACCGCCTTAGGCCGGGTGGGAGCGCCGGAAGAGATCGCCAACGTCATTGCGTTTCTTGCCTCTTCGGAAGCGTCGTACATGACCGGCTCTGATGTGTTGGTCGATGGCGGATGGCTCATCAAATGAAACTGAAAAGTCCAAAATGGAAAAGGAGAGGAAAGGAATATGGAAACCTCGCATTTGCTTGTGGAACAATCCGGTTCTGTATTATGGTTGACGCTGAATCGCCCGGAGCGGCTCAATGCCTTCAGCCCGGAGATGATTGCCGGACTGACGGATGAAATCGAACGCGCCGCGGCGGATGATGCCGTCCGCGTCATCGTCTTATCCGGCGCTGGGCGGGCGTTTTGCGCCGGCGGGGATGTGAAAACGATGGGTCAGTCGAGCGCCCCGCAGGCGTATGAGCATATCGGCCGACTCAACCGGCTCATTTTGGCGATGAAATCATGCGAGAAACCGATCATGGCCGCCGTGCACGGCGTGGCGGCCGGAGCTGGGTTCAATTTGGCGCTGGCTTGCGATGTGATCCTCGCGGCCGAAGACAGTCAATTCATTTTGAGCTTTGCGAAAGTTGGCCTTGTCTCGGACGGCGGCGGGTCGTATTGGCTGCCGCGGCTTGTCGGTCCGCATTTGGCGAAACAGTTTTTCTTCACCGCCGATCCGATTTCAGCCCGTCGCCTGTATGAATTGGGCGTCCTAAGCGAGGTCGTCCCAGCTGAGAAACTGCGCGAGGCGACAGAATCGCTCGCCTCGAAGCTGGCGGGTGGGCCCACGAAAGCCATCGGAAAACAAAAACGGCTGATTGAACACGCGCTGACCGCGACACTCGAGGAGATTCTCGAAGAAGAGCGTCTCGTTCAAGGGTTGATGGTGGAAACCGAAGACCATCGCGAAGGGGTGACGGCGTTTAAAGAGAAACGGAGCCCGGTGTTCCAAGGAAAATAAGCGAGTGGCAGTGCCGAAAGAGCGTTGCGCCCTGTTTCTCCATCAGCGGGAGACAGGGCGTATTTTGTTTTCACTTCGCCTCAAATGAAACAGCCCCCCCTTTCCAAATGGGGAAAAGGGGTGGTTGGTCGGGGAGCGGTGCGATCAAACGTCAAAGCGCCCCTGCTTGATTCCGGATGGGTTCTGCGAGCAACTGATCCACGTCGTCGATCAACTCGTCAACATGGTCATACGGCGCATCCAGCTGCAGCATTTTCCGCAAGATCCTGCGGGCGTTCGAGGATAAGTCAAGTTCTTCTTCCCAGCTTTTTTCCTCGTCACTTATCGGTTCATAGGCAGAATACAATAAAAACAAGGTGAAGTGTCCAAGGGCATAGAAATCGCTTCGTGGATGCGGTTTGCGCCGCAGCCGCTTTTCCAGCGGGTCGTCATCGCGGAAATCCACCGGTTCGCCGATGCGGCAGGCCAAGCCGAAATCGATGATCGCCACCGTTCCATCGCGCCAAATGATGTTCGGGATGCGCAAATCGCGATGGACGATGCCGAAAGCATGGACGTGCCGGACGACCTCAAGCACCTCCTTTAACAATCGAAACGCCTCTTGTTCCGTGTACTTGGCTTCCAGCTTGAAAATCCGGTCTTCCACCGTTTCTCCGTCGATATACTCCATCACGAGATGCGGCTGTCCGCGCTCCACAAACCGATCATACAGCCTCGGAATTTGCGGGTGGCGCAGGCGGGCGAGCACGTCAGCTTCGCGCCGAAGCAAGCGGCGGCCGTCTTCTCCTTTTGTCCGCCGCGCTTGTTTGATGACGACAAGACGGCCTGTCAGGTGATCGCACCCTTTGTAGGCGATGCCGTAGCTTCCCATCCCGAGCTCTTCGATGACTTCATAGCGGCCATGAAGTATAGTTCCGTTCCGATGCGGCCGGTCAAACCAGCGGGCGATGAGCGGATGGCGTTCGAACAAACGTTTCATCAGCTGCCGAAGAAGCTCGAGAAGAAACTGCCGCTGTGATGTTTCTTTTTGTAGTGATGGTGTCCGTACTGGGACGGGTGATGGTGCGAGTGATACGTCGGGTTGTAATAATGGTGGTCGCTGCTGCTGTAATGTTTATGGTAGTGCGACGGATGATGGGGATGGTCGAAAAGTGCTTTTAGCCATTTTTTCAACATCGCGATCGCTCCTTTGCGATAGATTTACCTATATATACGAGGCAATGAGAAGGAAGTTTCAGACTTCAAAGATGAAAAAGAAACCGCCAGGGGCATTAGCCCCTAGCGCGGTGCGGCAACCTCATTCCTTTTTTTCGTTCAACGCCTGCTTGAGCAGCTCTCCTAAACTGACCCCAAACGATTCGTTCGACGCGCTGTATTTTTTGAGAAGCGCCCGTTCGCTGCCTTTGGCGGCGATGCGTTTGGTCTCGTCCGCTTTTTCGACAATATTGCACGGGCGGCATTGGAAATAAAGTCCTGCCTTTCCTTCATGCATTTCCATGCGTCGGTGGCATTGCGGACAACGGCGGTTCGACAGTTTCGGGTCGCGCCGGCGGCGGTAGCGGCATTGTAAGTTCGAGCAGACAAGCATCCGTCCGTCTTTCGTTTTCCGCTCTTTTAAAAGCGCGCCGCATTCTGGACACGTCAGATTCGTGAGGTTTGGCGCTTTGTATACCTGCTCGCTTTGCTTAATTTCGGCAACGAGCTGCTGCGTTTGCCGGCGGATGTTGGCCAAAAATTGTTGTGGATTTCCTTTCCCGCGGGCGATCGCCTCCAGCTCCCGCTCCCAGCGGGCGGTCAATTCCGGCGATTTCAGCTCTTCATTGACGAGCTCAATCAGCTGTTTCCCTTTTTTTGTCGGATAAAACCGTCCGTCTTTTCGCTCGACCACTTCGGTTTCAACCAGCCGTTCGATGATGTCCGCTCTTGTCGCCGGCGTGCCGAGCCCGTATTTCTCCATTTGCGCGAGCAAGTCAGCTTCCGAATAACGGGCAGGCGGTTCCGTGAACGATTGTTCCAGCTCAAGTTGCACTGATGGGAGCGTCTGGCCTTCCGCGAGATGCAACAACGTTGGTTGGGCCTTGTTGTCTTCTTTGCTGAGAACGGCTTGAAATCCGGCGTTGACAACCGCCGTCTCCTTGGCGACAAACGTTTCGCCGCCGATGTCAAAGACGGCTGTCGTCGTTTCGGATTCATGCGGCGGGTAGAAAAGCGCCAAAAAACGGCGGGCGATGAGATCATACAGCTTGCGCTCATCAGTGGACAGCCTGCTAAGGTTGAGCCGCTCATCCGTTGGAACGATGGCGTGATGATCGGTCACTTTGTCATCGTTAAATACCCGCTTGGCTGCTTTGGCTTTGCCTTTGGCAAGGAGCGGAGCGATGACGTCCTCATAACCGGATTTCATCGCCAACAACCGCTCGGTCATCGTCGCTTCCATATCGCTTGGCAAATAACGCGAATCGGTGCGCGGGTACGTGACGAGTTTGTGTTGTTCATACAGCCGCTGCAACACCGAGAGCGTCTTTTTCGCCGAAAAGCCAAACCGCTTGTTCGCATCCCGCTGCAGCTCGGTTAAATCATACGGCAGCGGGGCGGGCTCGCTTTTTCGTTTCCGCTTGACTGACACGACGCGCGCCGGCTGACCGTCAAGGCGGGCGATCAGCTGCTTCGCTTCGTCTTGGTCAAACAGACGATGTCCTCCATGCCGCTCCCATACGGCCGTGATGGAACCAATCTTCGCCCGAATCGTCCAATATGGCACGGGAACGAACGATTGGATCTCGCGTTCGCGCTCGATGATCATCGCGAGCGTTGGCGTTTGCACGCGCCCGGCCGAAAGCGGATCGTTGTATTTTGTCGTCAAGGCGCGCGAGACGTTTAACCCAATCAGCCAGTCGGCTTCGGCGCGGCAGACGGCCGATTGATACAGCCGGTCAAACTGCGCCCCGGGCTTTAACTGGCGAAACCCGTCGCGGATGGCGCGGTCGGTTTGCGACGAAATCCATAGCCGCCAAATCGGCTTCGTCCAACCGATCATCTCTAAAATCCAGCGCGCCACCAGTTCCCCCTCGCGGCCCGCGTCGGTCGCGATGATGACATCTTTCACATCCGGTCGTTTCGCCAACCGTTCAATGGCGCGAAACTGGTGGCTTGTTTGCCGAATGACTTTCAAGCCCATTTTCTTTGGGATGATCGGCAAGTCCTCCAGCCGCCATGTTTCGTATTTTCGGTCGTAGTCTTCCGGCATCTTCAGCTCCACTAAATGGCCGAGCGCCCAGGTGACAATGTGCTGCTTTCCTTCAAAATAATGTTTATGTGCTTGCTTGCAGCCGAGCACGCGGGCGATGTCGCGAGCGACGCTCGGCTTTTCCGCTAACACGAGCGATTTCATCGATAAACCCCTTTCTGTCGTCTCCACATGAGCACAGTCTGCTTCTTAGTATAAAGGAAGAAGGAAAAAGACGCATCCGCCAAGGTTTGTCTCCTTGGCAGGACAAGACGCCTTGGCGCGGCGCAAAGCCGCATCTCCACACTTTCTGCACATTTGCCAAATAAAATAGTAAAATTGAAATGACACTCGGGCTTGATGGATGAGGAGAGGAATCCGTGCGAAAACTGTCATGGAAACTCGGAATGCTGTTTTTTGCCTTTGTCTTGGCCATTGAAATGGTGCTGTTCGTTTCCCTCTACGCTACGCTCGTCCATGCGCGCATCGAGGAAGAATTCGCGCAGCTTCTGGCGCGGGGAAACAGCCATCGCAATGTATTGGAAAAAAATTACGATCGAACGACGTTGGCGCATGTCGTGATGATGGAATCAGAGGCGGAAACCGATGTCGCCATTACGGACGCCCGGCGCCGGATTGTATCGGCGTCTAGCGGCATTGTTCCGTTTGCCAAGCGCCTCATTCCTTTAACGAACGGCCGCCATATTCCCCGCCGGGGAATGATGGTTGAAACCGACTGGAAGCGGGCGTCACATATTGCTGCCGTCAGCCCGATTCAAATCAGGGGTGGAACAAGGGGATATGTGTATATGTTTCAAGACACCCGCTCGATCCGGACGATGGTGTATAAATTGAAACATCATTTTGTTGTCGTCGGTATGTTGTCCGTGGCGATTACGATGATGACGATCGCCTTTTTCTCCCGCGCCATTACGATGCCGCTTCTTCGCATGAAGCGAGCGACCGAAGCGCTCAGCCAAGGCGATTTTTCCGTGCGCGTCGAAGTGAAAGGAGACGATGAGCTGGCGCAGTTAGGCAACGCCATTCAAACGCTGGCCAACGATTTGGCGTATTTGAAACAAGAGCGGAGCGAATTTTTAGCGAGCATCTCTCACGAATTGCGCACGCCGCTGACGTATGTGAAAGGATACGCCGACATTGCCCGACGTCCGCATCTGTCTGAGGAACAACGGGCGAACTATATGGCGATCATTTACGAAGAAGCGGAAAAGATCGAAAAGATGGTCAAAGATTTGTTTGAATTAGCCAAACTGGAGCAACACTCGTTCCAGATTGAAAAGCAACCGACAAATCTTTGTTCGTTTTTGACAAAATTGTGTGAAAAACTGCGCCCCGCGTTTCAGGAAAAATCGTTGTCGCTTGTGTGCCAGTGCCCCGGTTCGGTCATGGCTGCGATTGATCGGCAGCGGTTCGAGCAAGTGATGATCAATGTGCTTGACAATGCACGAAAGTACGCGTTTTCTGGCACGACGGTGGCCGTCGCCGTTCACCTTCAAAAGCAAGGAATCGTCATTGCCGTATCCGATGAAGGAACCGGCATTCCGCCGGAAGATGTGCCCCGGATTTTCGAGCGGTTTTATCGGGTTGACAAATCGCGGTCGCGGACAAGCGGCGGGACCGGACTCGGTTTGGCGATTGCCAAAGAAATCGTCGAGGCGCACGGGGGAACGATCGCTGCTCGAAGCGAACAAGGAAAAGGAACGACCATCCTCATTACGCTGCCGGAGGGATAATGATGTATACCTTGCTGTTGGTTGATGATGAAGAGCGGATGCTCGATTTATTGGAATTGTATTTAGCGCCGAACGGCTACCGTTGCGTGAAACGGCGTTCAGGGGCGGAAGCCATTGACTATTTGCGGCGCCATCACGCCGATTTGGTGCTGCTTGATGTCATGATGCCAGAACTCGACGGATGGGAAACGTGCCGCCGCATTCGATCGTTTTCGAATGTGCCGATCATGATGGTCACCGCTCGCGATGAGACGGCGGATATTGTCCAAGGATTGAAAATCGGAGCGGACGATTATGTGACGAAACCGTTTGACGAGGCGGAACTGCTTGCTCGCATTGAAGCGGTGCTGCGCCGTACAGCCGGCGGTCGTTCCGCCATTCGCGCGGCCGGGCTTGTATGGGACGAAGAGGAACATACGGTCCGCTACGAAGATAAGCCGATTGCGTTGACGCCGAAAGAATTTGCCATTTTGGGACTGCTGTTAAAGCACCCGAATCAGGTGTTCAGCCGAGGGCAAATCATCGCATCGCTATGGGGCTATCTCGCTGATACGGAAGAGAGGACCGTTGACTCCCACATGAAAAACATCCGCGAAAAATTGCGTAAAGCGGGGTTCCCAGCGGACGAATATTTGCAGACGGTCTGGGGCGTCGGCTACAAATGGGAAGGACGCAAGTCATAACCATTTTCGTAAAGAGAGGCGTTTGGGTCAAATGGAAGAACGGATGATTGAGTTCCTTCAAGCATACGGCGGAGCGGCGTACTTCTTGAGTCTAGCCTGCAATGTGGTGATCAGCGTGCTCGGAGTCGTCCCAAGCGCCTTTTTAACTGCCGCCAATTTGACCGTTTTCGGATTTTGGCCCGGCTTTTGGGTGTCGTTTGCCGGCGAGGCGATCGGAGCGGTCGTCTCGTTTGTCTTGTATCGAAAAGGACTTCGCCGATGGAGCGAGACGACATGGCTTTCCCATCCCAAGGTGAAGCCGTTGCTTCATGCAAGTGGCAAGGAGGCGTTTGGGCTTATTTTCGCGCTTCGACTGTTGCCGTTTGTGCCATCCGGGGCGGTGACGTTCGTTGCTGCCATCGGCCGCACGTCTCTTCTCGTGTTTGCAACGGCTAGCTCGCTCGGCAAGCTCCCGGCTTTATGGATGGAAGCGTATGCCGTCCATCAATTCCTCGAGGCCGCCTGGGCGGGCAAACTGATGCTCGCTGTTGCATCGATCGTTCTTTTGTGGTTCGTCTGGCGAAAGATAGGGCAAAAAGCAGCGGGGTGAAACAGCCCCCGCCCAAAAGGACAGTCAGCCTAGGCGCCATACGGCCTTTAGCGGCAAGTCCAAGGCCATCTCCACAAAATCTGCACAAATGTCCGGTATGCTAACAAGGCAAGGAGGGTGAAAACGATGAAAAACTGGAAAATGTTATTGGGAACAACTTCAGTTATGGCAGCGCTCTTGTTATCGGCCTGCACCGGTGCCAACGACAACAAAGCGCCAAAGGAACATACAGCTTCTCACACCGGGCATGAAGGAATGAATCACTCGGGCTCCAAAGAGGTGCCGGCCGGATTGAAGGAGGCGAAACAACCAAAGTATCCGGTTGGAAGCCAAGTCATCATCCATGCCGACCATATGCCGGGAATGGATGGAGCCAAGGCGACTGTCACCGGTGCCTTTGACACGATCGTCTATACGGTCACATACACCCCAACTACAGGCGGGGACCCAGTGAAAAACCATAAATGGGTCATTCACGAAGAAATCGAAAACGCCGGAGACAAACCGTTCCAGCCGGGCGATGAAGTCGTCTTGAATGCCGATCACATGGAAGGGATGAAAGGGGCCAAAGCAGTCATTGATTCGGCGAAACAAACGACGGTGTATATGGTCGATTACATCGATACGGAAACTGGTCAAAAAGTGACCAACCACAAATGGGTGACCGAAGACGAGCTGTCGCCGGCCAACTAACCAATCATCATCGGTGTTTCCGCAAAACGCGCAGCCATTTCCCTTGGAGCATAGGGGAATGGCTTGTTTTTTTTTCGGCTCATTTGTGAAAATTGTGGTATAATTATACGAAAATCCCCCATTTTTTCAAAAAATATACAATATAGGCGGCTTCGCCTGAGTCTTACGGAGCGATCGGGAAAACGGGAGAAAGAAAGGGAGAAACGATGCGGAGATTTTGGTTGGGAGTTATGTGGTTTTCAGTGGTTTGGGTGCTTTACGGCATCGGAGCGGCAGGGCATCACTTATGGACGGAACACCGGATGGACGGACAGGCGCTGATTCTCGCGCTCGGCATGGCGACCATGGCCTGGCGGGCATGGGACGAATATCGTGGGAACGGTTGGACACGAAAAAAGGAAGACGGGCGCCGTCTATGATGAAAGGACGCCCGTCTCTAGCTGTCGCCCGAGCGAAAAGAGGCGGTTTGGTTACGCCGTTCGCCCGGGCGCTTTTGTTGCTTGATGCTGCTTTTCTTTGACAGTGGAATAGATGAATAAGAGAACCAAGACGGCCACGCAGAGAAGCGAACCGATTCGATGCTCTCTTTGAAGCAAAAAGCCAAGCCAAATCGCCCCGAGCGCCCCGACCGCCGCCATCGTTGTGTACGGAAACCCTTTCGTTCGGAAAAACGGCTTCGTTTTGTAGTGCGGCCGCAGCTTCAGCTGAGCGGCGCCGATCATCATCCAAACGATGAGCACGGTAAACCCAGGAATCGTCATCAATTCCCCGATGATCCGCCCGGGCGCCAAGTAGGCGCCAACGACCCCTAGAGCGATGCAGACGGCGACCATTCCCATCCCGTAAAGCGGAACCCCGTGTCGCGTCGTCCGCAACAAGCGGCGGCTCGCTTCTCCTTGCTCAGCCATGGAAAAGAGCAAGCGAGACGTGGCGTACACCCCGGTGTTGACCGCCGATAAGACGGCCACAAGCAAAACAGCGTTCATCACATGGGCGGCGCCCGGAATGCCAGTGGCCTCGAGCACTTGGACGAATGGGCTGTTTTCCGCCGATACGGCGCTCCAGGGCATGATGCCGCAAATGATGGCGATCGGCAACACATAAAAGCCGATGACCCGCCATATCGTCGTTTGGATCACCCGCGGCAGCACCCGGTCGGCGTCTTTCATCTCCGTCACCGCTACACCGATCAGCTCCGCTCCGCCGTATGAAAACATGACGACAAGCAGGGCGCTGATCATGCCGCCGATCCCATGCGGAAACCAGGCGTCGTACGTCGCATAACGGCTCCATGGGTTTCCGTCCGCTCCTTCGATCACTCCCAACCACATGCCGACCCCAAGCAAGATGAACAGCCCCAGCGCCGCCACTTTCAACCCAGCGAGCCAAAATTCTGTTTCCCCATAGTAGCGAACAGGAAACAAGTTCAGCACGATGATAAACAGCGCGCAGCTAAGAGCGAGCAGCCAAAGCGGCACCGCCGGCATCCAATAGCGCAAAAAACTGCCTGCCGCCAGCAGCTCGACGACCGTGACCAACGTCCAGTTCGCCCAATACAGCCACCCGACGAGAAACGACCAGCGAAATCCAAACGCCCGGCGGATCAAATGTTGAACGTTCGAACCCGGATACGCGATCGCCATCTCGGCCAGTGCAGCCATAATCCAAAACAACAGCACGCCGCCGATCAAGTACGTGAGCACGACGCTTGGTCCGGCGATATGAATGGCCTCGGCGCTTCCTTTAAAAATGCCGGTGCCGATCATCCCTCCTAACGCGATCAGCTGAACGTGGCGGGGCAATAGTCCTTTTTGCAGCTGAGGACGGGATTGTTCCATGTTGACAACAACCTTTCTGCTCTAATGTTGATTCATAGATGTGCTTTTTTGCTTTTATGCGGTTAAGCAAAAAAGATAATTTCAGAATATAATAGTTCAGTTGTTCTGTCAACGATTGTCGAAAAAAGGCATCGCCAACATGGAAATGTTTTGTTATACTGGAAACAGAAATGATGTGCAAAAAGGAGATTAAGAGAATGCTTCCTCATAGAGGCAAACCCATTTCATCAAAAGCGGTCACCGTGTGGCGTCTCACGGGGGCGCTTGTGGCATTGGCTTCCGGTGTGGCGATCGGGGGAATCATATGGCTGCTCTCGCAGTTCCATGCTCCTCCTTGGCTATTGATAGTGTTGGCCGGCGTTTGGATGGTGCAAGCCATTGTATGGGTCGTCTGGCTCCCGCCGTTGCGCCAAAGACGTTGGCGCTATGACATTCGTGAAGAAGAGATTGACATTCAGCGAGGAGTCTGGTCTACGAGACGGACTTTGATCCCGATGGCTCGCGTTCAGTACGTCGATGTGCGGCAAGGTCCGCTTCTCAAGCGGTACGGGTTGGCTTCCATTGCGGTGTTCACAGCGGCGGCCGCTCATGAAATTCCCGCTCTTCCGATGGAAGAAGCAGAACGGCTTTGCCGCTTGATTGCCGAGTGGGCGAAGGTGGTGGATGAAGATGACGCCTAGACGCCGCCTTCATCCCGTTGCGATTATGGCGGGAGTCGGAAAAGAACTGAAAAACATGGTCGTTCCGCTCCTTGTGATCATGGTGGCGGGCAGTCTGAACCGCTTCTCTTGGCGGGATTTCATCGTGCCGCTGGCGGCTGTCGTATACACGGTGGTGATGGGGGTTCTGTCTTGGCTCCGCTTTACCTACGCTTGGGATGAAGACCGCTTGCTCGTGGAGGAAGGCGTGTTTGTCCGCAAAAGACGTTCGATTCCGTTCGAGCGCATCCATGGGATTTCAGTGACAGAGGGGATATGGCAACGGATGGCGGGAGTGGTTCAAGTACATGTTGAGGCGGCGGGTGATGCCCTCGGTGAAGCAGAAGTGACGCTTCGGGCCATATCAAAGGAAGAAGCCCGCTGCCTGCAACGATGCGTGGAACAGGCGAAACACAAGGTGGGAGCCGCCGCCCATCCAGAACCATCCGCGAACCGTCCACATCGTGCTCTGTTTGCCTTATCGGCAAAAGAAATAGGGGTGGCTTCGTTGACAAGCGGTGGAGCGCTTGGCGTGGTTGCCGCTTTATGTGGGTTTTTGTCGCAATTAGGCGACTTCATTCCATATGAGGCGCTGATCCGCGATCTTCAGTCGACATGGAACGGACATGGACGATTGCTTATTGCCCTATTCATCCTGTCGCTTCTCTTGGCCGCTTATGGAGTAGCTATCGTACAAAACATGATCCGGTACGCTTCGTTTGTCGTGCGGAAACAAGAAGACACGATTGTCATTGCCCGCGGATGGCTGGAACGAAAAGCGGTGTCCGTCCCAGTTGCCCGCGTCCAAGGCATCGTGATTCATGAGAATTGGCTGCGCCGTTTGTTTGGCTACGCCTCTGTGTCTTTGATTCATGCTGGGGGGAGGCTCGATGGCGGCGGAGCAGGGGATGTTGTTCTTTGTCCGCTTGTGGAAAAGAGGAGAGTGGCGTCGATCATGCAAGCTTGTTTGCCCGAGTACGACCTCGGCGTTTCCTTTTCTCCATTGCCCAAGCGCGCGAAACGCCGTTACATGCTTCGTCCGCTTGTTTGGCTCGTGATTCCCGCCATCTTGGCGGCATATATAGAACGCCCATGGGGGGCGGCTGTGTTGGTGGTGTTGCCGCTCGGGGCATGGATCGGCATCCGTCGCTTTCAAATCGCGGGATGGTCGCTTTCGTCGAAGCAGCTGGCGCTTCGAAGCGGATGGTTTCGGCAAACGACGACGTATATCTTGAAACGTCACGTTCAATCGCTTGAAACATCAGCGACGTGGTGGCAAAAGCGAAAACGGCTGGCGACCATTTCCGTTGCCGTCATGCCGCTTGGCACCCGCGTCCGCGTCGTGGATGTGGATGAAGCGGATGCGGCCACCATTTATCGCTGGCTGCAAGGGGATGGAAAGAACCAAACATGATGAAAGTCTTTTTCCACAGGCTCATCCTTGCATTTGGGCTCATGTTGCCGCTGGGGGGGCAAAACGTGTTCGACAGATGAAATGTGCGAACATTCCTTGATGCCGCAGTATTCTCGTTAAAAATCTCTAAACCGACCCTGTGAGACAGCAAAAGACTTTCTGCATGTAGGAAAATGGGTTGTTTTTCACGAACAAATGATCTGGTACAATGAAGAAGAAAATAGAGAAAAGAAAGGGAAAGAGCATGTCAACAGGGGGTAAATCCCGCGGACGGATCATTTTTCATTCCGTGCGGGAAAACAGTGATGTCTGAATCCAAAGCGAAGAGGCGGTAGTGTTCCCGCCTCTTCGCTATTGAGATGTTTTCGTCTTTTTGAATAGAGACCATAATCCCCATTTTGACGGTTTCCCTTCCCCCATAAAAGAGTCTTCTCCATGAATGATGGCGTCATCTTGGATCAAAACGGAGGCGGAAGGAAGGAATGCCGTCGCTTCATAGGTTCCGGAATCTGATTGCTGCCCGTCGGCTGAAATGTCGGATGCCGATGTTGGATCTTGCGTCACCGCCTCTTGGCTGCCGGGAGAAACTAGAGATTCCTGCTTCTCTTTGATTTCCATGTTTGGGTCTGTTTTGTTAGGTCGTTCATCCTCGTTTTTTAACGGGTCCGCTGCTTTATGAGTGCTTTCAAACCTTACTTCATCTGTCTGTGTAAACAATTGGTGGTCCTTTTTCTGTTCCAGCCTTGAAGCGTCTGAGCGTTTTCCTGGATTTGGATCAGTATGATCGTTCTGAACGCTGATATTCAATCGATTGTCCTCATCCTCTGCAGGTGGTGATGAATGCTGAAATGGGAGGCGTTGATGGGAAGACGGATGTTCCATTCGGACGCGTTTGATTGGGATCGATTTTTGTGAATATAGATGGGATGCATGAGTTTCTTTGCGTTTCACAGGTGAGACAACAATGGGTTGGTTGGTTCCATCCATAAACTCCTGTAATTTTAAAAAACTGTTAGGGGGTGGCGGCGCCTTTTCCGTTTGCATGTTTGTTGAAAAGGGATTAGCTGATTGGATCGGTGATGTTGCCGGTTCTTTCGATTTCTCATCAGAGGATGCCGTTAACCGCTCCATGAGTCGGGACAGCATCTCCTTCAATTCCATTGTATCGTCATTTGGCGAATCCTTGGGTGGGTCATTCCGCGATCGGGTTAAATCGGCGATTTGGTTCGAGAGATGCTTGATTTCACTGGCAAGACTTGTGACCTTTTCCATCATCAACTCCAACTCCATTTGTTGGGTGAACATATGTTTTTGCAGCATCAATGAGTCTTTTTGTCTTTCTAAATCCATTTTTGACAGTTTTTCTTCTGTTCCTTGAATTTTCTTGGTTAAAACGTCTACATCTTTTTCTAGTTCGTGTGTTTTGGCACTGTTGCTTAAAGCGTTTTGCAGTTTTGGAAACTCCTTTGCGATTTTCTCTATTTGTTCCTTCATCACCTTATAATCGTTTTCCATTCTCTCTGACCAAGATGTCCATGAGTCGATTGATTCGTTCATAAAAGAAAGAGTCCCGTCCTTTCGTAGTCGATTTTTTTCTTTTGTTTTTGTTCGTTCTTCATTCCATTCCATTTCCTTTTGTTGAAACGCCTTCAGTGTCGCTTCTAAAGACTGGATGTGTTTTTGATTGGCTTCCGCTTGTTCTTGCCAGTAGGCGCATGTTGTTTTCCATTGCTCCATCTCCTGCCGCAGCCATTCTTTTTCTTCCTCCATTGTTTTCAATGCTTCCGATAAGCGCTCGATCTCATTCTTTTGCTCGGACAGCAGCTCTTCATAACGGCGGCATTGTCCGATGAGTTCATCATGCTTCGCCTGGAGTTCATCCTTTTCCATGTGAAGACGCTCCCATTCTTCTTGAGAGCCTAATGAAGCGAGCAGTGTTTTGTATTTGTCCAATTCTGATTTCAGATGGATGATTTTTTGCTGCAATTGGGTGGTTTTTTGCTCCTTGCTCATGTCCATCACCTTTTTCCGCATGTCATGGTAGCCATTATATGCAGATATCGAAAAACGGGTGCCCTGCTTGCTCATGCATGAACCATATCATTTTTGTTTTCAAAAATGAATAAAAATAGTTGTTTTTACTATAACTTGTATTTCTCCCCATCATACTATAGAGTAGCCTGACAAAAATTCATGAAAGAAAGGATTGGTTCTATGCCTATCAATTTAGAGCAATTTGCTCAACAATTTGATCCAGAGTGCATTCAAGTGTGCAAAGTCTATGACTGGACGACACACGTTGTACAGCTGGCGCAAGACATCACATTCACATTCCCAAGCGGTTCGTTGGATGGAGTCACGGTTTCCCAAGTCAGCTGTTCGGTCACATTGTTGGAGTGTGGGGAAGACGCCCCTCGCCGGGATATTGAGTGCACGGTCGGCAATCAAATTGTGACGCTGCAAGCCGTCACCTTAAGCAAAACGATTCAAGTCGTGTTGGAGGTAACGGGAACGAACGCAACGGGCGCTCAAGTGACCGTCGTCAGCAACCCCGCGTTAATCACAACCAGCGAGGAAGTCATCCTTTGCGCTCCAGAAGGCACAACGGTGTGCTGCAACGCTGTGCAAAACACCTTTAATACTTGTCGCGTCGGGGCGTTTACACAAAGCGGAAACAGCATTACCGCCAATATTTCCATCCGTATTTGCCAAAGCATCGTTGTGACGTTTGAAGTCATTTTGGAAGTCGCCGCAAGGTTCTGCCAACCGCGCCCGGAAATCATCTGCGAAGAAGAATGCCCGGTGGATGTCTTTCCGCCGCAATGCCCCGCTGTGTTTCCTGCTATGTAGAAACGAGGTTTCCATTTTATGCGAAAAAAAGAGGAGATGTTCTCCTCTTTTTTTCATACCTATAGAATGCATAGAACACAGGAGGGGGAAGGATGATGGATCGGATTCCAGAGTTGGAACAGAAAATCCAAGCGATTGAGAAAGAGCTTCGCATGGTGAAGCAAGCTGTTGCGGAAATCAAGCGTTTGCCTCAACAGGTGTTGTCTGATGAAATTTGTGTCGTTTGCTATTTCACGTATTCCTTATTGCTTCCAAAGGCAGAGGGGCAGAACGGGATGGTTGCGGGGAACTTCGTGATTCGCAATCTGGGATCTTCTCCTTTAGAGCATCCTTACATTTGCCTGCGGGTTTCCCCAAAAGAACACGTGGCGTTATCGGCAAAGTTAGGAGGCGGCATTCAATACGATCGCCGTCTCAATCCGCTTGTCATGGAAGCTTGGCAATATATGAATGAGGAGGCCGAGAACATCGCGGAAGAGAAGGGAGAATTTTGGTTAAAGCCGGTTCATGTGTCACGCATTGAGCCAGGGCAAACGCTCTCTTTTTCTAATTTCCAATTTCAAGTCGGTAAGCGTGAAATCTCGACCACTTACAAAGCGGACGGATTTTTTTTCTGCCAACAGCTGCCTAATGGAGTGCGAGCATTGAACCATATTGTCGTCCATGCTTGACAGCCTGAAGACCTACGCGCCATAAAGCAAAAACAACCGGCTCAGAGGGCAATCGCCTTTCGCTGAGCCGGTTTTGCCGGGTTATACGCTGCGAACAACAAGAGCGTTCAAGGCGCGAGTTTCTGCTGTGATGCCGCTTAGCAAGGTGGATAAAATCCCACCGTTCGTTTCAATGACAATGCGATAGACATGCGTCCCTACGCCCGGTGCGTCGACCCATGTCAAGTTCGGGAAAAGTGTTGTATTCGCAGCGAGTGAGAGTACGGGTAGAAGGGATTCGACATCAAGTGACGCAATTGGGACAAAAGCTCCTCCGTTTGTTGACCGTTCCAGCCTATAGGTGATCCCTGTCAAAGTAGCGCCGGATAGAAGGGCTAAAACAGCCAGTTCCAACTCAACCATCGAATCGAGCTTGACGCGGTCGCCGCTGAGGGTCGTAATCGGCTGCAAACGAAGCACTTCCGTGACGGCAGTTCCGGTCAGAGGAATGGTAATGGGCAAATCCGTTGAAGACTGCGTAAAGAACAATTGGGGAAACAATCCACCATTGCACACACAAACCATTCGTCTATCATCCTTTCCTAGTTTAGATTTGGTACTACTGTATTAAATGATAATGTTTAAAAAAATGATTAAGATTAATAACTATTTTTCTATAAAATGGTGTAATCATCCATGATGTAAGAGGGGGGTATGACGAGCAACGGGACGTCAGCCTTTTGGCACCACGCTTTAAAAGAAATCAGGTTAATTACTTTTAGCTTGGATGCATGATCAAGACCGATTTCTTTTGTTTCGTTCATCTCTTTCCATTGTCTATATATGTCTATATAGCTTGTTTGTACTGTATATATATGTGTCCTAAAATCATCTTGTCCTGTGCTATTCGTGCAATTTCTGCAAAATCCGCATTTGTTCGCCATAGATGATCGTCCAAAAGGGAAATGGATGCACGGAAGAAAGGCGGCGGGGTTATTCCGTGCATTGGATCACCAATATTTCCCAGAAAGCAATAGAGCCTGCATGAATATGAGCTGACAAAGGAAAAGTGCAGTAAAACAAGAGGCAAATGTCTCGGCAGGTCATATGCCTGTTCATGTATTCTGTCCATACGTTAAGAAGGACGCATCGAAGCTTCGTCTGAATCAAAAAAGGCGTGAAAAAACGGGGCTTGTGCGCATCCATGACCGATATGAAACAGTGGCATGATCTTTCCATCAACTCCGTCAGATGTTAGAGTACAAAGCCCGTGTTATATGTAAATAAAAAGTGATGGTCGTTGATTCTAACCTGAAAAGAGCGCTTTAACAAAAAAAGGCGGCAGGCTGATCTCGTGCCGCATTTGGAAGGGAATGGGGCAAAGGTTGTGTTCGTCGACAACATTTATGTTTATGGGCGCAGCCCAGGGAGAAAGGTAACAGAGGATACGCCGAAAAACCCCCATACCAAGAAAGGAAAAATTCGCTTGCAGCTGAATAGGATGCTTATAGAAGCGCATCAGAGAGGAGTGCCAACTCTTATTTGCCATTTTCCTGATTTTTATGGACCGAATGAATAAAATCGCAAAGTTGCGAATCCAAATGTCGATTTGAATGAATAACCCGGCCGTCATAATCGTTTGAATAAAGCGGTTTCGCAAAAGCGAACCCATGGATGGATGGACTGGTTGCTGTCATAGCAGTTGTATATCCTCCTTTTTATGAAATGAACCCGTTTCCATGCTTATTTGACCTCTTCTCCTTTTTCGTTGGCCAAGCGCCAGCCGCAAACAAATATTGTATGTAAAAAATATTTTTTATCCTTTACTACTAAATATTAATTTATTATAATTTTAATGTACGAATCATTATCAATTCTAGTTGGCAGAAAAAGCAACTAGAAAAGATAATGGTGATATTTGAATATGGAAAGGGGAAGAGGAAATGAAAAACCAAAACCAACACAACACTTCCAAATGCCCGTATCACGGCAGCGTCACAAGCTACAACTCAAATCGAACAACCAATAAAGACTGGTGGCCGAACCAGCTGAACTTAAGCATTCTCCATCAACACGACCGAAAAACAAATCCTCATGATGAAGAGTTCAATTATGCCGAGGAGTTTCAAAAACTCGACTATTGGGCGCTCAAAGAAGATTTGCGCAAACTGATGACAGAAAGCCAAGATTGGTGGCCGGCCGATTATGGCCATTACGGCCCGCTGTTCATCCGCATGGCGTGGCATTCGGCGGGAACGTACCGCATCGGCGACGGCCGCGGCGGCGGTTCGACCGGCACGCAGCGCTTTGCCCCGTTAAACAGCTGGCCGGATAACGCCAACTTGGATAAAGCGCGGCGGTTGCTGTGGCCGATCAAGAAAAAATACGGCAACAAAATTTCTTGGGCTGACTTGATGATTTTGGCCGGCAATGTCGCCATCGAATCGATGGGCGGCAAAACGATCGGCTTTGGCGGCGGCCGGGAAGATGTCTGGCATCCGGAAGAAGACATTTATTGGGGCGCGGAAAAAGAGTGGCTCGCTTCGGAACGCTACAGCGGGGATCGCGAACTTGAGAATCCGCTTGCGGCTGTGCAGATGGGGCTCATTTACGTCAACCCGGAAGGCCCTGACGGCAAGCCGGATCCGGTTGCTGCGGCGCGCGATATTCGCGAAACGTTTCGCCGCATGGGAATGAACGACGAAGAAACGGTCGCTTTAATTGCGGGTGGCCACACATTCGGCAAGGCGCACGGCGCAGGCCCTGCCTCGCACGTCGGGCCCGAACCGGAAGCCGCCCCGATTGAAGCGCAAGGATTGGGATGGATCAGCTCATACGGAAAAGGGAAAGGCCGCGACACGATTACGAGCGGCATCGAAGGCGCATGGACGCCGACGCCGACGCAGTGGGACAACAGTTATTTCCGATTGCTCTTCGAATATGAATGGAAGCTGACCAAGAGTCCCG
Organism: Geobacillus sp. G4; assembly: GCF_040327975.1. Lineage (NCBI taxonomy): Bacteria > Bacillati > Bacillota > Bacilli > Caryophanales > Anoxybacillaceae > Geobacillus > Geobacillus sp. G4. The sequence goes on from NZ_JBEPJY010000006.1 coordinate 229,864, forward strand.
CTGGGGCCTATCAATGGGAAGCGGTAAATCTGAGAGAAGAAGATTTAGCGCCTGATGCAGAAGACCCTAATGTCAAAGTGCCGCCGATGATGATGACGACAGATTTAGCGTTGCGTTTTGACCCGGAATATGAAAAAATCGCCCGCCGTTTCTATGAAAATCCTGAAGAGTTTGCGGATGCGTTCGCCCGTGCCTGGTTCAAACTGACGCATCGCGATATGGGGCCGAAAACGAGATACTTAGGTCCAGAAGTGCCGAAAGAAGACTTCATCTGGCAAGACCCGATTCCGACGGTCGACTATGAATTGAGCGATGCCGAAATCGAAGAAATCAAAGCGAAAATTTTGAACTCGGGCCTGACCGTCAGCGAACTCGTCAAAACCGCTTGGGCTTCAGCCAGCACGTTCCGCAACTCCGATAAACGGGGTGGAGCCAACGGCGCCCGCATCCGCCTTGCGCCGCAAAAAGATTGGGAAGTGAACGAACCAGAGCGGCTCGCTAAAGTGCTTTCCGTCTATGAAGACATCCAGCGCGAGCTGCCGAAGAAAGTCAGCATCGCCGATCTCATCGTTCTTGGCGGCAGCGCAGCGGTCGAAAAGGCGGCGCGCGACGCTGGTTTTGATGTCAAAGTGCCGTTTATTCCGGGACGGGGCGATGCGACGCAAGAGCAAACCGATGTCCAGAGCTTTGCGGTGCTCGAACCGTTCGCCGATGGCTTCCGCAACTATCAAAAGAAAGAGTACAGCGTCGGTCCGGAAGAGCTGCTCATCGACAAAGCGCAGCTTCTTGGATTGACCGCTCCAGAAATGACCGTGCTTGTCGGCGGCTTGCGGGTGTTGGGCGCCAACTACCGCGATCTGCCGCACGGCGTCTTCACCGACCGCATCGGGGTGCTGACGAACGACTTCTTTGTCAACTTGGTGGACATGAACTACGAATGGGTGCCGACTGAAGGCGGCATTTATGAAATCCGCGACCGGCAAACAGGCGAAGTGCGGTGGACGGCCACCCGGGTCGACCTGATTTTCGGAGCCAACTCGATCCTTCGTTCGTACGCCGAATTTTACGCCCAAGACGACAACCGCGAAAAATTCGTCCGCGACTTTATCAACGCATGGGTGAAAGTGATGAACGCCGACCGCTTTGACATTCATTTGAAACAAGCCAAAGAGTCGGTCACAGTTTAACCAACAAAAAAAGCAGCTTGTCCGTTTAAGGGGCAAGCTGCTTTTTTATATTCATATCCAGGGATTCTTTCTTAGACTTGTTGTGGATCAAAAGGGAAAGATTCGTTGAAAGGAAACTAGAGCGCTCAATTACCTGTTTTTATGCTTATGTGTCAGAGATTTGCAGAAAGAAAAGAGCCTTCGGAGAATCTTTGAGAATAGTATGTATTTTATTGACAAATTATGTGTTTTTCAGTATGATTGCGGCAGAATCAAATCAAGATCAAATAGCATAGGGAAAGGGACAGGACAAACGTTCACGTCAAAATAAAAAGACAGCTCAGCCCTGCCCGACGGTGGCGGGGAAAACAACACCTTCTTTTTATGATTGTAAGGTATAAACATGTTTTAATCAACACAAAATGAATTTATGTATGGGCTTATAAAGCAGCATATGATTCACAAGAAATAATACGAATTCAAAAGATCATGATTGAGAATCCAGCGATGCCTCTAAAAGAGCTTAGACTCAAGGCAGGCTATCCGAATACCATGAAGAACACACTGATCGGATACAAGGATCAGATTGAAGGGCGGGGTAGGAATTATTCTATTTTATGATTCTCTTAGTTAACCCGTGGTGCTAGTTGAGCGTCAGCGCTCAACCAGCCCTAGTGTGACCAAGGAATAAGCCAACAAGATGCCATCG